>NZ_JBXARP010000010.1:0-286415 GCF_058808375.1 Caulobacter sp. GW821-FHT11E10
AGCTCGGCATAGGCCGCATAGCCCCCTCAGTCGCTCCGCGACAGCTCCCCCAGAGGGGGAGCATCCGACTTCCGACTGGGGTCGGAAGCCGACGGCACTCGCTCCAAGTTCCGGGCGGGGACCTCATCCCGGCCCGACCACCTTCCACGGCAATCCATCGCTCAAAGAAAAACGGCGGGCTCTTGCGAGCCCGCCGTCATCCGTTCGATCCGTTTTAAGCGGATTAGAACTGCAGATCGAAGCCGAAGCGGATCGAGCGCGGCGGCTGGTAGGCCATCGGCGACTGGTAGTCCAGACGCGCGGTGCCCGTAGCCGTTTCGCCGAATTCGTTACGCTCGGCGATGTTCTTCAGGTTGAACACGTTGAACACGTCGGCGCGCAGGACCAGCGAGCTGTCTTCCGAACCGATCAGCGGCAGCGACGGCACGAACTTCGCCGGGACCGTATAGCGGACCGACATGTCGAAGCGCGTGATCCAGTCACCGTCGAAGGCCGTGCCGCGGTTGACCAGCTTGCCGCCGCAGAAGCGCGAAGCCGCGCCGTAGCTGTCGTTGGCGATGCTGGCGTCCGGCGTCGAACCGGCCGGAGCCGTGCCGATGCAGCCGTACTTACGCGGCGAGATGACCGAGAGGTTGCCACCGAACAGCAGGTTGTCGGTCAAGGCGTACGAGCCGAACAGCTTCAGCTGGTGGCCACGGTGGTTCGGCAGCAGGCCGTACGAGCCCGGCACGAAGGCCAGGTGGTCGAAGTCGACGGTGATGCCGGCGTCGGTCTGACCGTTGTCCGAACGCGCTTGGCCTTCGAAGTTACCCTTCGATTCCGAGAGCACGTACGAACCTTGCAGGCCCCACTTGCCGTCGAAGGCGCGCTCGAAGTTGAACTCGAGGCCGACGTATTCGCGCTTCACCTTCGGGAAGCCCATTTGGGCCGCCGTCACGGTGATCGTGCGGATCTGGGTCTCACCCGGCAGCGGATCGAACAGGGTGATGACCGCGTCCTTGCCCGGGTTGATGATCAGATACTGGTGCTCACCGAACCAGGTCTGAGCGCAGCCCGTGCCGGCGGCGTTGTTCAGCGCGTAGCCGTTAGCCGAGCACCAGTTGCGGACGCCGTAGTCGAGCAGGGCGTCTTCCGACACGCGGCCCAGGGTGCGGTAGGTCAGGTTGACACCGGCTTTCCACAGCGGACCGAAGCGGTGCTCGTAGCCGATGATGTACTCGTCCTGGAACGTCGAACCCAGGTTGTGGGCCGCGACGGCGTCCGGATCGGGCGAGGTGCCGGCGTTACGGGTGACGCAAGCCCACGAACCGGCCGCGGCGATCGAGCCAACGGCGGCGGCGCACTGGTTCAGCGTGCCGTGAGCAGCGGCCGTACCGATGATCTGCGCGCCGAGGCCCGCGGTCGGCAGACCCGTGATGGGGCTCAGACCCGTGAAGGTCGTCGCGCCGCCGGCGGGCAGGAAGAACTGCGAGTTGTCGATGGCCGGCGAAGCCGCGCGGAACGCGGTGTTCGAAGCCACCGGCACGTACGTACGACCGTACGACCCGTAGAGCTTGTCGTTG
This sequence comes from Caulobacter sp. GW821-FHT11E10, assembly GCF_058808375.1. NCBI lineage: Bacteria > Pseudomonadati > Pseudomonadota > Alphaproteobacteria > Caulobacterales > Caulobacteraceae > Caulobacter > Caulobacter sp. GW821-FHT11E10. The sequence goes on from NZ_JBXARP010000010.1 coordinate 1,563, forward strand.
CGGTCGCCGAAGATGTCGTAGGCGAAGCCCATCCGCAGGCCGATTTCATTGCTGAAGCTCGAGAAGACCTGACCGTTCGGGTCGGCCACCGAGAACTGGTCCTTACGCACGCCCAGGTTCAGGGTCAGGCGATCGGTCAGGTCCCAGGCGTCCTGGATGTAGTAGGCCTTGTTGACGCCGTCGAAGCCGCCGCCCGTCTGGAACTTGCGGAGTTCGACATACTGCTGACCAGCGGCGACGAGGCCGCCCAGGTTGCTGGTCGCCGTGGCCTGGCGGTAGATGTAGTTGTAGCCGCCGTTACGCACGGTGAACTCGGTCAGGGTGGTGTTTTCCTGATCGTAGCCGCCGCGGACGTGGTGCGAGCCGAACAGCTTGAAGTAGATGTCGACGTCGCCGCGATAGAATTCACGTTCGGCGAGGAACGGGAAGGTGCTGGCGGCCACGGTCTGACGGCTCAGCGTGGTGGTGGAGCCGCGGGCGTCCTGGACCAGCGGTTCGCCGATCAGGTTGCCGACGTTGGCGTTGTCGACTTCGCTGCGGCCGTAGGCGGCCGAGATGGTCAGCCAGTCGGTGAAGCTGCCGGTATAGCGAGCGACGTAGTTTTCACCGCCCTGGTACAGGGTGTTGGCGGCCGTGCGATTGCCGACGACTTGGTCGTTGTCGAGCGAGTAACGGAAGACGTCGCTCTTTTGCTTACGGCTGCTGTCGAAGTAGGTGAATTCCAGGTGCTGGCGGTCGGTGATGTAGGCGTCCAGCTTGAAGGCGTAGAACGGATCCGCCGTGCGGAAGCGCGTCAGGTTGTTCTGGGCGCCGGCCGCCGGGTTGAACGTGTTGGCCGCGGTCTGGGTCTTCAGGCTGTTGAACGAGGCCAGGCCGTAGAAGAACAGGTGGTCCGGGATGATCGGGCCGCCGGCTTCGACGATCAGGCTCTTGTCCGTGCGCTTGGAGACCGAGTTGCGGGTGGTCAGGGCGTTCGGCGGCTGCTCACGCAGCGAGTTCGGCTCATAGTTGCCGTGCAGGGCGAACGTGAAGTCGTTCGAGCCCGACTTGGTCACGGCGTTGATCATGGCGCCGGTGCCGCGGCCGAATTCGGCCGGGAAACCGCCGGTCTTCACTTCGACCGACTTGTAGAACTCGAACGGGACGGTGGTGCCACCGATGCCGTTGACGAAGTTCGTGATGTTCAGGCCGTTCACGTAGAAGACGTTTTCACCGATCGACGAACCGCCGATGGCGGCTTGCGATTGGCCCTGCTGAACGAAGGTCGCGGCCGTGTCGCCGGGGATGGCCGAGGGGGCCAGCAGCGTCAGGGCGGTCACGTTCCGGGCGATCGGAACTTGCTTCGACAGGGTTTCGACGTCGACGACCAGGCCGGTCGTGGTGTTGGCGAAGTCGAGCTGCGGGTTGGCGGTGCCGGTGATGACGACTTCCGAAACGGTCTCGCCTTCGGCGGCCAGGGTAAAGCCGTAGTTCGACGCCGCGCCGGTGCGGACGCTGACGTTGCCGTCGCTAGCCGCGACGAAGCCGGCCTTGTTGATCGAGACCGAATAGCCGCCGGTCGGAATCAGGGCCGCGCGGAAGCCACCCGACGAGTCGGTGGTCAGGTTACGCTCGAAGCCTTGAGCCAGCGACTTCACGACGACGGTCGCGCCGGCGATCGGGGCGCCCGAGGTGTCGGTGACGGTGCCGATCAGGGTGCCGCTCGAATAGTCCTGAGCGCTGGCCACGGTCGGCGCGACCATGGCGATCGTACCGATCGCCGCGGGCACGGCGATCGTCGCGAGCCCGGCGAGCAGCGTCGACGTCAGCAGGCGCGCGCGCGCGCTGCCCTTGTGGGTGGTTTTCATGCTCATCAATATCCCCTCTGCCATGGCGCATCGAACTAAGGCCGGGCAAGAACCCCTCAAGAAACTTTGCCCGACCCCGGCGGAATTCCGTCTGACGGCGCCACGAGATCACTGGTGTCCCGGAAACATTTTCCCGGTTGGGGCGACGTTAGGAGCCGGTCACGCCAGGGGTCAATTGTCATTGCAGAATTGTAATCCACATCGCGACCCCCTGTCGCATAAACGCCACAGGGTGGCCGCTTTTCGAAAGATCACCGCTCCACGGGGATACCCGCCCCCCATGTCGTGAGGGAGAATCTTAACCACTCGATTGTTTTCCTGGGGTTATTTCGTCCGCGAAGAACACGGTTTCCGAAATTCTCCTTTCGAAGAATTTTTCGCGACAATCCACCCCACCCCGATTGACATCGAGGAAATCATCCCCGCGATCGGCGCAATTATGCTAAAAGTTTTTTAATCTTCGCTACAATATCGGCACAATCTCCCCGAGTTAGCCTTTTGCCTGAGCACGGGCGTAGACACCGGTGACCATTGCCTAGGCGCCTCTCGGCCGCGAAGATGCGGCGGCGGCGGACCGCGCCGCGCGATCTTCTCTTTCGGCGAGCCCATGAGCGATTTCCGACGTGTAACCGAGTCTCTGTCCGTCAGCCCGCAGGTTACTGAGGCCGACATGGCCCGGGCGGCGGCGGAGGGATTCGTGCTGGTGATCAACAATCGCCCCGACGGCGAGGACCCCAGCCAACCGCCGGGCGCGGCCATCGAAGCCGCGGCGAGGGCCGCCGGCCTGGACTATCTGTACGTGCCGGTGCGCGGCGGGCCGACGCCCGACCAGGTCGACGCGGTGCGCGCGGCGGTCGAGGCGGCGGATGGGGCCGTGCTGGCCTTCTGTCGCTCGGGCACGCGCTCTATCGTCACCTGGTCGATCGGCCAGGCGCTGGCGGGGGAAGACCGCGAGACCCTGGTCAACCAGGGTCGTCAGGCGGGTTACGATCTCTCGGGCGTACTGCCGGGCTGAGGCCGGGTCAGCCTAGAAGGCGGCCGCCTCGCGCGCCGCCATCGGCGTCGGTTCAGCCTCGCAGCTGGCCAGGGCGAACTGAACCATGATGATACACAGAACAGCGAAGGCCGCGCGCTGGAGCCGTTTTGAGACAAAAATCGCCGCGTCCGCCGCCATGATCCGCTCTCCAAGAGTTACTGGAGAGGCACAGCGCAAGACCGGCGCCGCCACGGGATCCGCCGACAGGCCGATTCCCCATCCAAGAGCAGCGGGAACGCCCCGATGATCCCCTTCGTCCGCGAGCTGGAATTCGAACACGGCCGCTGCGACCAGGTTTCCCCCCTGATCCGGCGGGTGCTCGCGCCCAATCCGGGCCCGTTCACCTATACCGGCACCGGCGTCTACATCGTGGGCCGGGGCGAGGTGGCGGTGATCGATCCCGGTCCCGACCTGGCCGAGCACTTCGAAGCCTTGAAGACCGCCCTGGCGGGTGAACAGGTCACCCACGTCCTGGTCACCCACCACCACCTGGACCACTCCCCCCTCGCCCATCCGCTGGCCGAGGCGTTCGGGGCCAAGGTCCATGGCCTGCCAGCGCCTGGGGGTGACGGCGAGGTCTCGGCCCCTGGCCTGGAGGAAGGCGCCGATGGACGCTTCCGCCCCGATGTCGAGCTCGCGGACGGCGATGTCCTGACGGGTCCGGGTTGGACGCTGGAGGCCGTGACCACGCCAGGCCACACCTCCAACCACGTCTGCTTCGCCCTGAAGGAGGAGAACGCCTTCTTTTCGGGCGACCACATCATGGGCTGGTCGACCACGGTGATCACGCCGCCCGACGGCGACATGGGCGACTATTTCGCCAGCCTGGCCAAGGTGCGGGCGCGAAACTTCGACACCCTGTGGCCGACTCACGGCGCGCCGGTGCGCGAGGTGGGGCCGTTCATCGACGCCTATGTCGCCCACCGCCGCGCGCGGGAGGCCCAGATTCTCGAGGCGCTGGGCGCTGGCTTCACGACGATCAAGGCCATGGTGCCCAGCCTCTACGCCGCCGTGGACCCGCGCCTGCACCCGGCCGCCGCCCATTCGGTGCTGGCCCACATGATCCTGCTGGTGCGCGAGGGGCGCGTCGTCAGCGGCGGCCGGCCCGGTCTGGACACCGAATACCGGCCGGCCTGAGCCCTACCCCTTCACGGACCTGATCAGCTTCTCGATCCGCGCGCAGTTGCGGCCCTGGTCGGGGCCGGCGTCGCGGCCGATCGAGCGCATGTCCACACGCGAGCCTTGCGCGTCGGGACGCACCCGCACCGCCAGGTCGTCGGTGAGGCCATACCAGAAACTGCGCCCGGTCGCTTCGAGACGCCCCTCCATGGGCGCGTCGGTGACAAGGGTCATGCCTGAGGCCAGCACGGCGGCCTTGATCGCCGCATAGGCGTCGCCGGGCGCGCGCGCGCTGATCACCGGCTGGGCGGCCGGGCAGGTCTCGGCGTTGATTTCGGCGATCCGGCGACCCGCATAGGCGGCCGAGCCGACCGCCAGGCTCGGATCGTCGTCGACCGTCTGGGCCGAGCCGCCCCGCGCCGCCATGGCCGCATCCGAGAACGCCAGCGGCGTTTGCCAGTCCGTCGAGACATCGTGAATCGGCGGGGCCAATCCCTGCAACGCCTTGGCCCCCGACATCACCACCAGGGTGACGCCCGTCACCAGCAAGGCCAGCACCGCCGCCCGCCACAGACGCGAGAAGCCGCCGATCAGCGCGACGATCAGGCCAATGAGCGCGGTCGCGACGCTGAGCAGGGCGGCCTTCGGCGCCCAGTCGAGGGTCATCAGGGTGTAGCCCAGCGGCCGGCCGATCGCTTCCAGCTTCACGCCCAGCGCGCCGCCGCCGACCAGGATGGCGGGGACCAGGGCGATCAGGAGCGCCACGTCCAGATACAGCCGAGCCCAGCTTGGGGACTTGCTCGCCCTGGCGCCTTTGCCCCCCTTTTGGGCCTTGCGAGCCGGCGCGATCGGCACGGCGAACGGCAGGACCTCCGGCGCCTCCCCGGCGACTGGCGCGGCGACCGGCGCGGCGACCGGCGCGGCGATTGGCGGCTCGGGCGATTCGGGCTCGTTCAGCCGCAACGGGGCGTCCGGCTCGGGCGCGGGCGCGGGTTCAGGTTCAGCCGCAACGACCGGAACCTCGGTCGCCACCGGTTCGGCGGCTTCAAGGCTCTCGACGGGCTCGGGTTCGGGCGCCGCTTCGATCGCGGCGACTTCAGCGCTGGCCGTGTCGGTCGCCGAGTCGGGCTGAGCTTGCTCGGCCTCGGCCTCAACGACCGACTGGGGCTCCCCCAGCGCGGTCTCCGCCTCCACCTCCTCGACGGCCTCGGGCGCGTAGATCACTTCCGTCTGGCCTCCGTCGGCGGCGGCCAGGGTCGGCGCGGGCGCCGGCGCGGTCGGCAGTTCGTAGCCCTGGTCGGCGAGCCCCTTGCGGATCAGCTTCTTGTCGATCTTGCCGGTCGAGCCCAGCGGGATCTCGTCGACGAACAACACGTCGTCGGGCGTCCACCACTTGGCGATCTTGCCCTGGAGGAATTCCAGGAACTCCTCCTTGGTCGCGGTCTCGCCGTCCTTCAGCTTGACCAGCAGCACCGGGCGCTCATCCCACTTGGGATGCGGCACGCCGACCACCGCGGCCAGCGCGGCCTTGGGATGGCCGACGGCGATGTTCTCGATCTCGATCGTGCTGATCCACTCGCCGCCGGACTTCACCACGTCCTTGGCGCGGTCGGTGATCTGCATGAAGCCATGGTCGTCGATCGTGGCGACGTCGCCGGTGTCGAAGAAGCCCTCGTCATCCAGGATCTTGCCGCCGGCCCCCCGGAAGTATTCGGCGGCGATGATCGGGCCTCGGATCTTGAGGTTGCCGAACGCCTTGCCGTCGTGCGGCAGCGGGCCGCCGGCGTCGTCGCGCAGGCAGATCTCGACCCCCAGCGGCGGCCGGCCCTGCTTCAGGCGATAGGGCATCTGCTGATCGTAGGGCAGCTTCTCGATCTCGGCGGTCATCACCGAAAGGGTCCCGACCGGCGAGGTCTCGGTCATGCCCCAGGCGTGGACCACCTCGACGTCGTACTTCTCGTGGAAGGCGCGGATGATGCTCTCGGGACAGGCCGCGCCGCCGATCACCACCTTCTTCAGCATCGGCAGCGTCGCGCCGGTGGCCTCCAGGTGCTGCAACAGCATCTGCCAGACGGTCGGCACGGCGGCCGAGAAGGTCACACCCTCGGTGTCCAGCAGCTCATAGATCGAGGCGCCGTCCATTTTGGCGCCGGGCATCACCATCTTGGCCCCCGTACCCGGAGCCGAGAACGCCACGCCCCAGGCGTTGGCGTGGAACATCGGCACCACCGGCAGGATCACGTCCTTCTGCGACAGGCCCATCACGTCGGGCTGCAGTGTGATCAGCGTGTGCAGGAAGTTCGAGCGGTGCGAGTACATGACCCCCTTGGGGTCGCCCGTCGTGCCCGAGGTGTAGCAAAGGCCCGCCGCCGTGCCCTCGTCGAACCCACCCCAGGCGCACTCGGCGTGGTGTTGCTCGACCAGGTCCTCGAAGGCCAACAGGCCCTTGAAGTGCGGCGCCTCGCCGGCCGGGGCGAAGTCGGCCGGCATGTGGTCGCGGTCGGTCAGGACGACGACATGCTCGACGTTCGGCAGACGCGGAATGATCGCGGCGATGATCGGCAGGAAGCTGAGATCGGTGAAGATCAGCCGGTCGCCGCCATGGTCGGCGATCCAGGCGATCTGTTCGGGGAAGAGGCGCGGGTTCAGGGTGTGGCAGACCGCCCCGATGCCCATGATCCCATACCAGGCCTCCATGTGGCGGCCGGTGTTCCAGGCCAGGGTGCCGACGCGGTCGCCGGGCTTGACCCCCAGGGCCAGCAGGGCGTTGGAGACACGCTTGGCGCGATCGCGGATCTGGGCGTAGGTCGTGCGCACGATCTGCCCCTCGACCGATCGGCTGACCACCTCGCGATCACCATGCCACTTGGCCGCGTGGTCGATGATCTTGTCGAGGGTCAGCGCCCCATGCTGCATCAGCCCCTGCATCAAAGCCCCGCTCTCCCGATTGATTATCGTTGTTCACGCGAGGCTATCGGTGTGCGGCGCGACACGCAACGCGCAGCGCCCGAGGCGGGAAAAGCGTCGATCTGTCGGGTAGGCCACGCACGCGCTAATCGGTCGCAGGCGCGGTAAGGAGACTCTTGGTTGCGATCAGCGGATAGTCCTCGCCTGAGCGAACGCAGTTCGATGGCTGGAGACGACCTTGGGCTGGGTGGCCAAGACACTCGCGGACGAGCGACTGGACGAGGTCGCCGGCGATATCCGCCGGCTCAGCCTGTCGCGCGTGATCTCGGGCTTTTTCGCCGCCGCGATCATCGGCCTGGCGTTGGGCTACACGGTCTCGCTCACCTGGCTGGCCGCCTTTCTCGTCGCCGAGGGCCTGGCGTTCCTGGCCACGCGGCGCTTTGGTCGAGGCCAACCGGGCCCGCTTCACGATCGCGCGGCCTTCATCCTGGCGTCGATCCCGGTGAACGGCAGCTGGGCGGCCCTGGCGGCGCTGCTCTGGCTGAACGGTCCCGAGAAACTGAAGATCGCCGCCGTGGCCATCTGGTGCGGGCAGCTGGTCTTCACCCAGAATTATCGCCACCAGCCGCTGGCCCTGCTGATCATCAGCGGCCTGGCCCCGGCCGTCTGCCTGATCGTATTTCCCTTCTTCTTCATGCCTGGGAACGACCCGGTGACCCACGCCACGCGCTGGTCGCTGGTCCTGCTGATCGGCGCCACCCTGAACGTGGCGCTGCGCAACCGCGCGGCGGCTCAGCGCATGGACGAACTGACCCGTGGCCTCCGCGAGGAACGCGAGCGCGCCCTCGCCGCCAACCGCGCCAAGTCGACGTTCATCGCCGTCACCAGCCACGAGTTGCGCACCCCGATGAACGGCCTGCTCGGCATGGCCCATGCGCTGTCCCGCTCGAACCTGGACCGCGCCCAGCGTGAACAGATCGACCTGATGATCAAGTCGGGCGACAGCCTGATGCAATTGCTGAACGACGTGCTGGACCTCTCGCGCATCGAAGCCGGCAAGGTCGAGTTGGCGCCCGCGGCGATTGATCCGCGGACCATCGTCACCGAGGTGGTGGACGCCTGGCGCGACGCCGCCGAGGCCAAGGGCCTGTCGCTGTTCGCGAACTACGAAACCGACCTCCCGGCCTGGATCTCGGCCGACCCCCTGCGCATCCGCCAGGTGCTGACCAATCTGGTGTCCAACGCCGTGAAATTCACCCGCCGAGGCCACGTGCGCATCTCGGCTGGGGCCGAACCGCAAGACGGCGGCGGCTGGCTGGTGCGGTTCACCGTCTCGGACACGGGTCCCGGCGTGCCGATCGAGGCGGCCGAGCGGATTTTCAGCAGCTTCACCCAGGCCGATCAGACCATCTCGCGCAGCCATGGCGGCGCCGGCCTGGGCCTGACCATCTCGCGCGCCCTGGCCCGCCGGCTGGGGGGCGACCTTGTGCTGCGCCCTGGCGTCAGCGGGGCCTGTTTCGTGTTCAGCATCCAGGCGGGGACGGCCGAGGCCCCCGTCGCGGTCATCGTGGACGCGACCCTCCAGGACGACACGCTGGGCCAGATCCACGTGCTGATGGCCGAGGACAACGCCATCAACCAGCTGGTGGTGCGCACCATGCTTGAGCCCGCCGGCGTCGCCCTCACCATCGTCGAGAACGGCCGCGACGCGCTCGAGGCCATGTCCCAGCAGCACTACGACTGCGTGCTGATGGACATCAACATGCCCGTGATGGACGGCATCACCGCGCTGGAAGCCATCCGCCAAGGCAAGGCGGGCAATCCCGCCCTGCCCGTCATCGCCCTGACCGCCTCGGCCATGGCCGGCGATCGCGAACGGTTCCTGGGCCTGGGCTTCGACGACCACCTGGGCAAGCCGGTCAAGCCGATCGACCTGATCATGGCCATCGCGCGGGCCGTGAACCCGGAGCCGCCCGACGAAGGGCTGCTGCGCGGAGCGGCCTAGCCCATCGTCTCCGCCAGGGCCCGGGCCTCGTCCTCGAAGGCGTTGACCGTGTCGACCTTGCGCCAGGCGATCTCGCCGGTGTCGCGGGTCAGCTGGGTCTCCAGGACCGCCACGTCGGCGTCGGACGCGTCGTTGATCCGAGCGGCCACGCGGGCGCGCAGCACCTCCGGCGGCGCCTCCAGCCAGACGCCCAGGAAGCCGACGTCCAGGCTCTTGGCCAGGGCCTCGGCGCGGGCGCGCTCCTCGGGCTTCAGGAACACCGCGTCCAGCACCACCGAGCGCTTGGCCTTCAGGCACAGCTCGGCGTCATGGAACAGCTGGTCATAGACCTTGGCGCTCATCTCCGGCGTATAGGCCTCGCGCGGCAGGCGCTGCAGGGACGGCACGCCCCACAGGCGCTTGCGGATCTCGTCGGTGCGCAGGACCACCGCGCCGGGGGCCGAGCCCAGGCCCGGCGCGCAGACGCGCGAGAAGGTCGACTTGCCCGAGCCTGACAGGCCGCCGGCCGCCACCAGGCTGACCGGCTTGGGGGCCAGGTGCTCAAGGGCTGTGTTGAGGTAAGCCCGGGCGGCCTCGTCATCGCCGGTGTAGGCCCAGACGTGGGTGCGCACGGCGGCGCGGACGCTGAGCATCAACGGCAGGGCCGCCAGCCCCGTCCACAGGCCTTCGCCAAACGTGCGGGCGGCCTCGTCCAGATAGGCGTTCAGCACCCGCCCGGCCGCGTCGCGGCGACGGCGGAAATCCAGGTCCATCAGCAGGAACGCCAGGTCGTACTGCACATCGATGTCCGACAGCGTGTCGTTGAACTCGATGCAGTCGAACAGGATCGGCTGGCCGTTCTCGATCAGGATGTTCCCCAGGTGCAGGTCGCCGTGGCAGTGGCGGGCGAAGCCCTCCTTGGCGCGGCCGTCCAGCAGGGGGCCGAGGCGCTCGAGGGCGATGTCCGTCTCCTGCACCAGGCGCTCGACCGCCTGCTTGCCCAGGCGCGAGGACAGGCCGCGCAGCAGGTTGGCGTTCGAGCGGATCGTGTAGCCCAGAGCCGAGACCCCGCCGCCTTGCGGACGCAAGCTGGAGCCGGCGTGGAAGCGGGCCACCGTGCGGCCCAGCGAATCCTCCAGCTCGTCGTCGATCGCCCAGGGCTGGGTGGCCAGCACGCCGTTCTGGTCGAAGCGGCGCATCTCCAGCAGGTACTCGACGATCTCGCCCTGGCCGTCGATCTCAAGACCGCCGTCGGCCAAGCGGGTCAGGCAGCGGACCTCGCGATAGATGTCGGGCGCGGCGGCGCGGTTGAAGGTCAGCTCGCGCTCCAGCGCCCAGCGGCGCAGCTCCAGCGTCGAGTAGTCCAGGAAGCCGAAATCGACCGGGCGTTTCACCTTGAAGGCCGAGTCGCCGATCAGGAACACCCGGGCGCACGACGTCTCGATCGTGTTTTCCGCTCGCTCGCCGAACCAGGCGGCCACTTCCTGCTCGCGCGCGGCTTCCGCGTCCTTGATCACGCCGAAAATCCCATCTCTGCACGCACGAAAACCGGCGCCGGCGCTGCATAGCCGAAACCAAGGCGGGAGTCGCCTCGCGCGGCCCTTGCTACAGTCAAGTTTTCGCGGTTAGATTGTATCGAAGCCAGTCAACGCGAGTTTCCCATGCTTATCGGCGCGGGTTTGAAACGGTCGGGACAGAAGCGCGAGGAGATCCTCGCCTCGGCCAGGGCCCTGTTCCTGCGGCAGGGCTACGCCGACTCGGGGATGGAGGTGGTGGCCCGCGCGGCCGGGGTCTCGACGGCCACCCTGTACGCCTACTTCCCGGGCAAGGCGGATCTGTTCAAGGCCATCGTCATGGAGACGGTCAGCGTCATCGCCGCCCCCGTGCGCGAGGCGGCGCGGACCAAGGGCGACGCCCGCACCCGCCTGACCGCCCTGGCCACGGCCTACGCCACCTTCTTCTCGCGCCCCGACACCCGGGCGATGTTCCGGATGGTGACCGCCGAGCGTCGCCGCTTCGAGGACGTCGCCGAATACTTCCTGCAGAGCGCCCGTGACGAGCTGGGCGGCGCGGCGATCGCGGTGATCAACGACCTGGTCAAGACCGGCGAACTTCGCGTCGCGAAAACCTCCTGGGCCGCCGGCCAGCTGATGGGAATGCTTGACCACGTGACCCTGGTCCTGGGCCTGTCGGCGGGCGACGAGGCCCAGTCCCGACGGCCGGTGCGGGATATCGCCGAGGACGCGGTGGAGACGTTCCTGGCGCGGTACGGGGCGCGGGCGGGTTAGGGGCGGAGGATTTTGAGGTCGGTTGTGGGTGGAAAGGGCCGCTCGACACGTTCTTCTGGAGCTACGCCTTCGGGGACGCCTCCAACCTACCGCTCTTGCGTCCTAGGAGGCAGCCTGTAGCCTAATTTGTGGAAATCTTGGGGCGAGACCGTGTCGCAGGACGTAGCCGACGAATACCTTGAGGAGGTCCTGAAGGACAGCTTCGAACGCGAGCTAGACGTCGACGAGAATGTGGCTCGCACATTACCGTTTTTCGCGGCGGCTTTTGCTTTCGCGGGCCCGATGTTCACCTACATTATCGCGAAGCTGCCCCCGTCCGGTGGGGTGCTCGGCGTCGTCCTTCGGTTCATGCTGGCAGCCGCAGCGGTATCGGCTTGCATCGTGCTAGGCAATTTATTCAAAGCTGTCCGCCGTCGCGATTACAGAATCCCCCCTTCCGAGCCCGATCTCGTCAACTACGTTCAGGAGTTGAAGAGCGCGTATAGGCTGACCGGCCTGACGCCCAAGTTTGTACAGCTTCGAACCAAGGAGAAGTTGAGCGAGCTGATGGTCCGCCACTATGCCGAGGACACGGCTCACAATCGGTTGGTCAATGCCCCTAAGCTCACGGCTCGCGCCGAAGGCTTCACGTGGCTTGTGATCATGTTGAGCATCGCTTTTTCGATGATTGGCATTATGTTTGTCACTGATGAGGTGACTAAGCTTCGTAAGTTGGAAAGCAACAATGTCGCTGACAGCAACGCCAAGGTCCGCCCCCAAGGCCGAGGGCAAGACGAAGGCCAAGACCGGCGCGAAGGCGCGGGCGCCGCTTCAGGTCAAGACGTACAGCAAGCTGGCCAAGGGCGCGGCGCTGAAGACCGAGGTCAAACTGCCGAGGGAGCCGCAGGGTCAAACGTTGACGCTCGGCGCCGAGCCCCCGCTAACAACGCTCTGGAACCTCGTGCAGCTGAAAGGTCTCATCAAGTGAGCGACGCTGAAAAGGGCAATGGCGGCCAGCAGCCGGCCCCGTCACCGCCGCCAGTTCAACCCGCGCCGGCGACGAGCCTGCCTCAGCCTCCTGCCGGCCAGGTTCTCAAGAAGAACTTCTGAGCTACCGGCCGCGTGATTGAGCCCATACCTCCGTCGCAACTCAATGCCTGAACGGGTGGGACGGCGGACCTACTGGCTAATCGCCGGCACCAGCAATCGCCAACCGTTGGGCGCATCCTCCCAAAAACTAATGCTTGGTAACTCGCTTGACGCCAGGGACTTGGCATACCGTTCCCTGATCGCCGCTCTTACGGGAGTAGCGGCCGGCGCTAGCAGGCGAGCCAGCCACGGCGCAAGGTCGAGATCGGCTCGTGCAGCCCCGCAAAGCAGGGCTTCGGTTTCCGAACCGACCTGCCACTCGTCCGCATGAAGCAGATCGCGAGCGAGGACGTGGTCGAACCACAGATCAATCAGCTCTTCGATGGCGGCGCGCTCGGTCGGCGCCCAAGTGTTCCAACGGGCGAGCCGCAGTTTGCCCAGGACAATCTCCACGTCGGGCAATGAGCCGGGATCGTGGAAGGCCAAATCCAAGATGCGCGGTAACAGATAGCGGAAGTCGCGATCGCCACCGACTGTTAGAAACGCCCCAGTCACGTAGCGCCACAGCATCGGACCGTCGAGATCGCGAAGTGGCGTGGCGAGCAGCAAGTCGACACGGCGTGTTCCAACGCAGCACGGACAGCCCTCAATCGACGTAGGCGTTGGTGCCGCGAAAAGATCGTAGACCTTCTCAATCATCGCTTGGGCGGACTCTTCAATCGATGTCAGCAGCGGTGTGCCCATAGAAACGTGGTGCATCTCCTCGATGCAAAGTGCAACGGCAACGTCTGTCATGGGTCAATAGCGGACTACACCAAGCCCCCTCACCCCATCGGCTTGTCCAGCGACGTCGGCGGAAGGCTGAACCACTTCGGCCCCTGCGGCGTCATGTGGAGACAGTCCTCCAGCCGCACGCCGAACTCGCCGGGGATGTAGATGCCGGGCTCGTCGGAGAAGCACATGCCGGGCGCCAGCTTGGTGGTTTCCGACATGACGAAGTTCACCGGCTCGTGGCCGTCCATGCCGATACCGTGGCCGGTGCGGTGCGACAGGCCCGGCAGCTTGTAGCGCGGGCCCCAGCCCAGGGTTTCGTAATAGGCGCGTACGGCGCGATCGACCGCGCCGGCCTCCACGCCGATCTGGGCGGCCTCGAAGGCGATCTGCTGACCGCGCGCGACGTCGGTCCAGACCTTGCGCTGGCGGGCGGTGGCCTCGCCAAACACGAAGGTCCGCGAGATGTCCGACTCGTAGCCGCCGACATTGCAGCCGCAATCCATCAGCACGACCTGGCCTTCACCCAGCACCTGGGGCTGGCGCGAGCCGTGCGGATAGGCGCTGGCCTCGCCGATCAGGATCAGGTTGAAGCTGACCCGCCCGCCCAGCGCCGTCGTGCGCTCGGCCATCAGGGCGGCGATGTCGCGTGGCCCCATGCCGGCCCGGACATTGGCGTGGGTATGGCGCAGGGCCGCGACCGTGATGTCGGCCGCGACCTGCATCAGGGCGATCTCGGCGGGGGTCTTGATCATCCGGCAGCCCCGGAAGACGGCCGCCCCCGAGACGACCTTCGCCGACGGCAGCGCCGCGGCCAGGCCGTCGACGATAAAGGTCCGGATCGTCTCCTCGACGCCGATCTTGCCGGACGCCAGCTTGCGGTCGGCCAGCAGGCCGGCGGCGATCGCATAGGGATTTTCGTCCTCTTCCCAGGGACGGATCTCGGCCGGAACGCCGAGGCTCTGGCGGATCGACGGCTCCTCGAACTTCGGCATCACCATGCCGACCTGGCCTTCACGCGGGATGATCGCCAGGGTCGGCCGCTCGCTACGGCTCCACTGCACGCCGGTGAAGTAGTCCATCGACGACCCGGCCTCAGTGATGATCGCCGACAGGCCCAGCTTGGCCATCAGCGCCTGGGCGCGCTCCAACCGCGACTGCCGCTCGGCGGGTCCGATCAGGGCGAGGCCGTCGGTCAGCTTCTTGACGCCGTCCTGCCGGGCCCAGGCCGGAGCGCTCACCGCGACCGCGCCGGCCGCGGCGGCCGCGGCGGCCGCCGCGGCCGCCAGGAAGCCGCGTCGGCCGAGGGTTTGAAAAGCCGTCATGTCGATCCTCGAAACCAGGGCGTCACATCAGTGTTGGGCGACCGGCGGCAACCTCCACCGTCCGGTCACCGCCGAAAACCCATTTTCCCGCTGCCCAGCGCGGCAGCTCAGCCCTTGGGCTGTGCCACGACCCGCAGGTATGGCTTCAGGGTCTTCCAGCCGTCCGGATACTTGGCGGCGGCGGCCTCGTCGCTGACGCTGGGCGGGATGATCACGTCGTCGCCCGGACGCCAGTTCACCGGCGTGGCCACTGTGTGCCGAGCCGTCAGCTGGCAGGAATCCAGCAGGCGCAGCACTTCGTTGAAGTCGCGGCCCGAGGTCATCGGATAGATCAGCATCGCCTTGATCTTCTTGTCAGGGCCGATGATGAACACCGCGCGGACCGTGGCGTTGTCGGCGGCCGTGCGGCCGTCCGAGGTGTCGCCCGCGCCTTCCGGCAGCATGTCATAGAGCTTGGCGACCGCCAGGTCGGTGTCGCCGATCATCGGATAGTTGACCGCGTGACCTTGAGTTTCCTCGATGTCGGCGGCCCACTTGGCGTGGTTCTCGACCGGGTCGACCGACAGGCCGATGACCTTGGTGTTGCGCTTGTCGAACTCGGGCTTCAGGCCCGCCATGTAGCCCAGCTCGGTCGTGCAGACCGGGGTGAAGTCTTTCGGGTGCGAGAACAGGATCGCCCAGCCGTCGCCGATCCAGTCGTGGAAGGTGATCTCGCCCTGGGTGGTCTTGGCCGTGAAGTTCGGGGCCTCGGAATTGATCCGCAACGACATGAGGTCGGTCTCCGGTCCTGGTCGGCCTACGGGCCGGCCCTGTGGCAATGGGGTTGCTCACGCGCTGCGATGGCCCATCTCGCGCTAACGTTTAGCGCGCTAGGCTTAGCGGCCCGCGCCGACTTCCGAAAGGTGCGGTAGGGCGGTCGATGCGAACCCTGTTCACGGAAACAGCCGCTTGGTGGTCCAGCCGCCGTCGGCGCGGTCGAACACCAGGCGCTCGTGCAGGCGAAAGGGGCGGTCGCGCCAGAACTCGATCGACACCGGCACGATGCGGTAGCCCGACCAGTGCGGCGGACGCGGCACCTTTCCCAGGCCGAACTTCAAGCCCATCTCGGCGACCCGCTTCTCCAGGGCCAGACGGTCGGGCAGCGGACGCGACTGGTCGCTGGCCCAGGCGCCGAGCTGGCTGTGGCGGGCGCGGCTGGCGAAATAGGCGTCGGCCTCGGCCTCGGTCACCGGCTCGACCACGCCCCGGATCCGCACCTGGCGTCGCAGCGACTTCCAGTGGAACAGCAGGGCGGCCTTGGGCTGGCCATCGAGCTCCCGCCCCTTGGCGCTGTGGGTGTTGGTGTAGAAGACGAAACCGCGCTGATCGAAATCCTTCAGCAGCACCATGCGCGAGTCCGGCATGCCGTCGGCGTCGACCGTCGAGACGGTCATGGCGTTGGGATCGCTGGGCTCCTTCTTGCCCGCCTCCTCCAGCCATTCGGCGAACAGGGCCAGCGGGTCCTCTTCCGACAGCAGGGGCGGCGGCGTCGCCTGGGTCACCTGGCGGACATAGTCGTCCTCGCTGGGCGAGGCGGGGATCAGGGTCGGGTCGGCGCTCATGAAGTTGATATAGGCCCGCCGAGCGACGTGGGCCACCTTGACGGCGAGGCTTGCCGTCTCAATCTTTGGGAGACCACACTGAGAGCTTGCCCCATGAAGTTGAAGACGCGTCTGACCCTGGCCTATGCCGAGCTCACCTTGGCGGCTGGCGCGCTGATCGGAATGGTGGCGATAGACCTGACCCAGCCGCGCGGCGTGCTGGGCTTGGCCGGCGCTGGAGTTGGCGCCCTGCTGAGCGTGCTCATCCTTGGCCCGCTTTGCTACGCCTCGTGGAAGCGCCTGGGCAGGACGCGCGCTGAAATCGTCGCCCTCGGTCCCGACGCTGCGCCATCGGCCACGCTCTGGGTCGCGCCGCGCGTTTCCGGCGCGCTTGGCGTGATGATCCTGGTCGCGGCCCTCGCGGTCGCCCTTGTCCCCGCGCTGCTGCTGGGTTGAAGTCTTAACTTAACCCGCCGTTGACCATCCTGCGGCAGGGTCGCCGGATGACTGCCCGCGCCTCCGCCTTGACCCTCGCGGCCGCCCGCGCCCTTCTGGGCGTGGCGCCGGGCGCGGACGAGCGTGAGCTGCGCAAGGCCTATCGCGAGACCGCCAAGCGGGCCCATCCCGATCGCCCGACCGGCGACGCGGCCCTGTTCCGTGACGTGCTGGCGGCCTACCGCCTGCTGCAGGACACCCCGCCCGTCCAGCACAACTTCCCACCGGCCGTGACCAATGCGGTCCCGATCGTCGACCGCGTGTTCCTGGACATCGACATCGCCACGGCCGTGACCGGCGGCGCGGAAGACCTGACGATCGACGGCCGTCACCTGCGCCTGAAGCTGCCCGCCGGCCTGCGCGAAGGCGACAAGGTCCGGGTCGAAGGCGTGATGTTCGAGGTCCGGATTCGCGCCCAGGACGGCGCCCTGGTGCGCGGCGACGACCTGTGGCTGACCGGCAAGGTCGATCCGCGCGTCCTGTCCGAGGGCGGCCGAGTCGACGCCGACACCCCGCTGGGCCCGCGCCCCGCCTGGATCTCGACCAAGGCCGCCGAGCGCGGTCTGGTTCGCCTGCCCGGCCAGGGCCTGCCCGCCCGCGCGGCGCACAAGGCCGGAGACCTGTTCCTGCGCCTGGAAGCCGCCGAGACCGGCGCGGAAAGTCCCGCCCGTTCGCTGCTGAAGCGGTTCGCGGCGGCCTGGGCGGCTTAGGCGATTCCTCCAAAATCCTCCCCCTAGCGGGGGAGGTGTCGGCGCGCAGCGGCGACGGAGGGGGAAGAGGCAACCTCGGCGGAACTTCCCCCTCCGGCGCTTCGCGCCACCTCCCCCGCTAGGGGGAGGATTAGTCGCGCACGATCTTTTTTCTGACCCTACCCTTGAAGTTATATCGCGCACGATTAAATCGTTCACATCACTGCAAGCCAAGGAGCTTCCCGATGACCACCCTCTACACCACCCGCGCCACCGTCGTCGGCGGCCGTGACGGCCATGCCCGCAGCGAGGACGGCCTGCTGGACGTCCAGCTGTCGATGCCCAAGGCCCTGGGCGGCAAGGAGACCGGCACCAACCCCGAGCAGCTGTTCGCCGCCGGCTACGCCGCCTGTTTCCAGAGCGCCATGGCCCACGTCGCCCGCACCCAGAAGATCGCCCTCACCGGCTCGACCGTGACCGGCCAGGTCGGCCTCGCCACCCAGGAGGTCGGTTTCAAGTTGGAAGTCGCGCTGGAAGTCGAAACCCAGGGTCTGAGCCAGGCCGACGCCGAAGCCCTGGTTGCGACCGCTCACCAGGTCTGCCCCTATTCGAACGCCACGCGCGGCAATGTCGACGTGGCCATCACCGTGAAGGCCGCCTAAGCAGTCGTGTCATGACCCAGAAGAAGCCCGCGCCGTCCGATGCTCCGATCGAGGTCCTGCGCCTCGACAACCAGCTGTGCTTCGCCCTCTACGGCGCGGCCAATCGGATGACGCGGCTCTACCGGCCGATGCTGGACGCCCTGGGGCTGACCTATCCGCAGTATCTGGCCATGCTGGTGCTGTGGGAGGCCAGTCCCCGGACGGTCGGGGCCCTGGGCGACGCCCTGGACCTCGATTCCAGCACCTTGACCCCGCTGCTCAAGCGCCTGGAAGCCGGCGGCCTCGTCGAGCGCACCCGCGATCCGGAGGATGAGCGGCGGGTCATCGTGGCCCTGACCGACAAGGGGCACGCCCTGCGCGACCAGGCCGCGACCATACCCGAGAAGCTGTTCTGCGCCCTCGACATGCCGCTCGAGGCGATGGGGAGCTTGCGCGAACGGCTGAAGACCGTGGCGCGCTAGAGCGCGATAGCCGAAAGTGTGAGCGGTTTCGGCGGTCATCGCGCTCCAGGTGCAAGTTGTCGTCGGCCGAGCGACCGCCTAAAGCAGAACCCCTGTCGAGGGTCTCATGCCGCGTAACAAACCGATCCGCGCCGCCATCTACGGCGCCTGCCACGCCAACGCCTTGCTCAAGCTGCTGCAGGGCATTCCGGGCCTGAAGGGCAAGATCCAGTTTACGCCGATCCCGGCGACCATGAACATCACCGCCGAGGAAATGGACGCGTTCATCGCCTCCGTCCCCGACCTGGATGTGGTGCTCTACCAGCCGATCTCGGCCAATTATCGCGGCCCGCAATTCGCTTCGGCCCGCATTGTCGAGGCCGCCGGCGCGAACACCACCCTGATCAGCTTCGCCTACTACCATTTCGAGGTCTACACGCCGTTCATCACCTCGGCCCTGCCCGGCCTGCCCGAGCCGCCGACCGAGTATATGGACTATCTGCTGGGGGCCCTGATCGCCCGGGGCTTCTCCGACGAGACGATCGTCGACCGCCTGCAGCACCTCAAAGGGCTGGCGCCCTATGTCGAGGGCATGGTCGGGGCGGCGTTCTACGAGTTCGGGGTGCGCGAGGAGCGGGTGCTGGACGGCGACCGGCCGCTGGACATCCGCATCTCCGACCGCGTGCGGGCGCTCTACAAGGACAAGCGCCTGGGTCACACGCCCAACCACCCCTCGATCCTGCCGATGCGCTGGATCGCCGACGACATCCTCGCGCGGCTGGAGCCGATGATCGGCAAGACCTTGGGCGCGCGCTGGTCGCTGAAGGGCGATCCGTTGGACGAGATCCAGTTCTTCGCCGCGCCGTTCGTGCGCGAGGCGTTCGGCATGACCTTCCAGGACAAGCCGATCACTATGACCAAGACCCACGGCCGCCAGACTCTGGCCGACTACGTGAAGGGCCAGCGGCCGTTCTACGAGGCGATTCCGCGCGAGCAGTTCATCCAGGCGGTCGAGACCATGGCCCAGCCGACGGCCAGGCCCTGGTACACGCCACTGCTGACGACGGACTAGACGAGCGGCGGCTGCTGGGCTTGCTGCTGCGCCGTCTGGCGGGCGCGATGCGCCGCGTGGTCGGCGTCGCTGGTCTGGCGAAGGGCCCGCAGGTCCTCGCTGATTCGAAAGACGGCGACATAGAACTCGCAGAAGGCGCGCCACAGCAGCACCAGGGCGCCGGCAACCAGCAGGCCGGCGATCAGCACCGGGAAGGCCAGCAGCAGCGAGCCGACGCCCGGCTCCTTCAGCGCCAGGCCGACGGCGGCGCCGACGACCGAGAAGCCGAACAGGGCCACGACCCCGAGGCCAGCCCAATAGATGAAGTGGATCACCGGCCCGGTAACCAGACGATCGAACGTCAGCAGATCCCAGAGCAGCGAGTTGGACCCGCGCTTAGTCTTTTTGGCCGGAGGCATACTGGACCCCAAGTCGGCGACAAACGCCCCTTTGGGCCATCGCTACCAGTGACGAGCCCGCTCGGCAATGCCGGGCGGGCTCGTGGTTGAATCGGCGTGGACCGTGCGTGGCCTACTGCGGCTTGGCGCCGGCGACCGTGGCGTCGATCTGGGCCTTGGTCGCCGTGGTCTGGACACTGCCGTCCACGGTGGCGCTGAGGCTGTTGGCCGGCAGGGCGAATTTCACGCCGCCATTGGTCACGATCACGTTGGTCGAGCCATCGGCGCCGGTGCTGGTGCCGGTGATCTGGCCGACGGACACGCCGGCGGCGTCCTTCACGGCCGAACCAACCTTGAAGCTGGCGACGGTGGCCGAGCTGGGCGTGGCGGCGCTATCGGCCGTGCTGGCCGACGGCGGCGTCGCCGGCGTGGCCGGGGTCGCCGAGCTCACGCCCGGATTGGCCGGCGTGGCGGGATTGGCCGGGAGGGCGCCGGGCTTGGTCGTCGACTGACCAGGCGCGGTCAACTGGCCTGGGGCCGTGGCCGAGTGGCCCGGCGCGGTCGTGGCGGCCGGCGGCATCGCGCCCGTCGGGTTGGGCGGCGCGGTCGTGGTGGTCGTGGTGCTTTGTGCGAAGGCGGCGCCGGCGA
Organism: Caulobacter sp. GW821-FHT11E10; assembly: GCF_058808375.1. Classification (NCBI taxonomy): domain Bacteria; kingdom Pseudomonadati; phylum Pseudomonadota; class Alphaproteobacteria; order Caulobacterales; family Caulobacteraceae; genus Caulobacter; species Caulobacter sp. GW821-FHT11E10. The sequence continues at coordinate 21,871 of NZ_JBXARP010000010.1, forward strand.
ACGTCAGGGACGCGGCGGCGGTGAGCAGGGCAAGCTTGTGGGTCATCTGTACTCTCCGTCGAGGGCCCCTCCCTTGCCGGAAACAACGTCACCTTGCGGCCGGGGTTCCGTCGGCGAGTCGACGCGAGCACGCCTTGCGCTTGCATTGACTTGGCGTCCGCATGAGGATCGCGGCGGTTCCGCAGCGCCCGAGGACGAGATGCAAACGCCGCTGGATCAGGTCCGGGCCAAGGTCGCTTCACAGAAGACCGCCCTGCCCGCGCTGTATGGCGAAGTCGACTTCGACCTGACGCCGGAGCGCTTCACGGACGATCCGGCCAACAGCGTCGCGCCGCGCCTGGCGAAGAGCGGGCTTGATCCCGACAAGGCCGCCCTGATCAAGGCCTACACGATGCTGGGCGACGTCGTGGCCGACGCCTATGCGGCCCTGATGCCGAAATACGGCTTCCGTCCGCTGATCGCCATGCTGACCAAGGCCTGCGACGATGGCGTCGAGGCCGTCGCCGACGCGCCGCCGGAGCTGGTCGCCTTCATCGCCGACATGGAGACCACGCCCGACTGGGTCGACATGGACCTGGTCCGCGAAGGTCAACGACTGGACCGCAACGCCGCCGCCAATCTCGGCCCGTTCGCGATCCGGGGCGCGTTCATCGCCACCTTCATGAACAAGTACGCCGCCCTGCCGATGGCCCTGACCGGCGCCCTGTCGAGCGACACGGCCGCCCGGCGGGTCAACGAGACGGCGACCTTCTTCACCACCACCTTGCTGCCCGGCGCGCTGGAGCGCCACGGCGCCGGCTTCAAGGCCGCCGCCATGGTGCGACTGATGCATTCGATGGTGCGGTTCAACGCCCTGAAGCGCTCGGACCGCTGGGATGTCGGCGTCTATGGGATCCCGATCCCGCAGGTCGACCAGATGCCGGCCGGCCTGATCCCCATCTTCCTGATGAGCTACAAGATCGTCGCCACGGGCCGGATGGTCTTCACGCCCGAGGAGCGCGCCCGCGTCGAGCTGGCCCGCTACCGCTGCTTCCTGCTGGGCCTGCCCGAGGACCTGCTGGCCGACACGCCACAGGGGGTCGTGGACACCATGAACGCCCGCAGCGGCTCCCTGCGCGCCGGCTTCGACGACGCCACCTGCGGGGAACTGGTCCGCGCCACCTTGAACGCCTACCTGCCGCCCGACGAGAGTCTGGCCAACCGACTGTTCGACGGCGTCGAGCGCGGTTTCGCCAAGGTGTTCTTCCTGCGCAACTTCCTGAACGGCGACCACGCGGCGGCCCGGCGAATGGGCGTCGAGATCGGCGCTTTCGACCTCGCCCTGTTCGGCGTGATCGCGCTGATTGTGACCAGCAAGCTGCTGGCCTATCGGCTCGCGAGGAATGTCCCAGGCCTATCGGATGTCGCCGACCGCCGGCTGGTGGCCAAGCTGAGGAAGCAGCTCGCGCGCTACGGCCACGCGGAGTTCACGTCGGACGCCGAGACATACCGGCCCACGGGCGGAGCCAGAACAGCGACGGCCTAGACGGCTCCAGCCGCTAGACCATCCCCACCGTCTTCAGACGGGCGCGGGGGTGGATTTCGTTCTGGCTCATCACCACGGTCTGGCCCCGGAAGCGCTCGATGATCGAGCGGACATAGGGGCGGATGCCGGGGCTGGTCAGCAGCACGGCGGCCTCGCCGGCCAGGGCGGCGCGCTCGAAGGCGTCGCGGACGCCGCGGATGAAGTCCTGCAGGCGCGAGGGCGGCAGGGCCAGTTGCTTGTCGTCGCCGGGCCCGATCAGGGCTTCGGCGAAGGCCTGCTCCCAGTCGGCCGACAGGGTGATGATCGGCAGGGCGCCGTCGTCGCCGCGATTGGCCCAGCACAGCTGGCGGGCCAGGCGCGCGCGGACCTGCTCGACCAGCTGGGTGACCGAGGCGGTGTGAGGCGCGGCTTCGCCGATGCCTTCCAGGATCTGCGGCAGATCGCGGATCGAGACCCGCTCGCGCAGCAGCGACTGCAGCACGCGCTGGACCGTGGCGGCCGTGGCGGTGCCCGGGATCAGGTCGTCGACCAGCTTGCGCTGCGCCTCGGGCAGCTCCTTCAGGAGCTTCTGGACCTCGGCGTAGGACAGCAGGTCGGCCATGTTCTCCTTGAGGATCTCGGTCAGGTGCGTGGTCAGCACCGTGGCCGGATCAACGACCGTATAGCCGCGGAAGGTGGCTTCCTCGCGCAGGTCGTCGGCGATCCAGGTGGCCGGCAGGCCGAAGGCGGGCTCGCGCACGTGCTCGCCGGGCAGCTCGACCTGGCCGCCGCGCGGGTCCATGGCCATCAGGCTGCCCAGGCGGACTTCGCCGGCCCCGGCTTCCATTTCCTTGATGCGGATCGCGTAGCCCTGGTTGGCCAGGCGCATGTTGTCGAGGATCCGCACCGGCGGCATGACGAAGCCGAACTCGCCGGCCAGGGTCTTGCGCAGGGCGCGGATCTGGTCGGTCAGCTTGCGGCCGTCCAGGTCGTTGATCAGGGTCAGCAGGCCGTAGCCCAGCTCGATCTTGACGTCGTCGATGGCCAGCGAAGCGCTGATCGGCTCTTCCTCGGCCTCGGCGGGCGCCGCGGCCTCGAGGTCGGAGACGTCTATCTGCTTGGGCTTCTTGGCGTCCTGGATGCGCTTGTAGGCCAGGGCGCCGGCGCCCAGGGACAGCACCGCGAACGGAATGATCGGCATGCCCGGGATCAGGGCGATGATGCCCGACGAAGCCGAGACCATGCCCAAGCCGGCCGGGTTCATGCCCAGCTGGGTCATCAGGGCCTTGTCGGCCGAGCCTTCGACACCGGCCTTCGACACCACCATGCCGGCGGCGATCGAGATGATCAGGGCCGGGATCTGGCTGACCAGGCCGTCGCCGATGGTCATGATCGTGTACGAGGACGCGGCCTCGCCGATCGGGATCTTGTGCTGCACGACACCGATGATGATGCCGCCGACGATGTTGATGCCGGTGATGATCAGGCCGGCGATCGCGTCGCCCTTCACGAACTTGCTGGCGCCGTCCATGGCGCCGAAGAACGTGCTTTCCTGCTCAAGCTCCTTGCGGCGCAGCTTGGCCTGTTCCTGGTCGATCAGGCCGGTCGACAGGTCGGCGTCGATGGCCATCTGCTTGCCGGGCATGGAGTCCAGGGTGAAGCGGGCCGCGACTTCCGCGATCCGGCCCGAACCCTTGGTGACGACCATGAAGTTCACCACCACCAGGATGATGAAGATGATCACGCCGATGACGAAGTTGCCCTGCATCATCAGGTGACCGAAGGCCTCGATGACCGCGCCGGCCCCGCCGGTGCCTTCCTGGCCGTGGCCGAGGATCAGCCGGGTCGAGGCGACGTTCAGGCCCAGGCGGTACAGGGTCGCCACGAGCAGGACGGTCGGGAACGAGGTGAATTCCAGCGGGCGCTTGATCAGCACCGCCGTCATCAGGATCAGCACGGAGCCGGTCAGCGAGATGGCCAGCAGCAGGTCCAGCAGGACCGGCGGAACGGGCAGGATCAGCAGGACGATGATGCCCACGACGCCCAGGGCCAGGCCCATTTCGCCGCGCAGGAACCCGTCCAGCAGCGAACGGGCGCTGGGCATGGAACTCGCGGTCGGGGCGGCGGCGTCGGCCATTCTGAACCTTGAACCGTTGATGTCGACAGACCAGCGCTTGAAGCGATTTGCGGTCGGCCGCCATCTCCTTAACCAAAATTAGCCATGTTCGGCGCCGGACGGATGGTCGCGGCGCCGAGCCATGTCGTCGCAGGCTCCTTAGGCGGCGGCGGTCACCCCGCCCTGCGGCGGCGGGACCGGCACGCCGGCGTCCGAATATTCCTTCAGCTTGTTGCGAAGGGTGCGGATCGAGATGCCCAGGATGTTGGCGGCGTGCGTGCGGTTGCCCAAGCAATGCTCCAGCGTGTCGATGATCAGCTGTTGTTCGACCTCGGCGACGGTCGAACCGACGAAGGTGCGCGAGACGGCGTCGGCGGCCATCTGGGCGCCGCGGGCGACCGCGACATCCGGCGACGGGGCCGGAGCCAGTTGCTGGCCGTCCGGCAGGCGGATGGCGAATTCCTCGATTTCCGGACCGGTCGACAGCAGCACCGCGCGGTGCATGGCGTTTTCCAGTTCGCGGACGTTGCCCGGCCAGCGGTGGGCGATCAGGCGGCGCTTGGCCTCGGCCGAGATCGGCTTTTCCGGCACGCCGTTGGCGGCCGAGTACTTCTTCACGAAGAACTCGCACAGGCTGAGCACGTCGCCCGGACGCTCGCGCAGCGGCGGCAGGCGCAGGTTCACGACGTTCAGGCGGTAGAGCAGGTCTTCGCGGAACACGCCGTCCTTCACGGACTGGGCGAGGTCGCGGTTCGACGTGGCCAGGATGCGGATATTGACCTTGACCGGCTTGGAGCCGCCGACGCGGTCGATCTCGCGCTCCTGGATGGCGCGCAGCAGCTTGGCCTGCAGGCGGACGTCCATTTCGCTGATTTCGTCCAGCAGCAGGGTGCCGCCGTCGGCTTCCTCGAACTTGCCGATGCGGCGGGCCATGGCGCCGGTGAAGGCGCCCTTCTCGTGGCCGAACAGCTCGCTTTCCAGCAGGTTCTCGGGGATGGCGGCGCAGTTGACGCTGATGAACGGCGCCTTGGCCCGGCGGGACTTGCCGTGGACGTAGCGGGCCATGACCTCCTTACCCGAACCGCTTTCGCCGGTGATCAGGATCGAGGCTTCGGACGGAGCGACCTGGTCGGCCAGCTTGAGGACCGATTCCATGGCCGGGTCGCGGACGACCATCGGCTTTTCGTCGTCGGTCACCGCGGCCAGGACGGCGGCGATCAGCTCGGCGTCCGGCGGCAGCGGGATGAATTCCTTGGCGCCGGCCTTGATGGCGGCGGCGGCGCGGATCGGATCGGCGTCGACGCCGCAGGCCACCACCGGCACCCGCATCCGCTCGGCTTCGTTGGCCGCGATCAGGGCCGCGATGTCGAGCGAGTAGTCGACCATCAACAGGTCGGCGCCCTGCCCCGCGCGCAGCGCGTTGGTCGCCTGTTCCGCCGTTTCGACGTGCGAGACCTTCGCGCCCGCGTTCATCGCCATCTTCACGGCGACCGAGAGCTGCCCGTTCAGTTTTCCGACGACAAGAAGCCGCATAACTTACTCTCCCATCGACTAGAGCCTTAGCTCTGGTCGCCGTCCTTGATGATTTCCGTCATGGTCACGCCCAGGCGTTCGTCGACGACGACGACCTCGCCCCGGGCGACCAGGCGGTTATTGACGTAGATGTCGATCGCCTCGCCGACCTTGCGGTCCAGCTCCAGGATCGAGCCCTGGCCCAGCTGCAGCAGCTGCGCCACCGACATGTGGGCGCGTCCCAGCACGGCCGAGATATTGACCGGCACGTCGAAGACCGGCGCCAGGTCGGAGGCGGTCTTGTCGCTCAGCTCGACCGGCATTTCGGAGGCCAGCATGGCGCCTCCGAATTCGTCGAGCGGGAGATTGTCTTCGGCCATCTTGGTCAGCCTTCGCTAGGTCGTCTTGCTAAGTGAACAGGGGTTCGGCGTGGAGGCCTTCGGCGGCGATGGCCGCTTCCAGCGCTTCGGCGACGCGCTGGGCGGCGCCTTCTGGATCGAAGGCCGCTCGGCCGTCGCCCCAGTCGAAAGTGAAGGCCGCGGGGGCCATGGCGCCGTCGGCGCGGGCGACGATCTGGCCTTGGAAACCGATCTGCGTCGCCACGTTCTCCAGCGCCTGCTGGGTGCGCTCCTCAAGCTCCGGGGAGACCCGGACGAAGATGCGCGGTTGGGCCTCGACCTCACGGGCCAGGGCTTCGAGCGCCGCCACGATGGGCGCCTCGGGGAAATGGGTCAGGGCCGCGTCGGCGATCTTGCGGCCGCAGGCCAAGGCCAGCATGGCCGAACCTTCACGGTGCTCGTGCGCCACGTGGGTCAGAGCGCTGAACGCCTGCTGCACCGCGTGAGCCACCTCGCCCAGGGCGTGGGCGGCTTCCTGCTCGGCGCGAGCCACGGCCGAGCGCTCGCCTTCTTGATAGGCCATGGCCTTGGCCGCCTCGACCTCTTCGATCGTGAAGTTCTTCTTCACCTTCGGCGGCGTGTAGGAGCCACCGCGGTCGTCGAAGACCGTGTCGAAGCCAAATCTGCGGTGAGGGGTGTCGTTCATGCCATCCTCCTCAGTAGATCAGTTCGTCGTCGCCGCCGGAGCCGGCCAGCATGATCTCGCCCTTGGCGGCCAGGTCCTTGGCGACCTGCACCATGCCCACCTGGGCGGCGTCGACGTCCTTCAGGCGCACGGGGCCCATGCTCTCCATGTCCTCGCGCATGATCTTGGCGGCGCGTTCCGACATGTTCGAGAAGAACAGGTCGCGCAGCTTGTCCGAGGCGCCCTTCAGGGCCAGGGCCAGCTGTTCCTTGCTCGTGGCGCGCAGCAGGGTCTGGATGCCGCCCGGGTCCAGCTTCGAAAGATCCTCGAACACGAACATCAGGGCGCGGATGCGCTCGGCGGCCTCGCGATTGCGCTCTTCCAGGGCCGCGATGAAGCGGGCCTCGGTCTGGCGATCGAAGTTGTTGAAGATCTCGGCCATCATCTCGTGGCTGTCGCGCTTGGACGTGCGCGCCAGGTTCGACATGAATTCGGTGCGCAGGGTCATCTCGATCTTGTCGAGGATCTCGCGTTGCACCGGCTCCATCCGCAGCATGCGGGTGACGCATTCCAGGGCGAAGTCTTCCGGCAGGCAGGCCAGCACGCGGGCGGCGTGGTCGCTCTTCACCTTCGACAGCACCACCGCGACGGTCTGCGGGTATTCGTTCTTCAGATAGTTGGCGAGCACCGCCTCGTTCACGTTGCCGAGCTTGTCCCACATGGTTCGACCCGCGGGACCGCGGATCTCTTCCATCAGGGCGTCGACCTTCTCGGGCGGCATGAACGAGTTCAGCAGGCGCTGGGTCTGTTCGTACGAACCCATGATCGCGCCCGTCGAGCTCATGCCCGAGACGAACTCGACCAGCAGCTCTTCCACGACCGAGGCGGAAACCGTGCCCAGACCGGCCATGGCCTGGGAGACTTCCTTGATCTCCTCGTCGTCCAGGGCTTCCCAGATCTTGGTGTGATCCTCGCCGAGGGCGAGCAGAACGATCGCGGCCTTTTCCGGCCCCGACAGGTTCTTCACATCATTGACGGCGGCTTTCATGGCCATCAGGTCGACTCGTGCAGCCAGTTACGGAGGATCGCGACGGACTCGTCGGGATGCTTTTCGACGAACTCCGACACACGCTTGATCGACGAGGCCTTAACCTGACCCTCGATCTTGGCGATGTCGATACGGGTGTCGATGTCGCTGGGGGCCGGACCGGCGATGGCGATCGGCTCGCCCGCCTGGTCGACTACGACCTGCTGCTGGGTGCCGTCCGACAGGGTGACCAGGCGGGTCACCGGCTGGCCGGGACCGGCCAGGGCCATCGGGGTGGGCGTCGACAGGTTCTTGATGAACGGACGGACCGCGAACAGCAGGATCAGCAGGGCCACGAAGCCCAGGATGCCCAGCTCGGCGAAGCGCATGATGTCGTTCTTGTCGAAGCCCGACAGCAGGCCTTGCTTCTCCAGGCCCTGATCCTCGGGCTGCGGGAACTTGATGTTGGTGACCTTGACCTGGTCGCCACGGGCGGCGTCGAAGCCGACGGCGGTCTTCACCAGCTCTTCGATCTGCGCGATCTCCTGGGCGGTGCGCGGGGTATAGGCGCCCGGCTTGCCGTCCTTGCCGGCCGGCGCGGTGATCCCGTCGATGGCCACGGCCACGGCGACCTTGCTGATCTTGCCCGGCTCCTGGACCGTGGTCGTCACGGACTTGGAGATCTCGTAGTTGGTGACGCTCTCGTTCTGGTTCGAACGCGAGCCCAGCTGCTGGAACCCGCCATTGGCGCTCTGGCCGGGGACGTTCGAGGTGGCGGTGACGCCCGAGGTGTCGTCGTTCTTGGTTTCGCTGTTGCCCGCTTCGTTGGTGCTTTCCGAGCGGATGACCTGGCCGTCCGGATCGAACTTCTCTTCCTGGGTGGTGACGCGGTTCAGGTCGAGATCGGCGGTGACGTTGACGCGCGCCTTGCCCGGGCCGAGCACGCCTTCGATCATGTCCTTGACCGTCTTGGCGATACGGGCCTCGGCCTCGGTGCGGCGGTCGGCGGCTTCCTTGCCGGCCAGGCTGTCGTCGCTCGGGGCCGACAGGGTCTTGCCGTGCTGGTCGATGACCGCGACCTTTTCGGCCTTCATGTTCGGAACCGACGAGGAGACCAGGTTCTGGATGGCGCGGACCATGTCGGTGGCCGGCTCGCGCTGGCCGACGCCGATGGTGACGGCGGCCGACGGTTGCTCGGCGTCTTCCTCGAACAGCTGGCGCTTGGGCAGGACCAGGTGGACGCGGACGCTGTTGACGCCCTGCATGGCCTTGATGGTGCGTTCCAGTTCGCCCTGCAGGGCGCGCTGGCGGTTCAGCTGCTGCACGAAGTCGGTCTGGCCGAGCGCGCTGCTGCCGTCGAAAATTTCGTAGCCGATGGAGCCGGAGCTCACCAGGCCCTTGCCGGCGACCATCAGACGGGCGCTGGCGACCTTGTCGCGCGCCACCATGATCGTCGAGCCGTCGCCCTTGGTCTCGTACTTGATGCCGGCCTGGTCGAGCGCCTGGGTGACTTCCGAGGCTTCCTTCAGGTCCAGGTTCGAATAGAGCAGCTCATTGGGCTCCTTGCCCATGAACATGACCAGGGCCACCAGCACGGCCACAACGCCCGCGCCGACGCCAAGCATCGCGGCCAACCGCCCGACGCCAAAACGCTGAATTGAACCCAGAAAGCTTTCCACGAAGCCCCATCCCCTGATCAACGACCCCGATGGGGACGCCCGACGAACGAACGAGAACCGTCCGTCGGTAGGCAGGATTTACCCAGTTCAAGGTAAACGAGGCGTTTATATTTGGCGGCCGGAAGGGCTTCCATAGGCGCCAAAACGTCGCGGCCGCCCCCTCTCGGGAGCGGCCGCTGAACGTCTTCGAACCCTTGTGGCGCAAGGCCGGCGGGGTTTTCGGGGCGACGGAGGGTGGTCACATTAACGCACCCCCGCATCGGTCTTAACGGTACTGCTGGATCCTGGTGGTCCGCAGGCCCGCCATACCGTGGCGTTCGATCGATTGCTGCCAGCTGAGGAACTCATCGTTCGTCAACTTGTAGCGATCGCAAGCCTCGTCGAGCGAGAGCAAGCCCCCGCGGACGGCGGCCACGACCTCGGCCTTACGGCGGATAACCCAACGTTGGGTCTCCGGCGGCGGCAGATCGGACAGGGTCAAAGGCGCACCGGTCGGACCGATAACGTACTTTTCACCCCGGCTGTTCGTTCGCTGCTGTTGCAACATGGCTTTACGCCTTTCCCACAACCATCACTGTTGAAGGCCACTATAGGCGCCGCCCAATAACAGCGGCTTAATTCCAATAGTAAAGAAGGCCTAAACAGGGATGGCTCTATAGCAGTTCCTAGTGTCTCAGAGTGAAACACAAGAATTAAAGAACGTTAAAACCTATGATCAGCGCTTAATGTTCAGAAGCTCTTCAAGCATCTGATCAGCAGTCGTGATGATCTTCGACGATGCTGAGTAAGCACGTTGGGTCGTGATCAGGCCCGTGAACTCCGTCGACAGGTCGACGGTCGAAGCTTCCAAGGTCGACGGCGCGATATAACCGGCCCCGCCTTGCCCCGGCGCCTTCAGGCTGTACGTGCCGCTTTCGTTGGTGACGCGGTAAGCGTTGCCGTTGACGCCCTTCAACCCATTCGGGTTCGAGAACGTGGCGATGGCGGCCTGGGCGATCTTGCGGGTCACGCCGTTGTCGAAGATGGCCGAGACATAGCCGTCTTCATCCACTTCGATGTTGGTCAGGTTACCGAAGGCCGTACCGTTGGTGTTCACCGACTGGACGACCGACTGGCTGTTGTACTGGGTCAGGCCGCCGGCGGCGCTGGCCAGATCGATCTGGACTTCCTGCGTGTCGATGCCCAGGCCGTCGGCCCAGGTCGGCGGCTGCGGGGTGACCGGCACGGTCACCGGCACGACATAACCCGAGTTCATGACCGTGATCGAGGTCGGGATCGTCGTGCCGAACAGGTTGCCGGTGTTGGCCAGCTTGCCGTCGGTGGTGAAGGTGATGGTGCCCGAGCTGATCAGGCCGTTGGCGTTGTTGGCCAGATCGCCCGGCTTGGCGCGAAGTTCGGCGTACCACTGGTTCGGGCCCGGGGCCTTCAGCAGCGACACGGTGACGGTGCGCTGGCCGCCCTTGGAGTCCGACAGCGGGATCTGGATTTCAAAGTCCGGCTTCACGCCCGTGGCGCTGTCCAGGGCGTAGTCCGACATCGACCAGGTGGCCGGATCGTACAGCTTGCCGGCCTTGGCGTCGGCGTCGTCGGTGGCGCCGCCCACGATGCCCAGGGCCGAGAGGTTCACGGTATCGCCCGCGGCGTTGATGCGGACGGTGGTCGTGTTGCCCGTCGGGGTCGGCGAGCCCTTGTAGTCGAGGTCCGACGTGGCGACCGCGCCCGTCGCCGGGTTGTAGCCGATCGTGCCGGTGGCGACGATGACGCCGTTTTCCTTGATGTCGACCCGGTACTCGTTGTTGCCCGAGGCGGCCGGGTTGGCGACGCCGGTCGAGCTGTAGACGACGTCGTAGTCGTGGTTGACCGGGGGCGTGGCCGTGTCCGGCACGTTGGTGAACGACGGCGTGGTGCCGCCGCCGACCTTGTACGAGACCGCCGCGGCGACCGGCTGTTCCGAGCGCAGGTTGGCGTTGACGCCGACGCGGGTGGTCTTCTCGGCGGTGCCGCCGACGGTGCCGACGTTGATCGAGGACAGCTGCATCAGGTCCGACGGATCGGGCGTGATCGTGCCGGTGACCGGATCGGCCAGCCAGCCTTGCAGGTACAGGCCGGCGTCGTTGCGCAGGTAGCCCAGGCTATCCAGCTGGAACGAACCGGCGCGGGTGAACGAGCGGGTGTCGGCGGCGGTGAGGCCTTCCGGCTTCTCGGTGGTGACGAAGAAGCCCGAACCCGAGATCGACAGGTCGAGGTTCGACGTCGTCGACTGGGTCAGACCCTGCTGGCTGATGAACTGGTGCGTCTGGGCCTTCACGCCGCCGGCGCTGTAGGTCGAGTTCTTGCTGCCGGAGGTGACCAGGGTCGAGAAGTTCGAGGTCGAGCGCTTGAAGCCGACCGTGTTGACGTTCGCGATGTTGTCCGAGATCGCGGCGAGAGCCGAGGAGTTCGCGATCAGGCCGGAAACCCCGGCGAGCATGGCGCTGTTGATGCTCATAACTGAATTCCTGCGTTGAATGGTTTCGAGGGTTCAGCGCTGTTTGCGTTTGGGTCCGTGGGAAGACCGTCTTCCGGGGACCGCGTCGGCGTCGTTCTGACGCCCTTTCGATAGGTGGATCAGGCGGCTTGTGAGTTCGCCTGGGTGTTGGAATTGGCGGCGGCGGCGGTGACGCCGATGACGCTGTCGATCGGAACAGACACGCCGTCGACGATGACGTGCGGTTGGCCGGTGGAGTTGTCGACCGCCGTGACCGTGCCTTCGGCGCGGCCCTTGACGTTCGTCGCCTTGAGGTCCTTGCCGTCGCCGCCCTTGGCGTTGACGGCGATGGTGTAGACGCCGCCGTCGGGCAGCTGGGCGCCGCTGTCGTCCTTGCCGTCCCAGGTGATGACGTGGTCGCCGCTGCGCTGGTCGTCCGAGGTCAGGGTGCGGACGACCTTGCCGGCGGCGTTCTTGACTTCGATGCTCAGCGAGCTCGAGGCGCCCGGCTGGGTCCAGGAGAAGGTCGCCTTGCCGTTCTTCAGGGTCGAGTTGTCGGTGATGGCCGCGACCTGTTTGCCGATCATGGCGACGCCTTCCTGCAGGCCCGTGCCCGTGTTCATGCCGACCAGGGCGGCCAGCAGGTCGTTGGTGACCAGCTGCTGCTCGACGCCCGTCATCGACGTGATCTGCTGGGTCATCTGGGCCGTATCGGTCGGGGCCAGCGGATCCTGGTTCTTCAGCTGCGTGGTCAGCAGCTTCAGGAACGTCTCCTTGTTGGTGGCCAGCGACGTGCGGGAGTTGCTGATCTTATCAAGGACCGACGAGGTGTTCTGCGACGAGACGGCGGTAGCCATGGCTCGGCCCTTCCTTAGATACGGATGTCCAAACCACTGTCCGAGACCGTCTTCAGGCCGGGCAGCAGTTCGGGGGTGATGGCGATCTCTTCTTCGGCGGTCATGGCGGCCTTGAACGCGCGGCCGGAGAAGGCGCGCTGTCCTTGGTCGTTCCAACCTTCGAAGGCGAAGAAGGGGTTCTGGCTCTGGCCGTTGTTCTGGCTGGAGACGTCGAAGCTCAGACCGTTGTCGGCGACGTTGAAGCCGGCGTCGGTCAGGGCCTGGCGCAGTTCGCTGGCCTTGCCGCGCAGTTCCTGGGCGGCGTGGATGGTGTCGAACCGCATCGAGGCGGTCATGACGCCGTCCCGGCCGATTTCGATGCGCACGTCGACCTTGCCCAGGCCGTCCGGCGTCAGGGCGACGTCGAAACGGGTGGTCTTGTCGGCGCGCTTGAGGATTTCGGCCGACAGGGCCGCGACGGTCTCGGGCGAACCCCGGACCGGCGCCGGAGCGGCGGCGGGAGCCGGAGCGCTGGCGGCCTGGGCCTGAGCCGCGGGAGCCGTAGCGGCCAGGGCGTTGGTGTCGATGGGGGCGGCCGCGGCGGCCGGCGCGTCGATCGAGACGACAGCGGCGGTGTCCGAGCCCTTGGCGTCGGTGAAGGTCTCGCCCTTGGCGCCCTGTTCGGCGGCGACGGCGGTCACGGCCTGGGCGGTTTCCACGGCGACGGCGTCGGCGACCTTGGCTTGGATGGCCTGCGGCGTCGACGCGGCCTTGGGAGCCTCGGCGGTCTTGGTGGTGGAAGCGGCGTCCGAAGCGACGGCCTCGGCGGCGACGGCGACCTCAGCGGCCTCCGGCGGCACCGTCTCGACGACGACCGCCTGGACGGCGACCGGCACGGCCTGCGCCACGGCGGCGGCGACGGGGGCCGGGGCGACCGGAGCGGCGGCCGGGGTCGGCGCCTGGACACTGGCCTGGGCCACGGCGGTCTTCGGAGCTTCGGCCGGCTTGGCGGCTTCAGCGGTGTTGGTGGCGGCGACCGGAGCGTCGGTGGTCTTCGGCGCGGCCAGTTCGCTGGTAACGACGGGCGCGGCCTCGTCGACGGCCAGTTGGGCCAGGGCTTCCAGAGCGGCGGCGTCGACGGCCTGACCTTCCGGCGCGGCGGCCTGGACGGTTTGAGCAGTTTGGGTCGCCGGTTGCGCCACGGCGGCCGGAGCCGACTTGGCCTGGGCGGCCGGCGCGGGGGCCGTGGCCGTGACCGTGGCCTGAGCCAGAACCGGGGTCGATTGAACGTCGGTGTCGACGGTCTCTTCGAGCGGCGCGGCGACGGGCGCCTGGGTCGATTGGACCGTCGAGGCCATCGCGGCGGCCTGGACGGCGGCCGGAGCGGTCGGCTGGGCGACGGTCGGCTCGACCTGAACCTGAACCTGAGCTTGGGCCTGAACCTGAGCCAGGACTTCAGCGGTCGGGGCCGCCTGCGCCGTCGGAGCGGTCTCGACGACCGTCTCGGCGACAGTCTCGGCGACCGGCTCGGCGGCGACCGGAGCGGCCTGGGCGGTTTCCACCGCGGCGGCGAACTCGGCGACCTGGTCGACGGCGGTCGGCTCAACGGCGACTTCGGCGTCCGTCATGGCGATCACCTGGACCGGCGCTTGCACGGGAACGGTCATGGCGGCGATCAGCGTGGCGGCGGCCTGGGCCGCGGCCTCGGTCGTGACGACCTCGTCCGAAGCCTTGTCGTCGTCGGCGCCGGTCTTGGCTTCCGTCTTGGCGGCGGCCTTGTCCGACTTGTCGGCGGCGGCGGTCGACTTGGTCTCGGCCTTGTCCTCGACCTTGGCGTCCTTGTCGGCGGCGCGGTCGTCGGCCTTGTCGGCGCGAGCGGAGGCCTTGGCGTCGGCCTTGTCGGTCTTGGTGGCGGCCTTGTCGGTCGCCTTGGCGTCACGGGCGTCGTCGCGGGCGTCGCTCTTGGACTCCTTACGCGACGCGGCCTGAGCGCGGGGAGCGGGCGTGTCGTCGTTCTTGCCGGCGACGGCCAGCAGGGCGTCGAAGGCGTCGTTGGACGCCTTGGCGCCACCGGCCGAAATCGGCGCGGCGGGAAGAGCGGCGGTGGATGCGGCGATCGCGGTCATTCGCAGTCGTTGCTCGGTTGGCTTGGCGGTCCATGACGAACGCGCCCTTGTCGGAACTTCCTAGAGCAACGGTCGGGCCAACTCGGAAAATCCGCACAACATATTGATTATACTCATTTTAATGGCTTGTTTACGAAGAAAAATAGGCCTTGTGCGGCGCTTTTTGCCGAGTCCTTCCGGTCGTGAGGGACGGGGTTTGCCGCGTCGGCGCGTCGCGGGGCCAGTTGGCGCCGTCCTTGCGCATAGCCAGTTGTCGAATTTCCGACCACCGGAACATATCGCCATGAATTTCAATGGCTTGGCACAAATCAGGGGCTTGACCCCCTCCCCCGCCCGGCAAGTTTCGCCGGGCAAGGGCGCGTCATGTGTTGCGCGGTTTGCCGGGCTTAAGGGAGTCTCCGCATGTCGCTAAACGCGATCATGAACACGGCGACGTCCGGCATGATGGCCGCGCAGACGGGTCTGCGCGTCACGTCGGACAACATCGCCAACGTCAATACCAAGGGTTACGTCCGCAAGACGATCGCCCAGTCGAACCTGCTGTCCGCGGGCATGGGCGTCGGCGTCAGCATCGACGCTATCAAGCGCGCGACCGACCGCTTCCTGCAGTCGGCCAGCCTGAACTCCGGTTCGGATCTCGGCCGGGCCTCCGTCCTGTCCGAGGCGCTGAACAACGCCCAGCAGCTGTTCGGCGACCCCAGCGGCGACACCAGCTTCTTCTCGACCCTCGACGACATCTTCGCCGCCTTCTCCTCGGCCCAGGACGATCCTTCCTCCACCCTGCTGCGCACCCAGGCGCTCACGCGCATCGACGACTTCCTCGCCGAGTCGAGCCGGATCACCTCGTCGCTGTCCAAGCTGGGCAAGGACGCCGACACCCGCATCTCGGCCGATGTCGACCGGGTCAATGACCTGCTGAGCCAGATCGACGCGCTGAACACCGACATCACCCGCGCAAAGGTGGCCGGAGCCGACGCCACCGGCGCCGAAAACGTCCAGAGCGGCCTGATCGACGAGCTGTCCCAGCTCATGAACGTTCAGATCGGCCCCCGCAATACGGGCGGCGTGGTCGTGCGTTCGACCGAAGGCCTGAACCTGGCCGGCGACGGCGCCGCCCGGATCACCTACCAGACCTCGCCGACCGCCACGGGCTACCTGACCGTGCAACTGGCCAACGGCTCGGTGATGCCGACGCCGCTGAACATCTCCAGCGGCGAGATCCGCGGCTTGATGGAGGCGCGCAACACCGATCTGGTCAATCTCTCCGACCAGCTGGGCGAATTCACCTCGCGCGCGGCCGAGGAAATCAACCGCGCCGCCAACGCCGCGTCGTCGGTGCCGGCGCCCGCGCTGATGAGCGGCCGCAACACCGGCCTGGATTCGGAGGCGGCGGTCACCGGCTTCACCGGCAAGACGACCATCACCCTGACCGACAGCAGCGGCGTCATCCAGCGCCGGATCGACGTCGACTTCGACACCGGGGCCATGACCGTCAACGGCGTGGCCGCCCCGTCCTTCACCCCGGCCGACTTCGTGTCCAGGCTGAACACCGCCATGGGCGGCCAGGGCACCGCGGGCTTCTCGACCGGCGCCCTGACCCTGACCGGCAACGGCGGCCTGGGCGTCGCGATCGCCGACGACGCCACCACGCCGGCGACCAAGGCCGGCAAGGGCTTCAGCCACTATTTCGGCCTGAACGACATCATCCGCACCAATAGCTTCTCGCCCTACGAGACGGGCCTGACCGCGGGCGATCCGAACGGCTTCACCGCGGGCGAGATGACCATCCGCCTGACGGACGTCGAAGGCGGCCGCATCCGCGACGTCGTCGTGACCCCGCCGCTCGGCGGCAACATGCAGGACCTGCTCGACGCCCTGAACTCGCGCGCCTCGGGCGTGGGCCTCTACGGCCAGTTCTCCATGAACAACAAGGGTCAGATCAGCTTCGCCTCGAACTCCACCACGCCGGTGAACATGTCGATCGTCGCCGACACGACCGAGCGCGGCCTCAACGGCCCCTCGGCCAGCCGGCTCTTCGGCATCGGTCCCGCCGAGCGCAGCACGCGCGGCGAGAAGTTCTTCGTCAATACGGCGATGAACCAGAACCCCAAGCTGCTTCCCTTCGCCAAGCTTGACCTGAGCCAGGCGGTCGGCGGCCTTCCGGCCCTGGCCATCGGCGATGGTCGCGGGGCCCTGGCCCTGGCCAAGGCCAGCGAGAACACCACCAATTTCTCCGCCGCCGGCGACGCCACGGCCGTGACCATGAGCCTGTCGCGCTACGCCGCGGACTTCAGCGGCTCGATCGGCCGTAAGGCGAACACCGCTGAAAGCCGCAAGGACGCCGCCGATGCGGTGTCCAGCGAGGTCAACAGCCAGCGCCAGTCGGAAGAGGGCGTGAACCTCGACGAAGAACTGATCAACCTGACCACCTATCAGCAAGCGTTCAACGCCTCGGCCCGCCTGATCCAGGCGACCAAGGACATGTTCGACGTGCTCACCGGAATTCTGGGGTAAGCCATGACCCGCGTCTCGACCGTCCAGAACTACAACATCATGACGACCAACCTCATGAAGGCGCAGATCCGCCAGAATGACGTCGGCGGACAGGTGTCCAGCCAGAAGGTGGCCACGGACCTCAAGGGCTACGCCAAGAACGCCGAGGTCCTGACCGCCATGCGCGGCACCCAGACCCGGATCAACGGCCTGCTCGACCAGACCAAGCTGGTCAGCAACCGCCTCGAAATGCAGAACACCGGCATCGGCCGCGTCGCCGACGCGACCAAGGAGGCGCGCGAGGCCATCGCCAACTCCTTGGCCGCCGGCAGCGCCGCCACCCTGATGCAGCAGCTGACGGCCAGCTTCGGCGAGGTCGTCCAGGGCGTGAACACCAAGTCCAACGGCCTCTATGTCTTCTCCGGGGCCCAGACCGAAACGGCCACCACCTCGGCCGCCACCATGGCCGACCTGACCCTGGCCCCCTCGACGGCCTCGCTGTTCCACAACGACCAGTACATCACCAGCAACCGGGTCGACGAGCATACCAGCGCCGACACCGGCATCCTGGGCGACAACCTGGGCACGGCCGTCTTCGACGCCTTCAAGCAGGTGCAGGCCTATGTCGACGCCAACGGCCCGTTCACCGGAAACCTGACCGACACCCAGGTCAATTTCCTCAAGGGCCTGCTGCCGACCTTCGACCTGGCCTACAAGGACGTGATCGACGTCCAGGGCAAGAACGGCGTCACTCAGAAGCGCTTCGAGTCCGCCGAGAGCGACCTGTCGAACCAGGCCGACACCCTGACCACCATGGTCGGCGGCATCACCGACGTCGACATGGCCGACGCGGTCACCCGCCTGGAAGCCGCCAAGCTGGCCGTCCAGGCCTCGGCCCAGGTGTTCAGCAGCCTGCAGGCCTCGTCGCTGCTGAACGTGCTGAAGTAAGGCGCGGACGCCAGCGTCACCGCGCCGCTGCGTCCGAACCTCGCAAAGCCGCTCCCTAACCGCTATATGGCGGCGATGAACGCCGAGCTGCTGACCTCCCCCGCCCCTCAAGACGCCGACACGCTCATCGCGCGCGCGGTCGAACAGGTGCGCGCGGCCGTCGGCCTGCCGGAGGGTACGCGGATCGTCGCGGCGATGTCCGGCGGTGTGGACTCCACCGTCACCGCCGCCCTGCTGGCTCGCGCCGGCTACGACGTCGTCGGCGTGACCCTGCAGCTCTACGACCACGGCGCGGCGATCTCGCGCAAGGGCGCCTGCTGCGCGGGCCAGGACATCCTGGACGCCCGCCAGGCGGCCGAGCGCATCGGCATCCCGCACTACGTGCTCGACTACGAAAGCCGCTTCCGCGAGCAGGTCATCGAGGAGTTCGCCGACGCCTATCTGCGCGGCGAGACGCCGATCCCGTGCGTGCGCTGCAACCAGACCGTCAAGTTCCGCGACCTGCTGGACGTGGCCCGTGACCTGGGCGCCGAGGCCATGGCCACCGGTCACTATGTGCAACGCGCCTTCGCCGGTGGCGGCAACCGCCCGCAGCTGCGCCGCGCGGCCGATCCGGCGAAGGACCAGAGCTACTTCCTGTTCGCCACCACGCGCGACCAGCTGGACTTCCTGCGCTTCCCGCTGGGCGGCATGGACAAGCCGACCGTGCGCGCCGTCGCGACGGGCCTGGGCCTGGCCATCGCCGACAAGCCCGACAGCCAGGACATCTGCTTCGTGCCCGAGGGCAAGTACACCACGGTCATCGACCGCATCCGCCCGCAAGGCGCGGAGGCCGGCGACGTCGTGCACCTGGACGGCCGGGTGCTGGGCCGCCACGAGGGCGTGACCCGCTACACCATCGGCCAGCGCCGGGGCCTGAACATCGCCGTCGGCGACCCGCTGTTCGTCGTCAAGATCGACGCCGACAAGCGCCAGGTCATCGTTGGCCCGCGCGAGGCCCTGCTGACCGCCGCCCTGACCCTCAAGGAAGGCAGCTGGCTGGGCGGGCAGGACAGCCTGGAAGCGGCCGCCGCCGAAGGTCAGCCCGTGCTGGCCCGCGTCCGTTCGACCCGTGAACCCGTTTCCGGCCGCCTGGCCGTGAAGGACGGCGCGATCGCGGTCCTGTTCGACGGCGCCGAGGAGGGCGTGGCGCCGGGCCAGGCCTGCGTGCTCTACGATCCGGCCGATCCCGAGCGCGTGCTGGGCGGCGGATTCATCGCCGGCACGGTCCGACAGATGGACCTCACCTAGGAGCCCTCGATGTCCGAAGCGATCCGCCTCTTCTCCTACGGCACTTTGCAACAGGAGAGCGTCCAGATCGAAACCTTCGGACGGCTCCTGAACGGACAGGCCGACACCCTGCCCGGCTTCAGAAAGACCATGGTGCGGATCACCGATCCGGCGGTGCTGGCCGCGAGTGGTCAGGAATTCCACCCGATCGTCACCCCCAGCGACGACCCGGCCGACGCCGTCGCCGGCGCCGTCTTCGAGATCACCGCCCAGGAGCTGGCCGCCGCCGACGATTACGAGGTCGCCGACTACAAGCGCATCGCCGTCGTCCTGGGCTCGGGCCTGGACGCTTTCGTCTACGTGAAGGCCTAGGCGTCGGATCGAACCGGCACGTCCAGGGTTCTGAATGAGAACCCTAGACGGAAGACCCGCATGCTTCGATCCCTCCTCATCGGCCTCTCGGCCGGATCCCGCTCCATGACGCCGCTGGCCGCCGTCAGCGAGGCCGCGCACAGCGGCCACCTCGCCGCCGACAACCGCGCCGCGCGCTGGCTGGCCAAGCCCTGGGTCGCGGCCGGCTCCAAGGCCCTCGCGGCCGGGGAGCTGTGGGGCGACAAGCTGCCCTCCGCGCCGGACCGGATCGTACCGGCGGGCATCGCCGCGCGTGTCGTCACCGGCGGTCTGGCCGGCGCGGCCCTGGCGCCGCGCAAATGGTTGGTGCTGGGCGCCGTGGTCGGCGCGAC
Organism: Caulobacter sp. GW821-FHT11E10; assembly: GCF_058808375.1. Lineage (NCBI taxonomy): Bacteria > Pseudomonadati > Pseudomonadota > Alphaproteobacteria > Caulobacterales > Caulobacteraceae > Caulobacter > Caulobacter sp. GW821-FHT11E10. The sequence continues at coordinate 41,614 of NZ_JBXARP010000010.1, forward strand.
GGCGGCGGTCGCTGCGGCCTACCTCACCTTCGGCGCGCGCATGAAGGCCATGCGCCGGTTCGGCCAGACGTCGACGGGCCTCGTCGAGGACGCCCTGACCGTCGGCGCGGCCCAGCTGGTTACTCGCGCCCTGCCCCCTCGCTGAGGACGCCGTCATGGATTTGAAGAAGCCCGCGCCCGAACCCAAGCCACCGGAAAAGCCGGAGCCCAAGGTCACGGCCGAGGGCGTGCGGCGTCAGCGCCGGCACATCAAGGACCTGACCGGCGAGGATCCGCTGCGGGGCGGGATCGCCGACTAGGCGGCGCGAGCGGTCGAAGGGCTATTCGGCCGCGATGCGAGAGGCTTCGAGAGCCTCGCCGACGGTGGGCATGAGCTCGGGCTGCGGCGCGCGCTCAAGGTCGCCGCGCTGCACGACCGCGCTGCATTCCTCGCAGGCCAGCACCGGATGGAACGCGCAGCCGCAGGACTTGTGGCGGAACAGCGCCGGCGACTTGTCGCGCCCATAGACGTGGCGATCGCCCCACTCGGCCATGGTCAGCAGCACCGGCGACAGCGCCAGGCCCTTCTGGGTCAGCCAGTATTCGTGGCGCGGCGGGCGCTCGGAATAGCGCTTCGTCTCCATGACCCCATGACCCACCAGGGTCTTGAGCCGCGCGGCCAGGACGTTGCGGGCCACGCCCAACCGCTCCTGCCATTGCTCGAAGCGTTTCACCCCGGCGAAGGCGTCGCGAAGGATCAGCAAGGTCCACGGATCACCCACGACCTCAAGGGTGGCGGCGACCGAGCAACGTTCGTTCGTATAGTCAGCAGTGCGGCCCATTTTGGCAGGGTGCGGCGTTCCGCGGGGGAAAGCAAGAGACCGTTGCGTTTGAAGATGAACCATAGTAGGTTTTTATTCGCAATTGACTCTCTCGGTTATTGCACACTGGGATCTGTCCGGCCTGCCGGCGGATCCCATTTTTCTAAGGATGGAGCGTCTTCGCGACGTTCCGCGAGGCCGAGTCGGCGATCCCCCGTCGACGAGGCCTCGCCCCTAGCCCATCACATTCTCGCAAGCCTCTTGCGCGCGAGCGGCTGATGAAGGCCTATCTCACCGCAAAATCTGCCCCAGGGAGCCTAATCCATGTCCGCCGATCCCGTCGTCATCGTCTCTTTCGCTCGCACGCCGATGGGCGGTTTTCAGGGCGCCTTGGGCGGGGTGAAGGCGACGGATCTGGGCGCGGCGGCGGTCAAGGCGGCCATCGAGCGGGCCGGCGTTTCGGGCGACAAGGTCGAGCAGATCATCATGGGCTGCGTGCTGCCGGCCGGCCTGGGCCAGGCCCCGGCCCGCCAGGCGGCGCTGGGCGCGGGCCTGCCGCTCTCCGTCGAAGCCACCACGGTCAACAAGATGTGCGGCAGCGGCATGCAGGCCGCGATCATGGCGCACGACGCCCTGGCGGCGGGCTCCGTTGACGTCGTCGTGGCCGGCGGCATGGAGAGCATGACGGGCGCGCCGTACCTGATGTCCAAGCACCGCGGCGGAGCCCGCATCGGCCACGACCAGATGTGGGATTCCATGTATCTGGACGGGCTTGAGGACGCCTACACGCCCGGCAAGCTGATGGGCGCCTTCGCCGAGGACTCCGCCGCCCAATACCAGTTCAGCCGCGAGGCCATGGACGACTACGCGACCCGAGGCCTGGCCAAGGCCAAGCACGCCATCGAGAGCGGCGCCTTCAAGGCCGAGATCACCCCGGTGACGGTGACCTCCCGCAAGGGGACCGAGGTCGTCGACACCGACGAGCAGCCGCTGAAGGCCGATCCGGCCAAGATCCCGACCCTGCGTCCGGCCTTCAGCCGCGACGGCGGCATCACGGCCGCCAACAGCTCCTCGATCAGCGACGGCGCGGCCGCCCTGGTCATGACGCGCGAGAGCGTCGCCAAGGCCCTCGGCCTGCCGATCGTCGCCAAGGTCGTCGGCCACGCCGCCCACGCCCACGAGCCGAGCCTGTTCACCACCGCCCCGGTCCCGGCCATGCGCAAGGCGCTGAAGAAGGCCGGCTGGGAGGTCGCCGACGTCGACCTGTTCGAAGTCAACGAAGCCTTCGCCGTGGTCGCCATGATCGCCCAGCAGGAACTGGGCATCGATCCGGCCAAGCTGAACGTCAACGGCGGCGCCTGCGCCCTGGGCCACCCGATCGGCGCCTCGGGCGCGCGGATCCTCTGCACCCTGATCTCGGCCCTGCAGGCGCGGGGTAAAAAGAAGGGGCTGGCGAGCCTGTGCATCGGCGGCGGCGAAGCCACGGCGATGGCGATCGAGCTGGTTTAGGGCTCAGCTACACAAATCCTCCCCCTAGCGGGGGAGGTGGCGCGAAGCGCCGGTGGGGGAAGTTCTGCTGACCCGGCCTTCTCCCCCTCCGTCGGCTCCGCCGACACCTCCCCCGCTGGGGGGAGGATCCCTATGTTTCGCAACGCCTCCCGCCGGCCCGCGTTGGAAAACCCATGACCGACACCTTCCGCCACAACCCCGAACACAGCCGCTACGAACTGGAGGTCGACGGCGCGCTCGCCTGGGCCGACTACCAGCGCTCGGGCCACCGCCTGGTGATCCCGCACGTCGAGGCCGACATGGCCCTGCGCGGCACGGGCGCCGCCGGGCGGCTGATGAGCAAGGTCGCCGAGGCCGCGCGAACCGAGGGCATGCGGATCACCCCGCTATGCTCCTACGCGGCCGCCTGGCTGAGGCGGAACGATCCGGACCTGATCGCCTAGCTACTTGGGCGCGACCGACGCCGCCGGTGGCGGGCTCTCGAAGCTGCCCGCCACGCCCGGGAACACCACCGGGCTTTCCCAGCCGTCGGCGGATCAGCCCTCCGTGGCGGCCTTGGCCTGGCGCTCGGCGATGTAGGCCACCCGGTTCAGAACCTCGGCCCCCGCCGCCGGTCCCGGCGCATAGGCAAAGTCGGCCTCCGTGATCGGCTTGCCGCTGACCCGGTCGACCAGGATCGGTTCGGCGGGCTTACCCGTCTCCCGATCGACCAGTTGGCCCGCCGCTCCCTCGGGCGCGAAGTGGCGGTTGCCGAAGGCCAGCATGGCCGTCAGCACGCCGCCGAAGTCGCGCCCGAGGTCGGTGAGCACATACTCGTGGCGCGGCGGCCGCTGGCTGTAGGCGCGCTTCTCCAACAGCCCGTTCTCGACAAGGGTGGCCAAGCGCTTGGTCAAGATGTTGGACGCCACGCCCAGGCTCTTCTCGAACTGGTCGAAGCGGGTCAGCCCGTGGGACGCGTCGCGCAGGATCAGGAAAGTCCAGCCATCACCCACCCGCTCCAGCGTGCGGCCGACCGGACATTGGGTGGGAGCGCGTTCAGCTTTGCTCATGACGAATAATCTGGTGAGTCACTTGCGATTTGCAAGTTACATCATAGCTAGAGGACACGCCGGACCGCTGGGGCCTCGGCAAGAGAACTGAGGACTACCACGATGAGCGACAGCGACGCCAAAGGCACGGCTCTGATCACCGGCGCCTCGGCCGGCATCGGCGCGGTCTATGCCGATCGCCTGGCCAAGCGCGGCCACGACCTGATTCTGGCGGCCCGTGACGAGACCCGCCTGAACGCCCTGGCCGAACGCCTGCGCGCCGAGACCGGCGTCAAGGTCGAGGTGATCAAGGCCGACCTGACGAACAGGGCGGACCTCGTGAAACTGGAGGAGCGACTGGCCACCGATCAGGCCATCGACATCCTGGTCAACAACGCCGGGGCGGCCGGCTTCGCGGACTTCGCCAAGGGGGATCGCGAGGCGATCGACCGCCTGATTCAGCTAAACGTCACCGCCGTCGCGCGCCTGGCCCAGGCGGCCTCGTCGGCGTTCGTGCCGCGCGATCGCGGGACGATCATCAACCTGGCCTCGGTCGTCGGCCTGATGCCCGAGTTCCGCTCGCCGGTATACGGCGCGACCAAGGCCTTCGTGCTGTATCTGACCCAGGCCCTGCGCGAGGAGTTCCCCGCCGGCGTGCGGCTGCAGGCCGTGCTGCCGGGCGCGACCCGCACGGAGATCTGGGAGCGGGCCGGCCGCGACGTGAACGAGCTGGACCCGAACATGGTGATGGACGTCGACGACCTGGTCGACGCGGCGCTGGCGGGACTGGATCAGGGGGAACTGGTCACCATCCCGTCGCTGCCGGATCCGGCAGACTGGGACGCCTACCAAGGCGCGCGAGGCAAGCTGGCCCCGAACCTGTCACGCCGCTATCCGGCCGACAGGTTCAAGACCGCCTGACGCTACCGCGGGCGGAAAGCTCGCCGGCGCGGCGCTCACTCCCGCGCCGGCGAGTTCGCCCTGGAGGCCTTTCACTGGGTTGATGCCGGCCAGTGAAAGACGTCCTGGAACGCGAAACTAGCTGAGCACCATCACGACGACGCGGCGGTTCTGAGCCCGGCCTTCGCGCGTGTCGTTCGGCGCCACGGGGGCGTCTTCGCCGTACGAGATCGTGGCCATGCGGTTCAGGGCCACGCCATGCTGGCTGAGGAACTTGCGCACGGTTTCCGCGCGCTTCTCGCCCAGTTCCTCGTTGTAGGTCGGGGCGCCGGAGTTGTCGGTGTGGCCCTGGATTTCCAGGTACACGTTCTTGTTGTCGTTCTTCAGCTTGTCCGTGAATTCGGCCAGGCGTTGCTCGGCTTCCGGCGAGAGGTTCGCGGCGTTGACCGGGAACTTCACCGAATCATCGCTGAGCACCAGGGCGTACTGGAACTTGCCCTCGGCCAGCTTGCCGGCCGCCGTGGCGCGCTCGAGAGCGTCCTTGGCGGTCTTGTCCAGCTCGCCGATCTGGGTGTCGTGGGCGCTGACCCGCGCATCGACTTGACCGACCTGCTGGTTGACGAACTTCTTGGTCGCGCAGCCGCTGACCGAGAGGCCGCCCATCACCAGGGCGGCGGCGACCATCATGGTCTTCGTGCTTGCTATCATCTTAGGGTCTCGTTTGGAGTAGGGGATGCGAGGCGTCCTGCAACGCTCGCCGTTGCATTTCGTCAAGCGGAACTTGGCCAAAGATGGGCGCGATTCCGGCACTTCCGGGTCAAGCTATACCGTTGATCCGGCTACGCTTTATACCGCGCGCGAGCGCTTCCTTTTTGAATTGGTTCCGAACAATTTTTATTCGTTCGAAGCCCCCAAAAGCCACGTTTCGAAGGTTCGAAGGGCCGAGCTGGGGGCTTTGGACTTCAGCCAGGTCAGCCAATATCGCCCCGCGCTGACCTGAGTCGGGAACGGTCGAACCAGCCGCCCCTGCCGCAGATCGCGCTCGAACATCATGGGGGGCGCGAGGGCCACGCCGACCCCTTGAACGGCCGCCTCGACCATCACCCAGGAGCTGTCGAAGACCGGCCCCCGGATCGGCGGCGGCGACAATCCGGCGGCGGCGAACCAGTCGGGCCAGTCGGCGGCGCGATAGCTGCGCAGCAGGGTCTCGCCGAACAGCGCGGTCGGATCGGTCAGCCGCTCGGCCACCACCGGGGCGCACAGCGGGCTCATCGGCGCTTCGAACAGCGGCGAGGCCTCGGTGCCGTGCCAGGCCCCGTCGCCGAAGCGCACCGCGCAGTCCAACCCCTCCCCTGCCAAGTCGGTGCGGTTGTTGTTGGTGAAGATCCGCAGGTCGATGAACGGATGGGCCTCACGGAAGGCTGGCAGACGCGGCAGCAGCCAGCCGACGGCGAAGGTGCCCACGACCCCGACGCTCAGCACCTCCAGCACCCGGCCGCCCTCGAAGCGGGCCAGGGTGTCGCCCAGCCGGTCGAACGAGTCGCGCACCGATGGCAGCAGGGCCAGGCCTTCATCGGTCAGGGCCAGGCCCCGCGGCAGGCGGCGGAACAGGGCCGCGCCCAGCCGGGCCTCCAGCCCCTTCACCTGGTGGCTGACCGCGGCCTGGGTCACGCACAGCTCGATGGCCGCTCGCGTGAACGACAGATGGCGGGCCGAGACCTCGAAGGCGCGCAGGGCATTCAGGGGCAATTGGGCGCGGCTCACGGGCAAGACCCTAATTCAGCTAATGGCTCCGCCAAGGTATCGTCGTTTGTGACCGAGACCAGCCCCAGGCAGGTTCGGCGGGCAAGGAGACCTTATCAATGCTCGATCGCAGAACGCTTCTCACGGCCCTGGCGGCCACGCCCGCCGCGCTGCCCGCCGCTTCCCTCGCGACGCGAGCCAGCGCCAGCACGACGCCTGACCTTAGTTCACGTATTAACGAATTGGAGAAGCGCAGCGGCGGCCGCCTTGGGGTGGCCGTTCTCGACACGCAGACGGGCCGTCGCTTCGCCTGGCGCGACGACCAGCGCTTCCGCATGTGCAGCACCTTCAAGATGCCGCTGGCCGCCTTCGCCCTGCGCCGGGTGGACCAGGGCCGCGAGCGCCTGGACCGCAAGATCATCTACGGCCGCGACGTGCTGCTGGGCAATTCCCCCGTCACCGAGAAGCATGTCGGCGTCGGCATGACCGTCGGCGAGCTCTGCGAAGCGACCATCACCTGGAGTGACAACGCGGCGGCCAATCTCCTGCTCGACGCGCTGGGCGGCGTGGGCGGCGGCCCCGCCAGCCTGACCCGCTTCCTGAGAGCGATCGGCGACGGCGTGACCCGGTCGGACCGCTACGAGCCCGCGATGAACGGCGGCGCGCCCGACGACCCTCGCGACACCACGACGCCCGCCGCGATCCTGGCCACCTGGAAGACTCTGTTGCTGGGCGACGCGCTCACGCCGGCCTCGCGCAAGCAACTGACCGACTGGGTGGTGGCCAACAGGACCGGGGACAAGCGGCTGCGCGCCGGGCTCCCGCGCGACTGGCGGATCGGCGACAAGACCGGCAACAACGGCCGGGACACCACCAACGACATCGCCATCGCCTGGCCGCCCGGCCGCAAGCCGGTCCTGATCGCCGCCTTCCATGACGGCGGCTCGTCCGACGACGACGCCCGTAGCGCCGTGCATGCACAGCTTGCCCGCGCGATCGTGGCGGCGGGCTTCGGGACGTAGTTCCGCACTGGATCCTTGGGCCAGCCGGATCCTTAGGTCAGAATGTCGCACCCCGGCTCGTCCTAACCATGCTGAAACGCTGAGGCTCTATCCTGTCACGGACTATTCTGAACTCCCGAGCCGGCAGCGGCGCGGGAGGAGGCCGAGGATACGCATTGCCGAAGGATCCGGAACACCACGCCTCCAAGGCGGAGCTCGCCGTCGCGCGCTCCGCCGCCGGGCGTCGTCACCGGCCCTGGCTGGACTATGCCGAGCTGAAGCTCGAAGCCCTCCTGTTCCTGCTGGTCGCCATCACCTTCGCGGCCGTGCTGGGCAAGACCGCCATCACCAGCCAGAGCCTGGTGCTGTCGCCGGACTCCGGCCGGTTCCAGGGCTACGTCTTTACCGACGCGGAGGACGGCGGCCGCTCGACCGGAACGGTCGATCCCCAGAAGCCGCTAGCCTGGTCGTGCGAGATCAAGGATGGCGTCGCCTATCCCTATTGCGGCTACGGCCTGCGGCTGATCACCGGGTCCAAGACCGTGGGGCAGGACTTCTCCCATCTCGACACGGTGACCCTGCGCTTCACCTATCACGGCCGCGCCGATCATCTGAGGCTGCTGGTCAAGACCGCGCCCGTCGCGGCCATCTGGGAAAAGGCCCAAGGCGAGTTGCCCCTGGCCGCGGACTTTCCCGTTCGGCAAGGCGTCAACGAGATCCGCCTGCCGATGAGCCAGCTGGTGGCCGAGGAGTGGTGGGTGGTCAACCACGGCCTCACCGCCGAGGAAGCTCAACCGGACTTCAGCCGCGCCAACGCGGTGGCCATCACCACCAGCGGCGCCAAGGCCGGCGACCGGCTGTCGGTTACCGTCGACGCCCTGACCTTCCGCGGCGACTACCTGTCGACCGAGCAGTTCTACCTGATCATCCTTGGCCTGTGGCTGGTGCTGAGCGCTGCCTTCCTGGTCTACCGCTTCCTGCGGATGCGCGGCCAGTACGAGATCCGCCAGCGACGCCACGCCCATGAGGCCCTGCTGCTGGCCAGCGCCCACGCCGAGGCCGAAGCGGCCAGCAGCGCCAAGTCGCGGTTCCTGGGCAATATGAGCCACGAGCTGCGCACGCCGCTCAACGCCGTCATCGGCTATGCCTACTGGCTGGCCGGCACCGAGCTCGATCCCCGGCAGCGCGAGGCGGTGAAGACCGTCCAGGCCAGCGGCGAACACCTTCTGGCGATGATCAGCGACATCCTGGACGTGGCCAAGATCGAGGCGGGCAAGTTCGAGTTGCTGCCCGCGCCGTTCGACCTGAACGACTGCGTCGCCAGCGTCGGCGAGATGTTCCGCCTGGCCGCGCACGAGAAGGGCCTGGCCTTCACGGTCGACGTCGGCCCCACGATCCCGCGCGCGGTCATCGCCGACCAGAAGCGCCTGCGCCAGGTGCTGATCAACCTGCTGGGCAACGCCATCAAGTTCACCGAGACGGGCGAGGTCACTCTGCGCGTCTCGCGAGTCGAGTCGGATAACGAAACGGCGCGGCTACTGTTCGTCGTCGAAGACACTGGCGTCGGCGTCGCGCCCGACCGGATCGAAGCCATCTTCCGCCCGTTCGAGCAGGCCGGCGACGCCCTGGGCCGCAACGAAGGCACGGGCCTGGGCCTCAGCATCAGCCGCCAGATCGTCGACCTGATGGACGGCCGCATCGACGCGGAAAGCACCCCGGGCCAGGGTAGCCGCTTCACGGTGGAAGCCACGCTTCCGATCGCGGCCCCACTGGCGGCGCCGCCCGAACTGCGCGCCCTGCCGCGCCCCCGCAGGCTGAGCGTCTAGCACCGCCTCCCCTCCGCTCCCTCTCGGCGCGAAAGCTACCCTGGCGACCTTTTTGCCCCGCCCTAAACCTTCGGACGCGGAGATTGCAAAGGCTCAGCTTGAGGGTGTTTAGCAAACTCTATATAGGGGTTTCACCGGGGGGTAGTTTCGCCGCGAGGCGAGGGATTTGGGAGCACGCGTATCATGGCCACAACCCTTCAGGCCCTTAAGACCTACTACAGCAACATCATGCGGGCGGATTTCGCCCACATCCCGACGGCGCATCAGACGCTGCTGGCCAATCTGTCGACCCAGGTCGATGGCGGCGCCCTGACCACAGCGGCCGCCCAGGCTCAGATCGCCAAGCTGGCGATCGCGAGCACCTCGGTGGCCAGCCTGTCCTACAGCTTCTTCACCCCGGGCATCCCGTCGAACGGCGGCTTCGACTATCTGATCTCGCCGACCGGGCCGAACCCGACCAATCTGAATTCGAGCTACTACACGACGTTCAACGTCGAGAACCGCTTCATCAACTTCGCCATGAACCTGGGCAAGGCTGGTGAAGGCGCGACCTGGTTCGCCGCCAACTACGGGTCCCTGACCACCCGCCAGGCGCTGATCAAGGCCTATACCGAGATCTTCGGGACCGTGCCTAGCGACACCAAGGTCGACGGCCTGCTGGGCGACATGGTGCCGGACGGCCAGGGCGGGACTTTCACGCGCCAAGCCTACTTCGCCGCCTTCAGCCGTGACGGCCTCGAAGGCCAGGGCACCAAGGCCGCGATCGTCGGCTGGCTGCTGTCGGTCGCCGCCAAGGAAGACATCGGCCCCTACGCCACGGCCAATGACGCCTTCCTGGCCGACCTGGGCGACGACGGCGTGGCCCACTTCCGCAGCGACCTGGACGTCGCCTACGGCCCGCCGCCGCCGGCGGGCGTGACGGGCGCGACCATCACGGCCGCCAATGGCGCCTCGGTCTCGCCGACCGCCACGGACCCGGCTCTCAGGTCGACCGCCAACAACGACACCATCACCGTGACGGGCGACCTGGTCGCCAGCCAGGTCATCGACGCGGGCGCGGGCCGCGACACGGTCAATGTCGCGCTCGGCACCTTCGGGAAGATCACCACCACCGACGGCGGCGACACCCTGACCCTCGGCCACCTGCTGTCCACGACCCCGACCTTGGGCGTGCCCACCCAGTACGGCGCCGTTACGCTGGGCGCGAACAACAACACCGTCTACCTCAAGGGCAGCATGGCCCAGGGCACGAGCCTGACGGCGGCCGGCACCAACAACGTGCTGCACATTGACCGGACTGGCGCGACCGACGTGACCTTCTACGAGGGCACGATCAGCGGCTTCCAGGAGGTGTACTACCACTCGTCGCGGACCGCGGCCGTGACCGGCGCGGCGGTGCTCTACAGCGTCGTCGACAACGCCGCCGATACGAATACGGTCAACTTCGGCGTTCAGAACAACGAAGTCATCGTCCTGCGGAACACGCCCAACGCCGTCATCGTCCACACACCGGCCCTGGCCAGTGGCGAAGCCAAGGTCGACGTGCACCTGCAGAACTTCAAGGGCGCGGTCACGACCGTCGCCACCCCCACCATGGGGGGCGGGTTCTCCGTGGACGGCGGTTCGATCGGCCTCGGGATCAACGCCACCAGCGGGTCGGTGAACAGGAATGGCACCCTGGTGCTGCACGTCGATTCCAACAGCACGGCCGGCCTGATCTACGGCTGGTCCACCGGTGTGGCCGCCCCCACCTTCCGCGATACCCTGCCCAACCTGACGATCGTGGGCACGGGCAAGCTGACCGCGCAGATCTACAACAACTTCACCAATGTGGACGCGACCCAGGCCGGCGATCTGGACCTGACCTATCGCATCATCGTCGGCTCGACCGCCCAGACCGTGCGCCTGGGTGACGGGACCAACGACCTGAAGCTGGTCTTCCTGACGCCCGGCGTGGGCAACTACACCCCGACCGCCGCCAAGGTGTATCTGGGCGCCGGTGTGGACACGATCACCCTGTCCAAGGGCCTGCTCGGGAGCAACGCCGAAACGTCGACGCTGTCGAACCTGCACATCAAGGACGGCGCGACGCTCAGCGCCCCGCCCGAGATCATCGGCTTCCAGAAGGGCGTCGACCACCTGGTGCTGGATTCGGTCATCCACGCGGTCACGGGGAACGTGCAGTCCTACGCCGACGGCAAGGCCTCGCTGCAGGACGCCCTCGTCGCGGTCTCGGCCAATGTGGCGGCCAACACCTCGGCCGTCTTCAGCTGGAACGGCGACACCTACATCTACAGCCAGGACAGCATCGTCGGCGTCAATATGAACGCCAACGTCGGTGACGGTCTGATCAAGCTCGTGGGCGTCACCGGCCTCACGGTCGGAACCGGCGCCGGCAGCTTCGACGTTCACTACGCCTAAAGCAGACGACGGCGGCCGCTTCATCGCGGCCGCCGATCCGTCGACGCGAGTAGAGAGTAGCGAGTAACCCCATGGCCTCGACCCTGCTGGTTCTGAAGACCTATTACGGCAACGTCCTGCGGTCTGACTTCGCCCACATCCCGACGGCGCATCAGAGTCTGCTGGCCAACCTCTCCGTCCAGGTCGACGGCGGATCGCTGAGCCTGGCGGCGGCGGAGACCGAGATCCGCAAACTGGCGACCCCCACCACCTCGGTGGCCAGCCTGGCCTACAGCTTCTTCACCAACGGGACGCCGTACGCGGGCGGCTTCGACTACCTGATCTCGGCCGGCGGCTCGAACCCGACCAACCTCAATTCCAGCTACTACCAGGCGTTCAACGTCGAGAACCGCTTCATCAACTTCGCCATGAACCTGGGCAAGGCCGGCGAAGGCGCGACCTGGTTCGCCGCCAACTACGGGTCCCTGACCACCCGCCAGGCGCTGATCAAGGCCTATACCGAGATCTTCGGGACCGTGCCCAGCGACACCAAGGTCGACGGCCTGCTGGGCGACATGGTGCCGGACGGCCAGGGCGGGACTTTCACGCGCCAAGCCTATTTCGCCGCCTTCAGCCGTGACGGCCTCGAAGGCCAGGGCACCAAGGCCGCGATCGTCGGCTGGCTGCTATCGGTCGCCGCCAAGGAGGATCTTGGCCCCTACGCCAAGGCCAACGACGCCTTCCTCCTCGACCTGGGCGACGACGGCGTGGCCCATTTCCGCAGCGACCTACTCGACGCCTACGGGACGCCCTCGGCCGGCTCGCCGGGCGCGACCATCACGGTGTCCGCCGACCAGTCGGTGTCGCCTGTCGCGACCAACGCCGCGCTGAGGTCGACCGCCGGCAACGACACCATCACCGGAACCGCCGGCCTCGCCGCCGGCCAGATCATCGACGGCGGCGCGGGGAACGACACGATCAACCTGACCGGCGCGATCTACGGCAAGATCGTCGAGGGCGACGGCGCCAATACCCTCACCCTGGGCCGCCTGAGCGCCACGACCGCCAGCCTGGGCGTCCCCGCCCAGTACGGCTCCGTTACCTTGGGCGGCGGCGCCAACACCGTCACCCTGAAGGACGGCCTAGCCGCCGGGACCAGCCTGACGGCCGCCGGCACGAACAACGTACTGCACGTCATGCCGGGCGGTACGTACGAGGGCACGATCAGCGGCTTCCAGACGGTCTATGTGCATGCCAACGGCAATCCAATCATCGCCGGCGCGGCGGTGATCTACGACGTCGTCAAGGCGTCCGACTATGCTGGCACGGTCAGCCTCTCCGCCCGCGGCAGCGAGGTGGTGGTGCTGAAGGACACGTCCAACGCGGTCGACATCTACACCACGGCGCGGGCGGACGGCCGCAAGCTGGACGTCCACCTGCAGAACTTCCAGGGCGGCCCCACGACCGACACCTCGTTTGGCGGCGCGATCGCCATGTACAACCACTCGCCCTCCGACGGTCCCTTTGATCCGAACGGCAGCCTGGTCCTGCATGTCGACACCGACAGCACGGCCGGCCTGATCTACGGCTGGACCACCTCCTCGGCGCTCGGCCCCAACTACAAGGGCGCCCTGCCGAACCTGACCATCATCGGTCCTGGCAAGCTGACGGCCCAGCTGGCGGTGTTCACCAACATCGACGCCACCCAGGCCGGCGACCTGACCATCGCCTACCAAGTGGACTCCAGCGTCGATCAACACACCCTGCGCCTGGGCGACGGGACCAACACGGTGAAGCTGAACTTCACCCCCGCCACGTCGCAAGGCTGGCTGACCCTGAGTCCGACCAAGATCTATCTGGGCGCCGGGACCGACAATCTGATCCTGGCGGGCAAATATCTGGAGAACCCGACCACCGGGCCGCAGTTCTCGACCGCCACCCTGTCGAACCTGCATATCAAGGACGGTACCACCCTGGGCTCGCCACCCGAGATCATCAACTTCCAGAAGGGCGTCGACCACCTGGTGCTGGACGCCATGATCCACACGCTGACCGCCAATGTTCAGCAGTACGCCGACGGCAAGGCTTCGCTGCAGGCGGCGGTGATCGACGTCTCGGCCCATGTGGCCGCCAACACCACGGCGATCTTCACCTGGAACGGCGACACCTATGTCTACAGCCAGGACGGCCTGGCCGGGGTGAACATGAGCGATGGCGCGACCGCGGGCGACGGCCTGATCAGATTGGTCGGCGTCACGGGCCTCTCCGTCGGGACCGGCGCGGGCAGCTACGATATCCACTACGGGTAGACCTCGCTCTCCCAGGCGAGCCGTGATCGGGCGCTTCCCATGTGGAGCGCCCTTTCTTTTGCCCACACCAATTAGTGTTGACTAATGCATTAGCCATTGCTAATTGATTCACATGATCGACACCGCCCCCATCGACAGCGTCATGCGCGCCCTCGCCGACCCGACGCGGCGAGCCGTCTACGAGCGCATCACGCGCGTCCCCGAGATCACCGTCGCCGAGCTGACCCAGGGCAGCGGCGTCAGCCAGGGCGCGGTTTCGCAACACCTGAAGTCCCTGAAGACCGCCGGCCTGGTCGCCGAACGGCCCGAGGGCCGCAAGGTCTACTACCGCGCCCAGCCCGAGGGCCTGGCGCCGCTTTTCGACTGGATGAGCTTCTACGGCGTCTTCTGGCGCGACCGCCTCGACACCCTGCGCAACCTCCTCAAGGACATCGACCAATGAGCACCGCCGCCACCGCGCCAATGAGCCAAGGTGAAGACACCCACGACATCGTGCTCGACGAGGTCTTCCCGCACGCGCCCTCGGTGGTCTGGAAGGCCCTGACCACCGGCGACCTGATCGCTCGCTGGCTGATGCCGCCGACCGACTTCGCCCCGGTCGAGGGTCACCGCTTCACCTTCAAGACCACACCGGCCGGCGAGTGGGACGGGCTCATTCGCTGCCAGGTCCTGGAGGTGATCGAGAACCAGCGTTTCGCCTATGCCTGGACCGGTGGCCATCCGGCCAATATCGGCTACGGCTCGCGGCTGGAGACGGTGGTCACTTGGACCCTGGCCCCCACCGAGGCCGGCACGCGGCTAAGGCTGGTCCACTCCGGATTCGTCCTGCCGCGCAACGACAGCGCCTACCGCAACATGAGCGACGGCTGGAAGACCGTCGTCCAGCGCCTCGACGGCGTGTTGGGCAGCGAGACCCAGCACTAGCCGCCACGCCTTTCCGACAATCGACCTGAAGCCAGGCCGGCGCCGCGCGCCGGTCCACGCGAGACCTTTGCCCCATGACCTCGACGAACAAGCCCTTCACCGGCGGCTGCGCCTGCGGCGCGGTGCGCTACACCGTCGTCGGCGAGCCGATCGCCATGAGCGACTGCCAGTGCCGCCATTGCCAACAGCGCAGCGGCACCGGCCACGGCTCGTACCTGACCTTCAAGGACGCGGCGGTGACGGTGTCGGGCCAGGCGTCGACGTGGGAGATCACCGGCGACCTGGGCACGGTGAAGGGTCACGCCTTCTGCCCGACCTGCGGGACGCCGACGCACCTGACCTTTCCGGCCATGCCGGAGCTCTTCATCGTCCACGCCGGCGGCCTGGACGAGCCGGAGCGCTACCAGCCTGCCATGACGATGTTCACCGCCAGCGGCCAGCCCTGGGACGCGGTGGCCGCCGGCGCGCGGCGGTTCGAGAGGATGCCGGGCTAGGCCAGATCGACATTCAGCCTACGAGCAGCCCAAACGCCTAATCCACAGCCTTCCTGGGCCTTGTGCCCAGGACCCATGCTTGCGGCCAATTCGGAACGTTCCGGACCGGCGCGACTGAAGGACCGTAAGCTCGGCCCAAAAGCAGCTGAACCTGAACGATGGGTCCTGGGCACAAGGCCCAGGAAGACGGGAGCTTTATTTCTGGCGCGAATGTCGATCCGCCCTAGGGCGGCGAGCCTAGGTCTTCCGCTTGGCCGGCGCCTTGCGCGCCTTGGGCTTGGCGGCGGTCTTCGGCGCGGCCGCCGCTGGAACCACGGGCTCGCACGGCGGCTCGGCGGCCGGCGGCGACAGCGGCGTGGTCGGGGGCTCGGGCGGCAGACCGCCAGCCTTCCAGCCGGGCGCGCGCAGGTTCGCGGCCTTGATCAGTTTCTCGCGATAACGGCCGATCATGTGGTCGTCGATCAGCGGGAACTTGCGGGTCAAGGCCCACCACAGCCCGAACACCAGGAACCGGAAGACCAACAAGGCCGGCATGCGCTCGTGGCGCTTCGGGCTGCCGCCCTTGCGGCCCAATACGCGCACGTCGCCGCCATGCGCGAAGCCCAGCCAGGGCGGCGGCACCGACGGCACGATGTCGCGAGCGTTGACCAGGCGATAGTGCGGGCATTTCACTTCGATATCGAACCGCTTCTGGCCCACGCGCGGCGAGCCGAAGGTGTAGCAGGCCGCCAGGATGTCCCGCTCGAAGGCGGCCGAGGCGATCTGGGCCAAGGCCCCGCCCAGCGAGTGACCCGTGATGTAGAGGCCCTTGTTCTGAGGAACCTTGGTGTCGAGATCCGCCCGGATCTCCGCCTCCACCTTCTGGAAGGCCTCCAGGAAGCCCTTGTGGACACAGACCGAGCCCGCCGCCTGGTGCAGGGGCGTGAGCTTGGAGCCGAGATTGACCGCCCAGTCCTTGCCGTCCTGGGTCCCGCGAAAGGCCAACACCGTCATCTGGTCGCTGGAGGCTAGGTAGGCCTGGGTGCCGATCGGCGTGTCGTAGACGTTGATCAGGGTGAAGGCGCCGCTGTGCAGGCGGGCGTCCATCAAGGCTCGCCCCGCGCCGGTCTGGTCCTCGAAATTGTCGTAGGCGATGCCGCACAGCGACGCCATCAGCGCGCAGGTTCGGTCGGAATAGGCGGCCCGCCAGGTCGGCGCGGCCGCGACCATCTCCGGCGTGATCGGACTGAGCAACTGCGCCAGTTCGCGGGCCCGCGCCTTGACGCTTTCGAACTCGGCTTCCAGCGCCGGCACCGTGGCATGAACGCTCATTTCAGCCCCCCGACTCCGCGAACGCGCGAAACATCTCATGGTTGTTTTTCACGCTAGCACCACTGCCTACCGAGTCAAATCCGGGTCCTTCTCAGCCTGGGTTCTGGCGCGTTGTCGGGGCCCCGGATGACGCGCGAGCAAACGAAAATCGCCGCGACAGGCAGTCGGGCCCATCGCGGCGATTCCGGTCTTCACGCGAGCGCTGTTACTGCAGCGTCGCCTTGCCGAACGACAGCTGACCGTCCTCGACGCCGACGGCGATGACGCCGCCGTCCTCGATCTCGCCGGCCAGCAGCTTGCGGGCGATCGGGTCGATCAGCTCCTTCTGGATCACGCGCTTCAAGGGGCGCGCGCCGTAGACCGGATCGTAGCCCTTGTCGGCGAGCCAGTGCAGGGCCTCGGCGTCGATCGACAGCGTCATGCGACGGTCGGTCAGCAGCTTTTCGACACGCTGCAGCTGGATGCGAACGATGTCGCCCATGTGCGCGCGCGACAGACGCTTGAACAGGATGATCTCGTCGATCCGGTTGAGGAACTCGGGGCGGAAGTGGCCGCGCACCATGTTCATCACCATCGGCCGGACGGCTTCCACGTCTTCACCTTCTTCCTGGTTGGCCAGGAATTCGGCGCCGAGATTGCTGGTCATGATGATCAGCGTGTTGCGGAAATCGACCGTGCGGCCCTGGCCGTCGGTCAGACGACCGTCGTCCAACACCTGCAGCAGCACATTGAAGACGTCGGGGTGGGCCTTCTCGATCTCGTCGAACAGCACGACCTGATAGGGCCGACGACGCACGGCTTCCGTCAGCGCCCCGCCCTCGTCGTAGCCGACATAGCCGGGAGGCGCGCCGATCAGGCGGCTGACCGAGTGCTTCTCCATGTACTCGGACATGTCCATCCGGGTGATGGCGTGCTCGTCGGCGAAAAGGAACTCGGCCAGGCTCTTGGTCAGCTCGGTCTTGCCCACGCCCGTCGGGCCCAGGAACAGGAACGAGCCGATCGGCTTGGACGGATCGTGCAGGCCCGCGCGGGCCCGGCGAACGGCGTCGGACACGGCTTCCAGCGCCTCGTCCTGGCCGACCACGCGACCGCGCAGCTGGTCTTCCATCTTGAGCAGCTTCTCGCGCTCGCCTTCCAGCATCTTCTCGACCGGCACCCCGGTCCAGCGGCTGACCACGGCGGCGATCTGCTCGGCGTCGACGACTTCCGGCGTCAGGGCGTCGCTTTCGCCTTCCTTGGCTTCCTCAAGGCGGCGCTCCAGGGCCGGGATCTCGCCATACTGGATCTGGCCGGCGCGAGCGAAGTCACCGGCGCGCTGGGCGTTGGCGAGATCGGCGCGCAGGCGGTCGAGGGCTTCACGGGCCTGAGCCGCGCCGCCGACCTTCTCCTTTTCGGCCTTCCAGCGAGCGGTCATCTCGTCGCTGCGGAACTGCAGATCGTCGATTTCCGTCTCGAGGTTTTCCAGGCGCTGCCTGGAGGCCGCGTCGGTCTCCTTCGAGAGAGCCTCGCGCTCGATCTTCAGCTGCACCAGACGGCGGTCGATCTCGTCCAGCTCTTCAGGCTTGGAGTCGATCGCCATGCGCACGCGGCTGGAGGCCTCGTCCATCAGGTCGATCGCCTTGTCCGGCAGGAAACGGTCGGCGATGTAGCGGTTGCTGAGGGTGGCGGCCGCGACCAGGGCCGAGTCCGAGATGCGCACCCCGTGGTGGACCTCGTACTTCTCCTTCAGGCCGCGCAGGATCGAGACGGTGTCCTCGACCGTGGGCTCGCCGACGAACACCGGCTGGAAGCGACGGGCCAGGGCCGCGTCCTTCTCGACGTGCTTGCGGTACTCGTCCAGCGTGGTGGCGCCGACGCAGTGCAGTTCACCGCGCGCCAGGGCGGGCTTGAGCAGGTTGGAGGCGTCCATCGCCCCGTCGGCCTTACCGGCGCCGACCAAGGTGTGCATCTCGTCGATAAACA
This sequence comes from Caulobacter sp. GW821-FHT11E10, assembly GCF_058808375.1. NCBI lineage: Bacteria > Pseudomonadati > Pseudomonadota > Alphaproteobacteria > Caulobacterales > Caulobacteraceae > Caulobacter > Caulobacter sp. GW821-FHT11E10. The sequence goes on from NZ_JBXARP010000010.1 coordinate 59,821, forward strand.
GGATGATCGAGCCTTCGGCGGCGGTCACCTCGCCGAGCACGGCCTTCAGACGCTCCTCGAACTCGCCGCGATATTTCGCGCCGGCGATCAGGCTGCCCATGTCCAGTGACAGCAGCTTCTTGTCCTTCAGGCTCTCGGGCACGTCGCCGTTGACGATGCGCAGGGCCAGGCCCTCGACGATGGCGGTCTTGCCGACGCCGGGCTCGCCGATCAGCACGGGGTTATTCTTGGTGCGGCGCGACAGGACCTGGATCGTGCGGCGGATTTCCTCGTCGCGGCCGATCACCGGATCCAGCTTGCCGTCGCGGGCCGCCTGGGTCAGGTCGCGGGCATAGCGCTTGAGCGCCTCATAGCCTTCCTCGGCGTTGGCGCTATCGGCGGTGCGGCCTTTGCGGATGGCCTCGGCGGCCGTCTCCAGGGCTTTGGGGGTGACCCCGGCCTCCTTGAACAGCTTGGCCGCTTCCGCACCTTCCTTGGCGATGGCGATCAGCAGGCGCTCGGTCGTGACGAAGGCGTCGCCCGCCGCCTTGGCGGACTTCTCGGCCTCGGCGAACACGCGGGCCGTGTCGGGTTTCATGTAGAGCTGGCCGCCGGCACCCTCGACGCGCGGGGTCTTGGCCAACAGGGTCTCGACGCCGCCCTCCAGGGTGTCGGCGCGGCCGCCGGCGCTCTGGATCAGGGCGCGGCCAAGGCCGTCCTTCTCCTCGAGCAGGACCTTCAGGATGTGTTCGGGGGCGAACTGTTGGTGGCCCCGCGCGAGCGCCAGGCTCTGGGCCGACTGGACCGCCTGCTTGGCGCGGTCCGAATAGAGATCGATATTCATAGGTCTAAACTGTCCCCTTCCTAGGCGGATCTGGGTCGGCCGCCTCCGATGAGCACGACCGGTCCCGTTGGGGCATGTAGGTGTGGCGCGTTAGTCACACAAGTTTCACCAGCCCTTGGCGGTGAGATAACGCTCCAACTCCTGAATTCGCACCGCGTCCGACGGGTGGGTGGAGCCCATCTGACCGCCCGAACTGCCCCCCGCCTGGGTCTGCATGTTGCGCCACAGGGCCACGGCCTCGCGCGGCTGGTACCCGGCGCGCTGCATGAAGTCGACGCCCAGCTTGTCCGCCTCCAGCTCCTGCTTGCGCGAGAACGGCAGCAGCACCCCGAACTTGGCCGCGTCGTTGCCGTGATCCTTCAGCAGCTTGCCGAAATCGGTGCTTCCCGCCGCCGCGCCGGCAATGCCCAGAAGGATCTTCGAGGTCGTCTCCTGCGAGGCGCGCTCGGCCGCGTGGTGGGCCACCACGTGGCCGGCCTCGTGACCGATGACGGCGGCAAGCTGGTCGTCGTTCTCGACCAGGGTCAGCAGGCCCACGGTCACACCGACGTGGCCGCCGGGCAGCACGAAGGCGTTGGGCGCCTCGTCCAGGAACACCGCATAGTCCCAGGGCCGGCCCGACAGGCCGGCGGCGGTGATCACCCGCTGGCCGACCGCCTGGACCCGCGCATTCTTGCGCGGCTCCTTAGAGACGTAGGCCGTGCGCAGGGTGTCTGCCCAGGCCTTCTCGCCCTGGGCTGCCAGGTTGTCGTCATTGACGATCAGCAGCTGATCGCGGCCGAGGTCGGCATTGTAGGCGCAGCCGCCCAGCGCGGCGGCGGCGGCGAGCAAAAGCGGAAGCGTGAAGCGGCGCAGGGCGATCATGGGGCTCGGCGAACAGTGTTTCGAATTCGACATAGCCTTATCGGCGGCGGGCGAGGCCGACGCAACCTGTGGAGCTTGGCCTTACCCATTTGTCATCCGCTGCTCGCGGAGCGCTTGAAGCTATCGCCTCTTTGTCGCGCCATGAACGGCGTTCATCGCTTCGAACTGTCGTCGATCGATGCGCCGTGGCCAAGTTTGGTCGCGTAAGGCTTTCACCGAGGATCCGATGCTTCTGCTTTCCTTGACCATCGCGGCGGTGATCGCTGAAACGGCGCCGCCCACATCGACCGATCTACCGGCGGCGATAGCGGGCTACTTCGTCGGTGACTGGAACGGGCGCGGCGCCTTCGCGAGTGGCAAGCCGCTGGAGTCGCACTTCGCGTTCAAGCCCATTCTGGACGGCAAGGTGCTGGAGGTCCGACACGAGGAAGCGCCGCCGGCCACCTTCTCCTATGCCGGTCTAATGACGGTGGACGCCGCCACCGGACAAGTGGCGCTGCTGCTGACGCCGAACCGAGGCGGCGGCCGGCTGATGCGCGGCTCCGGCTGGCAGGGCGATCGCCTGGTGTTCGAAAGCGGTCCAGCGTTGCGCGCGGCCTTCGCCCTGGAACGGATCACCTTCGTTCGCCTGGAAGCCTGCCGGTTCGAGGCGACCTACGAGATGAGCAAGGACGGCTCGACCTGGCGGTTGGGCGACAAGCAGACCTTCGCCAAGCAGTCCGACGCCTGCGCGTCAGCGGCGGCGCCGAGCTAGGTCCCTAGCCGTCCACCAGCCGCTCGATGACCCGCGCCATCTGTCGAGGGTCGATAGGCTTGGAGAGGATCGGCACGTCGCGCAGGTCGGCGCGGACGCCCTGGTCGCCATAGCCCGTGACGAAGGCGAACGGCACGCCGCGCTCGCGCAGGATCTCGGCCGTCCGGAAGGAGGTTTCGCCGTCGCCGAGGTTCACGTCCAGAAGGGCGAAATCGAACACCTCTGCTTCGGCGGCCAACACCGCTTCGCGCGCCGAGGAGGCCGGCCCCACGACCGTGTGTCCCAGGTCGCTTAAAAGGTCCTCGACCAGCATGGCCACGAACAGCTCGTCCTCGACGACCAGGACCCGTAGCGGATCAGGCCGCGCCTCGGATGAAACGGTTCGACTCGCCGGTCTTGCCGAGCTCGGCGTCGATCTCGCAGACGACACCGGCCGGCGGATATTCGAGGCGGACCTCACCCCCGAGTTCGCGAGCGAGGCCGCCGGTGATGAGACGGGTGCCGAAGCCCTGGCGCGTCGGAGTCGAGACAGGTGGCCCATCGATTTCTTCCCACGTCATGCGCAGCCGCTCGCTGGCGTCCGCCTTGGTTCGTCGCCAGACCAGCCGCACCTGGCCTTCCTCGTTGGACAACGCCCCGTACTTGGCCGCGTTGGTCATCAGTTCGTGCAGGGCCATGGAGAGCGCCAGGGTCGCCTTCGGAGCCAGGCGCACGGGAGGGCCATCCAGGGTGAACCTCGCGGTCTCGCCATGGGCGGACACCACCGCGGAAACGATGTCGGCGAGTTCGGCCCCGTCCCAGCTCTCGCGGGTCAGGATGTCGTGGCCACGCGCCAGGGCCAGCAGGCGGGTCGTCAGGGACTCGCGGGCGTCGCCCAGGTCCACCGCGTTGCGCAGGGTCTGCCCCGCCACCGACTGCACCGTGGCCAGGGTGTTCTTCACCCGGTGATTCAGCTCGTTGATCATCAGCCGTTGCAGCTCTTCCGCCCGCTTGCGCTGGGTGACGTCGCGCATCACGCCGGTGAAGTAGCGGCGCCCGCCGTCGCGCCACTCGGCGATCGATAGCTCCAGTGGAAAGGTCGTCCCGTCCTGGCGCCGGCCGCTGACCTCGCGGCCGATGCCGATGATCCGCCGCTCGCCCGTGTCGCGATAGCGCCCGAGATAGCCATCGTGCTCGCCGTGGTACGGCTCGGGCATCAGCATGTGGATATTGTGGCCGACCACGTCGTCCGTGGCGTAACCGAACAGCCGCTCGGCGGCGGGGTTGAAGGCCTCGATCCGCCCCTGCTCGTCGATCACGACGATGGCGTCGACTGCGGTGTCGACGATGGCACGGTAGCGCGCTTCGACAACGGCGGCGTTGGCCGCCTCTTCCTTCTCCTGAGATAGGCCATCAGGAGGCTCACGCTCTCCAGTCATCGGCGACTCCCCCGTCGAGAACCCGACACTATCGCCGAAGTTGGTGCGTCGCTATAGCTTCACGCAAACAGTGTTCGCCGAGCCTAGATGCCGGCTGTTTCGCGAGCGAAGGTTCAGCGGCAGCCTTTCCCGCGCAGCCCTTCCATGGCTTGCGCCAAGCGGCTCCCGAGGGCCCGCTGGGCGGCGGTGGTCAGGTGGAGGTCGTCGGGCTTCTTCGGCAGGCCCCGGGCCGAAACCATCGCCACGCAATCCGGCAAAGGCCCGGCCTGGACCGCCTGGATAGCCGCCCACGAGGGATAGGTCTTGGGCGCGCTGATCTCGGGCGAAGGCATGTCGGCCAGTTGGACGATCACGATGGGCAGGCGCTTGGCGTGCAGGTCTTCGCGCCAACGCCCAACCAGGATCTCGAACGAAGCCTTCCAGCCCTCGGCGGAGCCTTCGCGGCCCGCGTCGGTCTCGCCCTGGTACCAGAGTATTCCCTTCACCCTCCCAGCCACCTTGGCGCGCGCCAGACACGAACCGTAGAGGGTGTCGCGCGCCCCACCAGGCTTCCACTGGCCGATCGACGAGCCGCCCTTGGCGCAGGGGACCAGGAGGATGGGCCTGTGGCGCTGCGCGCGCAGGGCGCGAGCGAAGAACAGGCCGGGGCCCACGGCGGCCAGGCCGGCGTCGCTCGACACCGGATCGACCTGTCCAGCCGCGTCGTCCAGGGGGTCCAGGGCTGGTCGGACCTTCTCGTCGTTACCGTAGAGCTGAATGGCGCGATCGGCGGCGCGTTCCTCGTCCTCAAGCTCCGACAGGAGCCCTCGTCCGGACATGTTTGACTGCCCGGCCAGCAGATATACGTCCGGTCTGGCGAGAGCGACTTGCCGCGCGTGGACAGGCGACGCCGTCGCCAGGATCACAAGCGCCGCCAAACCCGTCAGACGCACCGATGATCTCCCATCCGAAACCCTTCCGGCGAGCCTAGCCGTTCCAGCTTCAGCGAAGAAGGCGCAACGAAAAAGGGAGCCGCTTTCACGGCTCCCTTTCGGTGTTCGTCGCTGATCGAAGGATCAGGCCTCTTCGGATTCCGGGCTGGCCGGAGCGCCTTCACCAGCTTCGAAGCTGCGCGGCGCGCGGCGACGACGGGGCTTTTTCACGTCCTCGCCAGTCTCGGCTTCCGGAGCCGGTGTCACCGCGGCAGGCGCGGCTTCGACGGCGCGCGGGGTCTTGCGGCCCAGGAAGGCCGGGGCCTCACTGACGGCGCCGTCCTGGCCACGCAGCATCGGCGAGCTCTCAGCCGGGGCTTGGGCGGTCAGCGGCGAGGCTTCCGGCTCGATCACCGCCAGCGGATCGCGGTCGCCGCGCGGCTGCCAGTCACGGTCGCGATTGCGATCGCGATCACGGCCACGGCGGCGGCCTTCGCGGCCCTCGCCCTCGGCTTGCGGCTGGCTCTCGCCCTCGGCGGCGGCCGGCCGATCGTCACGGGGGCGATCGTCACGGGGACGCTCATCACGCGGGCGATCGTCGCGGTCGCGGAAGCGGTCTTCACGCGGACGGTCGTCCCGGGGGCGGTCGTCACGGGGCCGGTCATCACGGGGACGGTCGTCGCGCGGGCGATCATCCCGGGGCCGGTCATCACGGGGGCGGTCGTCACGCGGCCGGTCATCCCGGGGGCGATCATCGCGCCAGCGGTCGCGGCGGCCTTCGCCCTCACGGGGACGATCGTCGCGATTGCGGTCACGGTCGCGACCTTCGCGATTGTCGAAGTTGCGATCGCGGTCGCGGTTGCGATCCCGGTCACGGCTCTCGAAACGGTCACGGCGTTGCTCGCCGCCTTCACCGCCGTCGCCGCCGTCGCCCTGGCCTTCGCCCTGGGCCGGCGCCTCGGGAGCTTCGACCTCTTCGGGCGGCTCGGCCTCGAAGTCGATCTCGTAGGCGGCGTAGACGTCCTTGCCGAGGATGTCGGACACCGGACGATTCGGCTGGATGGCGCGCAGGACGCGGAAATAGTGCTCGGCGTGCTGCAGATAGTTCTCGGCCAACACGCGGTCGCCGGACGACGTCGCGTCGCGCGCCAGCTGCTGGTACTTTTCGTAGACGCTCTGGGCCGCGCCGCGGACCTTCACGCCCTCGGGGCCGTTCGAGTCGAACGCACGGTTAGCGTTGTGCTGCTGAGGCTTGCCGCCGCTGCCACCGCGATTGTTGCGGCCGCGCTGGCGCTTCATGCCTTTGAAATCTCTCATGTTCTCTTCTGAACCTGTCCGGAGGTCAGTCTGGCGCTGGCGCGTCCGGCCTTGCTGGTCTCTGAGCGGGTCGAACCCTTGGGTTTCAGAGACACTGGTTTCCGTAGAGCCCCCGCCCTGCTTTCGGGCGCGGCGACCGGCGGACCGGGCGCGCCTGCCAGGGGAGCATCGCCGACGTCATAAAACGCCTGCTTTTCCCGTCACCTGGCGATCTGGAAGGGGACATGACTCGTCTAACGGTTCACGCCCCGGTTTCCAAGGGATTTTTCACCCCGGTGACAACTCGGTCGTGGGTCGACAGGTCTTTGACTGTCCTGACCTGCTGGGCGCCCGCCTCGCGGAACAGCGCCTCGACGTCCTTGGACTGGTCGTAGCCGATCTCCACGGCGAACATGCCGGCCGGCTTCAGCACCCGGAGGATCTCCGGCGCCAGCATCCGATAGGCGTCCAGGCCGTCGGCGCCGCCGTCCAGGGCCAGGCGCGGTTCGTGATCGCGAACCTCGGGCTCCAGGGTGTCGATGACGGCGGTCGGGATGTAGGGAGGGTTCGACACGACGAGGTCGAAGCTCGCGTCGCCCAGGCCCGCCGTCCAGTCGCCGTGCAGGAAGGCGGCGCGATTGTTGAGGTCCAGGCTGGCGGCATTGTCGCGGGCCACGGCCAGGGCCTCGTCGGATGCGTCGACGCCCAGGCCCTTGGCCGCCGGACGCTCGGCCAGCACCGCCAGCAGGATCGTGCCCGAGCCGACGCCCAGGTCCAGCATCGAAAAGCCCATGCCCTCCGGGAAGGCCTTCAGCACCTCGTCGACGATGACCTCGGTCTCGGGACGCGGGGTCAGGACGTTCTTGTTCACCTGCAGCAGGATCTTCCAGAACCCCTTGCGGCCGATGATGTGGCTGACCGGCTCGCGGCGGGCGCGGCGGCTCAGATAGTCCTCGAGGGTGGCTTCCTGCTCGGCCGACAGTTCGCGGTACGGATCGGTGACGATCTCGGTGCGGGTGACATTGGCGGCCACCTCCAGCATCAGGCGCGCGTCGATGGCGGGCTGATCGATGCCGGCGTCCTTCAGACGCTCCTTGGCGGCGGTCCAGGCTTTGACGAGGGTCAGGGTCATGGGCGGGGGTTTAGCGCTTTGGATTGGGAGAGGCGAGATTGAAGATGGTACCAGTTTTTGGTATCGTGACGACATGGCTAGCAAGAACACTTCCGTCAGCCTGGGTGAGCATTTCCAGGCTTTCATCGATACGCAAGTCGCCGACGGCCGCTACGGCTCGGCGAGCGAAGTCGTGCGGGCGGGGCTCCGCCTTTTGGAAAGCCACGAGGCCAAGCTCACCGCCTTACGAGCAGCGCTAAAGGCGGGTGAAGAGAGCGGCTTCATCGAAGACTTCGACTTTGACGCGTTCATTGAAGAAAGGCTGCGCGAGTCCCAACCGCAAGGATTCCACGAGGAATGAAGGCTTACCGCCTCTCGTCTCTCGCCAGGCTCGATCTCATCGAAATCTGGAACTACTCGCGTGGCCAATGGGGCAACATCCGCGCCGAGGCCTACCTCCGAAGCATCCAATCCACTGTCGAAATGATCGCCGAGTGTCCTGACGTCGGCTGGACTGACGAAGCGATAGGCGAAGGCTACCGCCGTCGCGCCATCGGATCGCACGTCATTTTCTACCGCATGGATGAGGGCGTGGAGATCGTCCGCGTTCTCCATCAAAGCATGGACGCGAAATCTCGCCTGAGCTGACGGCTCAGCTCACCGACACCCCATCCCCCTCCCCGACCTCACCACCTTCGGTGACGTTCAGGTAGATGCCGCACAGCATGTGGCCGTAGTAGTCGAACAGCGCCTTCACCAGGTCGACGTCCCGCTCGGCGGTCGTCGGGTCGACGTGGGTGGCGGCGCAGCGGACGATGGGCTTGAGGACTTCGGCGGTCGCGCCGCCCACGGCCAGGGTCTTGCCGGTCATGTCGTTCTCGGCCCAGGCGGGCCAGCCCTCGACATAGAGATTGGCGCGGAAGCGCAGCGGATCCAGGGTCATGCCCAGGCGGTCGCCCAGGTCGCGCACGCTGGCCAGGTTGACGATCGAGACATAGCCCGAGCGGCTGTCCATGAACCGGTGGGCGCCCGGCCCCTCGATCACCTTCAGTGGGCCGGAGATCTCCTCGCCGAGCAGGTCGGCCAGCCAGGCCTCGAACCCCGCGCGGCCGGCGCCGGTCCGCAGGTCGCCGGCGAAGTCGGGGCGCCCCGCGGCGTTGGCGCTGAACACACCGGACACCTCGTCATAGGCCGTGCGGGCCTTGGCGACGGCCGGGATCTTGGCCAGCACCGTGAACTTCATCTTCGAGATATGGCCCGGCGCCTCAGGGTCGAAGCCGCTGGGTCCATCCTCGACGGCATAGAGCCGATCGCAGGGGAAGCACGCTCCCGCCTCCAGCGTGGCGGCGGTCAGCCGCTCGGGCGTGAAGCCCTTCACGGGGTGGCGGTAAATCGAAGTGATCCGGGCGTCCATGGCCCGGAAGATCGGGTCCGACTCGGGCTATGGCAAGGCTTCGAAGGAACACAGCGGGGCCGTCCGGGTTTTGGAGGGCTGGAGGGCGTACCATGGCCGACGCTTCGCCGCGTCCGATCCTGTCTTGGCTGAAGTCGCGTCCGTATCACCTGGCGCCCTGGATCGTGCTGCTGGCCATCGCGCCGCTGGCCTTTCCGAAGAAGCCCGAGACCCTCGCCGAGGAGCCCATCGCCGACCCGCCGGGCCTGTCGGAGGATCGGGCGATGCCGCCGGCCGACTTCGACCAGGCCGAGCCGCGCCGGGGCCGGGCCGCCCGCCATCCAGGCCACATCCCGCTGCTGGGCTGGCGCGACATCCTCTGGCGCACCTGGCGCGAGATCACCGTCGACCGCCTGCCGGCCGTGGCCGGCGGCGTGACCTTCTACACCCTGCTGGCCCTGATCCCGGCCATCGGCGCCTTCGTGTCGCTGTACGGCCTGTTCGCCGACGTACGCACCGTGGAGGCGCAACTTCGCGGCATGCAGGGGGTCTTTCCCGCCAGCGTCATCCAGATCGTCGGCGAGCAGATGCTGCGCCTGGCCACCCAGGGCGAGGGCAAGCTGGGCGTGGCCTTCGCCTTCAGCCTGCTGCTGTCGATCTGGAGCGCCAACGCCAGCATGCGGGCGCTCTTCGACGGACTGAACGTGGCCTATGACGAGGACGAGAAGCGCCACCTGGTGCCGCGCACCCTGCTCAGCTACCTCTTCACCTTCTGCGCCCTGCTTTACGCCGCCGTCGCGTCCGGCGTGCTGATCGCCACGCCTCTCCTCCTGGAGGCCGCGCGCCTGTCGGCGCTGGACGCGGTCCTGGCGCCGATCCGCTGGTTGCTCGTGCTGGCCATGACCGCCGTCGCCTTCGCCGTGCTCTACCGCTTCGCTCCCAGCCGATCCCAGGCGCGCTGGCGCTGGGTATGGATCGGGGCGGCCGCCGCCTCGGCCGGATGGCTGGTCGGGTCGCTGGGCTTCTCGGTCTACGTCAACCGCATCGCCCACTACGACGCCACCTATGGCCCGCTGGGCGCGGTGATCGCCTTCATGGTCTGGGTGTGGTTCTCGATCATGGCCATACTCGTCGGGGCCGAGCTGAACGCCGAGATCGAGCACCAGACCGCCGTCGACTCCACCACCGGTCCCGAACAGCCGATGGGCGCGCGCGGCGCGGCCATGGCCGACACGGTGGGCCTGGCCTTCCATCCCTGGGAAATGATCAAGCGCGAGGCCGGCGGCGTACGCCGGATGGCCGGCGGGGCCTGGAAGAAGGTGCGGCGACGCTAGACATTGTTCGGCTTGACGGCCGGAATCGGCTTGTTGCGGCCCCGGGCAGTTCCTAGCTTCCGCCTTCGCTTGCTCAAGGACCGCCGATGCCGCTGCTCACCCTCTACAAGGACCACGAACTGGCCGACATCGCCGAGCTGGTGAACTCGGCCTATCGCGGCGAGCTGGCGACCAAGGGCTGGACCAGCGAGAGCTACCTGCTGGGCGGCCAGCGCACCGACGAGGCGACCCTGCGCGCCGACCTCGAGGCCAAGCCGGGCTCGACCATCCTGACCTTTCGGGACGAGAACTGGGAAAAGCCCTATGTCTGCGCCTGGCTCGAGCCGGCCCCCTCCTCCCAACACGGGGACGACGCCTGGTACGTCGGCATGGTCACTGTCTCGCCCCTGCGCCAGGACGGCGGCCTGGGCCGCGCCATGCTCGAAACCTGCGAGAACTACGCCAAGGCGCGGGGCGGCAAGCGCATCCGGATGACCGTCATCTCGGTGCGGGACACCCTGATCGCCTGGTACGAACGCCGCGGCTACCGCCTGACCGGCGAGACCCAGCCCTTCCCCTATGGCGACGAACGCTTCGGCGAGCCGCAGCGGGACGACCTGCAGTTCGTGATCCTGGAAAAGGCGCTCTAGGGGCGCTACGCTTCGGGACACGCCGACTTCGGCGAGGATCCCCCATGCATCGCTACATCCTGACCGGCGCCCCGGGCGGGGGCAAAACCGTGCTGTTGCGCGCCCTGGAGCGCGCCGGCCACGCCGTGGTCGAGGAGGCCGCGACCGATGTCATCGCCTTGGCTCAAGCCGAGGGTGTGACCGAGCCGTGGACCGATCCAGCCTTCATCGACGCGATTGTCACCTTGCAGACGCAGCGCGAGGCGCGGGCCGCCGGCGAAGTCGTGTTCTTCGACCGTTCGCCGGTCTGCGCCCTGGCCTTGGCGCGATTCCTGGGTCACCCGGTGTCGGCGACGTTGCGGGCCGAGCTCGACCGGATCGCGGCGGAGCAGGTCTATCAGCGACGGGTGCTCCTGGTGCGAGGCTTGGGGTTTGTCACGCCGACAGCGGCGCGGCGGATCGGGTTGGAGGAGGCTTTTGCCTTCGAGCGCGTGCATGAGGCGGCGTATGCGGAACTGGGGTTCGAGCTGGTTTCGGTCGAGCCGGGAACGGTGAGTGAGCGGGTTCGCAAGGTGCTGGCGATGATCGAGCAAACCCAAATCACGCCTTCCTAGGCCTTGCGCCTAGGACCCATGCATCCGCTCGCTCGATGACGCCGGGCGAACGACCACGCTGGCGGAGCGCTTCGGCCACGTCGAGCCCAGCCGAAGCATGGGCCCTAGGCACAAGGCCTAGGGAGGCGGGGATTTTGCATGTGTTCGGCGAACGCCCCCGCATTACCGAAGCTTAAGTAGCTCCAGGCCGCGCTCTGTCCTCACATGCCGCCGTTCTCTGTTCAGGGGCTTTCCATGTCGCTTACCCTCCGCGCGACCGTCGGCGTCGCGCTCGCCTGCTCGGTCGCCACCACCGCCTGGGCGGCCGTCACGCCCGTGCCCGTCGGCCAGCCGCTGGCGCGGTTCGACAAGATCAAACCGGCCACCCATCGCTATCTTCGCTACAAGCAAGTCGGCGACACCCTCCAGCCGATGGACCTCTGGACCCGCGAGATCCGCATCGAGCCCGACAAGGCCGGGGTGAAGCGCCTGCACATCGTCCAGCACTGGGACGGGGCGACGCCGGGAGCGGTCAAGCAGCTGGACAGCTGGTTCGAGCTCGGCGCCTTCCGGCCCCTCACCCACATCCGCCGCACCACCAAGGACGGCCAGACCAAGGTCGAGGGCTTCGAGTTCAAGCCGGACCGGATCGTCGGCCTGAAGGACCTGCCGGACAACGCCCAGGCCGCCTACGACGTGGCCTCGCCGCAGCCGACCTTCAATTTCGAGACGGACATGGAGTTCCTCCAGGCCCTGCCGCTGGCCAACGGCTACGAGGCCCAGATCGTCTTCCATCACCCGGGCGGCGGCGCGCCCGCGCCCTATCTGTTCAAGGTGACAGGCAGCGAGGTCCTGACCAGCTCGGCCGGCGGCAAGGTCGACTGCTGGGTCGTGACCACCGACTACAATCACCCCGAATGGAAGCCGGCGACCTTCTGGCTGGCCAAGGACAGCCAGGTGGTGATCAAGGTGGTCTCGCCCGCGCCCGACGGGTCGGTGTGGGTCAAGACGCTGATCTGGTGACGGCCTAGATCACCGCCCGCGACCGTTCGCCGACCTCGTTGGACAGCGCCCCGGCCACGATCTCGAGGCCGCGCCGTAGCGCCGCCCGGTCGGTCGTGGCGCCAAGGCAGACGCGCACGCCGCTCTCATGCCCGGCCTCGACCACGGGAGCGGAGGGCGCGGTGACCTCGGCCCCGCCGCGCAGGGCCCGGCCGGCCAGGCGCTCGGCTTCCAGCTCGCTCATCGGCAGCCAGACGTGGGGCGCGATGTCGGAGTATGGCGTCTCGATCGACGGGCCGAGGATGTCCCGGGCCATGGTCAGGCGGAAGCGGGCTTCGTCGCGGGTCTCGGCCAGGATGGCGTCGGCCGAACCGTCCTCGATCCACTGGGTGGCGATCAGGCCGCCAAAGGCCGGCGGGGCGTAGGTGACCACACGCACCGCATCCAGCACGCGCTCGAAGGCCTCGGCCGCCGGGGCGACCAGGAAGCCGGCGCGCAGGCCCGGCGCCAGGGTCTTGGAGACGCCCGAGACGTGGAAGGTCCGCTCCGGGGCCAGCATGGCGAACGGCGGCGGCGCGTCCTGCGCATAGGCGCCGTAGATGTCGTCCTCGACGATGGTCAGGTCGTGCTTGCGGGCGATGGCGACAATGGCCTCGCGGCGCGCGCGGCTCATGATCCGGCCCGTGGGATTCTGCAGGGTCGGCAGCACCGCCAGCACCCGCGCGCCGGTGGTGATGATGGCCTCCTCCAGGGCGTCGGGGCGCAGGCCCTCGGCGTCCATCGGCAGGCCCCGGATCTTCCAGCCATTGTGCGGCGCCAGGGCCTTGAGGCCGTGATAGGCCAGGGCCTCGGTCAGCAGCACATCGCCCGGCCGCATGACCGTGCCCAGCGCGAGGGACAGCCCCTGCTGGGCGCCGGCGCAGCAGATCAGCCGGCGCCAGTCGACCGCCTCGTAGCTGCTGGTCCGCGCCAGCCAGGCCGCGCCCGCGCGCCGCTGGGCCTCGTGTCCGGCCACCGGAGAATAGGCCAGGTGCTCGGCCAGGTCCGCGCGCTTGCGCAGCCGGGCCAGGGCCTCGGCGATCCGCGAAGCGGCCGAGGCGGCCGGCGCGATGTTCTGGGCCAGGTTGATCGGTCCCTCGCGCTCGTAAGGACGGTGCTCGGCCGGCGCGTTGACGAAGCTGCCGCGACCGACATGGGCGCTGACCAGCCCCGCCTTCTCGGCCTCGACATAGGCCCGCGTCACCGTGCCCAGCCCCACGCCGAGGCGATAGGCCAGGTCCCGCTGCGGCGGCAGACGCACCCCGGCGGCCAGCGCGCCCGAGGCGATATCGGCGCGCAGCACGGCCACCAGCCGCTCGTACAGCGGCGCCTCACCCGTCGGAATGGTCGGGGTCCAGCCCGTGACCATCAAGTGTCTCCTTTATTGTCATCATAACAATATGCAATTTGACTCACGATACAATGGAAATCATCACGGTGACATTCCACCCCTGATGGGCTCTCAAGGAGGCCGTGATGACCCCCGAACTGCTGCTCGCCTTCGTCCTGTTCGCCTTCGCGACGGCCGGTACGCCCGGCCCAAACAACATGATGCTGCTCGCATCGGGCGCGAACTTCGGCTTCCGCCGCACGGTGATGCACATCCTGGGCATCAGCAGCGGCCTGGGCTTCATGGTGCTGGCGATGGGCCTGGGGCTGGGCGGCGTGTTCAAGGCCTATCCGGTGCTGCACGAGATCCTGCGCTGGGTCGGCGCGGCCTACATGCTGTGGCTGGCTTGGAAGATCGCCGGCTCCAGCTCGGTCAGCGACAAGGACCTGGGCAAGCCGATGACCTATCTGCAGGCCGCGGCCTTCCAGTGGGTCAATCCCAAGGCCTGGGCCATGGCCCTGGGCGCGGTGACCACCTACGCCCCCGAGGGCGGTTCCTGGCTGGTGATCCCGTTGCTGGCCGGGACCTTCATGCTGGTGGGCGCGCCGTGCAGCGCCGCCTGGGCGGGCTTCGGCCAGGGCCTGCGGCCGTTCCTGGACCGGCCGGCGGTGCTGCGGACGTTCAACGTCACCATGGCCGTGCTGCTGGTGGCGTCGCTGTACCCGTTGGTCTTCGAGCGCAAGCCGACCCCCGCCGACGCCTTGCTCGACGTGGCGGCCAACTCGCCGACCCTGCCTGCGTTCAAGTCGCGGGGGTGAGGCGAAACGACAACGCGCAAATCAGCTTGTCATCCCGGCCGTAGCGCAGCGGAGAGCCGGGACCCAGGGGCCGGCGCAGTGCGGTTGCCCCTGGGTCCCGGGTCGGCTTCGCCGCCCGGGATGACAAGGGGTTTGCGTGTTGAGGGTGGTTGCCTCAGGCTCGGGCGAACCTTCGAGGATCATTCATGCGCCTGCTGCTCGCCCTCGCCCTCACCTTCGCCGTCTGCACCGGCGCGGCGGCCCAGGACCTCAAGGTCACCGTGGCCGGCCGTGACACCGTGGTGCTGACGCCCAAGGACCTGGCCGCCCTGCCTCGCGCCAAGGCGACGATCACGGTGAAGGGCGCCAGCGTCGTCTACGAGGGCGTCCGGCTCGACGCGGTCCTGGCCCAGGCCGGGGTGGTGCATGGCGAGCGCCTGATGGGCCGCTATCTGAACCAGGTGGTCATCGCCCGCGCCGCCGACGGCTTCGCCAGCATCCTGTCCCTGGCCGAGACCGACCCGGTCTATCGCGCCAATCCTGTCGTGGTCGCCGACACCGTGGGCGGCCACAAGCTGGATGAGCGCGAGGGACCATATCGCCTGGTCATCGACGGCGACCTGCGCCCCTCGCGGTCGCCTCGACAGCTGGTGGCCATCGAGGTCAAGCCGGCGTTCTGACCTGGCGCCTTAAGCCGCCGCCTTCACCCGTTCCGGGCCGATGCCCAGGAAGTCGCGCTTGCCCACCGGCACGCCCTTGTGGCGCAGGATGTCGTAGGCCGTCACGACGTGGAACTGGAAGTTCGGGATCACGAACTCCAGCAGGTATTCCAGGCCGGTGAAGCCGAGTTTGATCTCCGGACCGGCGGGCACCACGATCTCGCGGGTCCCCGCGCCCTCAAACGCCGAGGCCGGGACGCTCTCGACATAGGCCAGGGTGCGGGCGACGCGGTCCTGCAGTTGCGCCAGGGTCGTCTCGTCGTCGGCCATGGCGGGCGCCTCGCCGCCGGTCAGGCGGGCGACCGCGCCCTTGGCGGTGTCAGAAGCGCGCTGGATCTGGCCGGCCAGCGGCAGCATGTCCTCGACCAGACGCGCCTGGACGAAAGCGTCCGGATCGGTCCCCGTGGCCTCGGCGTGGGCCTTGGCCTTGTCGAGCAGGGCCGACAGCGTCTTGAGGCCGCGCGTGACCGAGGTCACGGCGAGGTGCTGGATGGAGACGGACATGGGCGGATCCTTGCTGGGCCCGGCCCCTCCGGCCGCGCTGCATAACGAGTTAGACACGCCGATGAGCGTTTTCAATAACTACCTATGCGAAATACTTCAGGCGTCGACCGTCAGTCGCACCCGCCCGCCGCCGGCCACCAGGGCGTCGATCGCCTCGGGCGAGACCGGGGCGCTGAACAGGAAGCCTTGCGCCTGGGCGCAGCCGATCTCCTTCAGCTGCTCGCGCTGGGCGTTGGTCTCGACGCCCTCGGCGATCACCGACAGGTGCAGAGCCTTGGCCAGGCGGACGATAGCCGCGACCACCGCGCCGGCCTCCTTGTCCTCGCCCAGCGGGGTGATGAAGCTGCGGTCGATCTTGATCTTGTCGATCGGATAACGCCGCAGATAGCTCAGCGAGCTGTAGCCGGTGCCGAAGTCGTCGAGGGCCAGGGAGAAACCCATCTCGCGCAGGCGCTCGATGGCCCGGTGGGTGGTCTCGTCGTCGCCCAGCAGCGCGCCCTCGGTGATCTCCAGCTCGATGCGCTCGGCGTGGGCGCCGGTCTCGTGCAGCAAGACCGCGACCTGATCGGGGAAATCGGCCTGCTTCATCTGCAGGGCCGAGACGTTGACGGCGACCTTCAGATTCTTCCAGCGATGGCTGTCGGTGAAGGCGCGGCGCATGACCAGGCGGCCCAGCTCGTCGATCAGGCCGCAGTCCTCGGCCAGGGGCACGAAGGCGGCCGGCGAGATCGGGCCTTTGGTCGGATGGGTCCAGCGGGCCAGGGCCTCGACACCGACCACCTTGCCGACCGCATCGACCTGCGGCTGGTAGGCCAGATGCACGCCGCCGTCGGCCAGGGCGCCGCGGAGATCGGCCTCCAGACCGCGACGCGCCTTCAACGCCGCGTCCATCTCGGCCTCGAAGAAGCAATAGCGGCCCCGGCCCTCTTCCTTGGCGCGGTACATGGCCACGTCCGCGCGGCGGGCGGCCTCGACCGCGCCGACGTGAGCCTCGGCCTGATCGATCAGCGCGACGCCGATGGAGCCGCCGACGAACACCTTGCCGCACGACAGCTCGACCGGCGCGCCCAGGGCCGCGACCAGGCGCTCGGCCAGGGCCGCCGCGCCGTTCGGGTCGAGGTCGAGGGCCACCACGGCGAATTCGTCGCCGCCCAATCGCGCCACCGTCTCGCCGACCCGGCACAAGCCGGACAGGCGCGCGGCCATGGCCTGGATCAGCTCGTCCCCGGCCGCGTGGCCGTGGGTGTCGTTGACCGCCTTGAAGCGGTCGAGGTCGAGGGCCAGCACCGCCATCGCCCCTCGACGGCGCGACAGGCCGTCGATCGCCTGGCGTAGACGCTCCTCGAACAGCACCCGGTTTGGCAGGCCGGTCAGGGCGTCGTGCAGGGCCATGTGCTTGGCGCGCGCCTCGCTGGCGATCAGGCCCTCGGCGATCTTGCGGCTGCGGCCAGCGAAGACCACGACGGCGGCGGCCAGGGCGCCAACCACCAGCAGGATCGGCAGCACGGCCTTGCGCAACAGGCGCTGACCGGGATGGGGCGGCTCCCAGTCCAGGGTCGCGATCGTGCGCCCCTTCAGGTTCTTCAGCGCCACGTGGGCGTCGCCGGGCTGGCCGCTGGCGTCACCGCGATGCAGGTGCACGCCCGCCAGGAGGAAGCGGCTGGAGAAGGCCTCCAGGAACGGGGCGTCGATCTTCAAGGCGGTGATCACCACCGGCGCGCGGTCGTGACGGATGACCGCCTTGCCGAAATCAGGCTGCACCAGGCTGGCGGTGACCAGAAAGGCCTCGCCGTCCATCTCCTCGATCGTGCTCAGCTGCAGCGGCCGCGAGACGAGGCCCCCGTCGGCGCGCGGGCCGGTAATCGGAGACCGTTCGGCCTCGGCTGTCCGCAGCTTGGCCAGCAGCGCCGCGAAGACCGGCGCGTGGCGGTCATAGTAGGCGGTCGACATCGTCCGGCCGACCTGCTCGCTGAACACGGGGCGATCGGCGCGGTCGACGACGAAGATCAGGTCGAAACCGGCCTGGCCCAACAGATAGGCGCCGATGTTCTCGCGCGCCCAGTCAGGGTCGAAACGATTGTCCAGGTGCTCGACCGCGTCGTCCCAGCCGACCTGGGGCGAGACGATCCGTTCGATGTCGGCGGTCTTGGCCTGGACCCCGCGCTGGACCAGGGCCTGCTCGTGCAGCAGGGCGTCGCGATCGACCCGGGCGGCTGTCATGAACAGCACGGCCACGAGGACGCCGACGGTGAGCAGCGCCATGCCCGCCAGCGGCGCGGAGAGGCGGGTCTCGAGACGCTTCATGTTCGCGGAAAGGCCCAGTGTGGCTCGCAGGAGGCGGGCACCCTATGCGCGCAATGGCTAAGCCGTAGCTAACGGTGAAGGTTGACGAACCGCGAACACCGGTTTCGCCCTTTCCATTCCCTTCCCCCCCGAAAAGCACTAGAGAGACCGGCCCATCCTCTCAGCCTTGCGATCCCTCCCTTGCGACTGCCCCAGGCCCGCCTCGACCAGGTTCTCGACCGCTTCCGCGAAGTGGAGGCGCGCATGGGCGCGGCCACCGACGGGAGCGAGATCGTCAAGCTCTCCAAGGAGCACGCCGAGCTGCGCCCCGTTGCCGAGGCCGTAGAGCGCCTGGCCAAGCTGAGCGCCGAGCGCGTCGAGCTGGACGTCATGGCCGCCGATCCCGAGATGGCCGACATGGTCAAGGACGAGATCCAGGCCCTGGACGAGAAGCTGCCGGTCCTCGAGCACGACCTCGCCTTGATGCTGGCTCCCAAGGACAAGGACGAGAACGCCTCGGCCATCCTCGAAGTCCGCGCCGGCACCGGCGGCGACGAGGCGGCCCTGTTCGCCGGCGACCTCTTCCGCATGTACCAGCGCTACGCCACGCTGCAGGGCTGGCGCGTCGAGATCGACAGCATCTCGGAAGGCGAGATGGGCGGCTTCAAGGAAATCGTCGCCTCGATCACTGGCGACGGCGTGTTCGGCCGGCTGAAGTTCGAGAGCGGCGTGCACCGGGTGCAGCGCGTGCCGGCCACCGAAGCCCAAGGCCGCATCCACACCTCGGCCGCCACCGTCGCCGTCCTGCCCGAGGCCGAAGACGTCGAGATCGACATCAAGGAAAGCGACCTGCGGATCGACACCTACCGCTCGTCGGGCGCGGGCGGTCAGCACGTCAACAAGACCGACTCCGCCGTGCGCATCACCCACTTGCCGACCGGCGTGGTGGTGACCTCCTCGGAAAAGTCGCAGCACCAGAACCGCGCCCGGGCCATGAAGAATCTGAAGGCGCGCCTCTACGACATGCAGCGGGAGGCCCTGGACAGCGCCCGCTCCGAGGCCCGCAAGAGCCAGGTCGGCAGCGGCGACCGCTCGGAGCGCATCCGCACCTACAACTTCCCGCAGGGCCGGGTGACCGACCACCGGATCAACCTGACCCTCTACAATCTGTCGCGGATCATCGAGGGCGACAGCCTGGACGACGTGATCAATCCGCTGATCGCCGAGGATCAGGCCGAGCGCCTGGCCAGCCTCGAAGAAAGCTTCAACTAGTGGCTTGGACCCGGACCTACGACGAGGACGAGCCCCAGCGGGTCAACAAGTGGCTGGCCCAAAGCGGCGTCTGCTCGCGCCGCGAAGCCGAAGCCCTGATCTCCGAAGGTCTGGTCTCGATCGACGGCGAGGTCGTGGAAGACGTCGGGCGCAAGATCCTGCCGGGCCAGACCCTGGTGCTGGCCGACCGAGGGACCGCCCTGCTGGACGCGGCCTTCACCTACATGATCCACAAGCCGGTCGGCATCGTCTCGGCCCAGCCCGATCCCGGCCAGATCCCGGCCGCGCGCCTCCTGACCCGCCAGAACATCTGGGGCGGCGTCCCCGCGCCCATCCCGCAGTCGGGCGACCTGCTGCCGCCGATCGGGCGTCTCGACAAGGACTCGCGCGGCCTGCTGCTGCTGTCGCGCGACGGCGTCGTGGCCAAGGCCGTGATCGGCCCGCAGTCGGACCTCGAAAAGGAATACCGCGTCGCCGTGATGGGCGAGCTGACCGAGGAAAAGCTCGAACTCCTGCGCTTCGGCCTGGAGCTGGACGGCCGCGAGCTGCGCCCGGCCGAGGTCGAGGTCATCTCGGACCAGCGCCTGCGCATCGTCCTGCGCGAAGGCCGCAACCGCCAGATCCGCCGGATGTGCGAATTGGTCGAGCTGAAGGTCGTTGACCTGTTCCGCGTCCGCATCGGCCCGCTGACCCTGGGCGAGATGCCCGAGGGCCGCTGGCGCCCGCTGACCGGCGAAGAGCGCGCGGCGCTGATCGCCGGCTAGGCTTCCTCCTCCGGCGCCGGCTTGTGGCGGGCGTTCAGGCGTCGGGCCAGCAGGGCTCCGCCGAGGAACAGCGCGCCGACGGCCAGGAACGAGGCCGCCCGGGTCACGCCTTCCAGCCGGGCCAGGTCGAAGAACACCAGCTTGGCGGCCGTGAACAGCAGCGCCGCCAGGCCGCACCAGCGCAGGACGATGTCCTTGCGCGCCGCGCCCAGGCCCAGGACCACCAGGCCGAACACCGCCCACAGGGCCGAGAAGGTCCAGGTCTCCAGGCCCTCGCCGCGCGTGGCCATGCTCATCGCCCCGCCGTGGAAGGCGTAGCGGATCACCAGGGTCAGCAGGACGAACAGGGTCCCGACCGCCGCCGCCAGCGCCGCGCGGTCAAACCGGCTGTCGGCGCGCCGCAGGCTGACCATGGCCGCCGCGCCGCCGGCATAGAGGGCCAGCAGCAGGACCGCCGAGCCCACCGGCGCCAACGGTTGGGGGAAGGGTCCCCACCACGGGCTTGAGCGCACGCCGAACACCAGCGCGGCGACGATCAGCGCCAGCCAGCCGACCACCGGCGCGGCCCGGACCAACCAGCCGGCGCTGGGCCGGTCGACCAGGCGCGGCGACATCAGCTGGCGCGCGGCGACCAGGGCTAGGATGGCGTAGGCCGCGCCTTCGGCCCGACCGATCACGCCGATCGAGAGCGCGGGACCGTGGAAGGCCCAGCGGATCAGGTGCGCCGCCAGCGACAGGGCCAGGGCCACCGCCACGACCAGGGCCGCGCGGCCCACGGTGGCTTCCTTGCGGCTGACGCCCCAGGCCAGGGCGATCGCCACGGCCTGAAGGCCAAACAACATCGCGCCGCTCGCCAGGGTCAGGGGTTGGGCGAACGCGCCCCACCACGGACTGGCCAGCAGGCCGAAGAGCAGGGCCGCGACGCCCAGGGCGATCCAGCCGACCATCGGCGCCGTCGCCCGTAGTCGCGCCGCCTGGGGCGAGGCCATGCCCAGGCGGGGCTCGACCAGAGCGCGGGCGGTGAGCATCAGCAGCACCGCGTCGGCCGCCAATTCCAACTGCCCGAGCGACGCATGGGCCATGTCCGCACCATGCAGCAGGTGGCGCAAGGCCAGCAGCGCCCACAGCACGGCGAACACCGGCGCGGCCATGATCCAGCCCTGGGTCCAGCCGTCATCGGCCGGCTTGCGACGCCAGGCGATCGCGACCAGCAGACCGACCGGCGCCAGATACGAGAGGATCAAGGTGTTGAGCACCGGCGGTCCAACCGGCGGCTCGCCCATGCCCCACCAGGGGTTCCAGACCAGGCCCTGCAGCACCAGGCCGTGGACCACGCCCACGCTGACCACGATGATCGTGCGCCAGCGGGTGATCGGCCCGTCGTCCTCGCGCTGGCGCAGCACCAGCAGCAGGCCGGCGCTCAGCAGCAGCACGGTGCGCAGCGAGGCCTCGAACAGGCCGTCCTCGACCCGATGATCGCCACCGGCCAGCACCACGTGCAGCCCGACGAACAGGCCCAGCAAGGCGACCAGCAGCGCGGCCACGCGCTGAGCCTCGGCCTCGTTGCGGGTCGTCTCGCCACCGC
Organism: Caulobacter sp. GW821-FHT11E10; assembly: GCF_058808375.1. Classification (NCBI taxonomy): domain Bacteria; kingdom Pseudomonadati; phylum Pseudomonadota; class Alphaproteobacteria; order Caulobacterales; family Caulobacteraceae; genus Caulobacter; species Caulobacter sp. GW821-FHT11E10. The sequence continues at coordinate 81,221 of NZ_JBXARP010000010.1, forward strand.
CCTTCCAGATCAGCTGCGCGGCGGCGACCAGCAGGAGCGCCGTCGCGGCGCTGACGCCGGCCATGATCGGCAGGGACAGGCGCCCGTCCAGGGCCGCGCCGACGAACTCTGGGCGCAGCATGGCGGCGAAGGCCACCAGGCCGCCGGCGACGCTGGCTGGCGCCAGGCCGCGCCAGGTCAGGCGCGACGACGCGGCGCCCAGGGCCAGGGCGGCCAGGGCGAAGGCGGCGGGCTCGAAGCGCGGGTCGGTGGCGGCGTGAATCGACAGGAAGGCCAGTTCGGCGGCGGCGGCGAGCCACAGCGCCAGGCCCCGGTCGGTCGAGGCCTGCTCGACCTTGCGCGCGATCAGGGGCGCCAGGCCGAACATCGCGGCGGCCAGCACGGCGGCGGGGGCCCAGCCGAAGTCGACGTGCGCCGCCCTGAGCAGCGGCCAGGTCAAGGTCGCCAGGACGGCGACGCCGATCCCGCCGATGGCCAGCATCCGGGTCCGATCGACAGCCGGCAGGCGCAGGGCGGCCCACAGGGCGGCGGCGGGGATCATGCCGGTCAGGGCGTAGAGCCAGGGCAACTGCCCGGGGAAGGTCGACCACCGCGCCATCAGCGCCATGACCAGCAACTGGCAAGCGATCGCCATGCCCACGGGCGCGGCGAACAGCGGCGGCCGAACCATGTCGCGCGTCGCCATGACCGCGCCCAGGACCACCAGCAGGCCGGACAGGGCGGCCGCGTAGGGCAGATGGTCGGCCGTGCTGAATCCGGCGAACCACAGGCCGAACGAAGCCAGACAGGTGATGACCAGAGCCGAGGCGGGCAGGCCTTGGAAGTCTCGCCCCGCCGGATCGGCCGCGTCGTCGAGGCGGAACCGGCCTCGCCACAGCGTCGCGGCGAAGGGGCCGACGGCCGCGAGGGCCTGGATGATCATCGCCGAGAGGACATGGTGTTCGACCAGCGGCGCGGCGCTGAGCAGCAACAGGCCGACGGTCGTCGCCCCGCCCGCCCTGCCCCATCGGCGCGCGGCGGCGATCGAAAAGCCCGTCACGCCGATCAGCACGGTATAGGCCGTCAAGGCGACTGGCGACCAGTCGGCCAGGCCCGTGAAGCTGGGCGTGAGAACGGCTCCGACCAGAGCCACCAGGGCCAGGGGCTCGCCATGGCGCAATGAGAGTCCCAACAGCCCCAGGGAAATGGCGGCGGCCAGGACGGCGGCCACGCCCAGCGGGATCAGGTCATAGAGGCCATGGGCGGCGCAGACCGCGCCGTACAAGGTGACCGCGCCGGCCCCCGCCGAGACGGCCGCCGCCAGCAGGTGACGGCCCCCGGCGATCGACGGCTTCTGGCGCAGGATCCACTCGCTGGCCGCCACCATCAGCGCGCCGAGGATCACCGCCATGGCGATCCGGAATTCGGGAATGAACAGGCCGCGCTGGGCGGCGTAGCCCACCAGCAGCAAGCCGCCCAAGGCCAGCCCGCCGCCGCCGATCCAGGCCAGGCCGTTCTCGGACAGCCAGGTCGAGATCGACTCGCGGGTGATCGTCGGCGCGGGGCGCGGCGGCGGAGCGGGGCGCGGACGCGGCGCCTCGCGGGGCTCGGGAGCCGGGGCGAAGACGCGCTCGGGGTCCGGCGCGCGCGCGGCGGCCACGGGTTCCGCGGGCGGCGAAACGGGCCAGGCCGGGACGAAGGTTTTCGACGGTTTGACCGGCGGAGGCACGACGGGCGCCACGGGCGTGACGGGCGGCGGTTCAGGCGCGGGCGGCTTGGCCTGTATGGGCTGGGCGACAGGATCCGGGGTCGGCGCGGGATCCGGCCGGCGCGCCACGACGCCGAGGCCCCCGGTCAGCCGGTTCACGTCATCGGCGGCGTCCAGGCGACGCTCCAGGCTCTTGATCGTCCGACCTTGCCGGTAGACCCAGACGCCCAGCGCCAGGATGAACAGCCATTCCATGTCGCACGCCCCACTCGGCGGCTCGACGCCGCGTTCCTCCTCGTATCACCGCGCAGTCGTCTACGAAACCTTAAGGCGAGTAGCCCGGCGCAACGCAGGTGCTGGCCGCCACCCTAGTGCAGGGCGCGCATGGCGTGTGTCGAATTTGGCATTGGCCGACGGTGGTCCGGCGCGATCACATGGACGCATGAGGACCTTCCAGCATCTCCTGCTCGCGCTCTTCCTGGCCTTCGCGCCAGCCGCCATGGCGCGCGAGGGTTCTCCCCCGAAAAGTCAGGCGAGCGCCGACGTCGGAAGCTTCTTCGTCGGCGGGAAATATGTCCGCGACGGCCAGGCGATGAGCGGCCAGTCGCACGTGTTGTTTGTCCGCCCCCGCGAGCCGCGCCACGCCCTGCCGCTGATCTTCATTCCCGGCGCGGGCCAGACCGTGACCAATTTCCTGTCGACGCCGGACGGTCGCCCCGGATGGGCCTCGGTCTTCGCCGACGCCGGGTGGATGGTCTATCTGATGGATCAGCCTGGGCGCGGCGCCTCCGGCTATGATCGCGACACCTACGGCCCGGCGGCGCGGCAGACGCCGCTGTTCCTGCAGCAGCGTTTCACCGCCACCCAAGACTTCGCGCCCTCGCCGGGGCAGCCGCGTGGCTGGCCACAGGCGCGCCTGCACGACGGCTGGCCGGGCAGCGGCAAGCCTGGCGATCCGATCTTCGACCAGTTCTACGCCTCACAGGTCGAAAGCGCCGGCGGCGCGGTCTCGGCCGGTCTGGTCGCCGAGGCCGGTGCGGCCCTGCTGGACAGGATCGGTCCGGCGATCGTCGTCACCCATTCCCAGTCCGGCGCGTTCGGCTGGGCGATCGGCGAGGCGCGGCCGGCCCTGGTCAAGGCGATCGTCGCCGTCGAGCCCAGCGGACCGCCGTTCTTCGGCGCGCCGCCGCCTTGGGGCGACGCGGATCCGGACAAGCTGGCGCGGCCGTTCGGCCTGACCACGACGCCGCTGGCCTACGACCCGCCGCTGGCTTCGGCCGCCGAGCTGGAGAAACGGCAGGAGGCCGCGCCCGCCGGACCCGACCTCGTCCGGTGCTGGCTGCAGCCCGAACCGGCCCGCAAGCTGGTGAACCTCTCGCGCTTTCCGGTCCTGGTGCTGGTTTCCGAGGCCTCGTATCACGCCGGCTACGACCACTGCACCGTGCGCTACCTGCGCCAGGCGGGGGTCCAGACCGACTTCACCCGCCTGGAAGACGTGGGCCTGCGCGGCGGCGGTCACATGGTCATGCTCGAGAAGCATTCGACCGAAGTCGCCAGGCTGATCGCCCGCTGGCTGAAGACCCGAAAGCTAGACTAGCGCGCCGAGAGCATGGCCTCGGGCGCCAGCGCCGCGTGGGTGAAGCGCGCGGCGCGCACCGCGCCCTTGAAGTAATCGACGCGGTTCATCCGCGCCCCGACCGACGCCTTGCCCGGGCCCTGGGGCTTGAAGGCGATCTCGGCCTCGCCCTGCAGGACGCCGTCGACGTAGCAACGGTACATCTTGCCGTCATAGGTCTGGGCCACCGCATACCAACGCCCGACCGGGAAGACCTTCTCCGGAAAGATCAGGGTGTGCTTGTAGCCGGGACCGGTGACGAAGGCGTCCAGCCACCAGGTGTCATCCTTCACCCGCACCTCGAACAGGAAACGGGTGTTCAGCGGCGGGCCGTCCGTAGGGGCGAGCGGGTCCTCGGCCAGGTGGAACCAGCGCTGGGCGAAGGCGCCGCCGTCCGGGCGGAACAGGGCCTCGAAGGTGAACTGCTCGGCGCCGGCCAAGGGGTGCTGATCGATCTCGAGGCGGTCGTCGACGCCGTCGAACCGCACCGCCTTGCCGTAGGGGCTGTCGACCAGCGTCGGGTCGCCCTCGACGTGGGTCGAGACGCCGCCGATGTCGGTCAGGCGATCGAAGGTCCAGGTCGTCGACTTGGGCTTGGCGAGGGCGGGCGTCGCGACCAGCGCCGCGCTGGCGGCGATCACCGCGCGTCGGTTCCAGAGGTCGTTCATGATCAGGGCTCCGCGGTCCGGATCGCCGCCGGTCCGGCCGGCAGGGCGATCGAGGTCTTGAGTTTCAGCCTTCGCCCGTCGAAGGCGAAGACGTCGAGGCGCCGCTCGACCATGCACTGGACTAGCAGAGTCTTGCCGTCCTTGGACCAGGCGATCCCCTGCCCCCAGGCGCCCGTCCGGGCCTCGGTGACCTTGACCAGCTTGCCGGGCGCGTCGATCCGCCAGACCTGCACCAGGCCCTGCCTGGAATAGCGCGGCGACTTGGCGCCGGCGTTGGAGCCATCGTTGACATTGACCACCACCCAGCGGCCGTCGGGCGACATCTTCAGGCCCTCCGGCGTCAGGCCGACCGAGACGACGTCGACGACGCGCGGGAAATCCTCGGAGACCAGGTCGATCAGGCTGACCGTGTCGATGTCCTTGCCGCCACCGCCGATATTGCCGACCACCGCGAACCGGCGCGGGCCGACCGTATCGATCTGATAGGGCCGCAGGCCCGGCGCCAGGGTGCGGGGATCAACGGTCACCGTCGTTCCGTCGATGTGCAGCACCGAGATCCGATGGTCGCCGTCGCGGCTGACCAGGGCGCGGCGTCCGCCGTCGAAGAAGACCGGCTCGGCCGGGGCGGACTTCTCGTCGCCGATGCGGACCGTTCCGGCGGCCGTGACCGTCAGGCCCGCGATGGTGAAGACCGAGACCGTGCCCTCGGCGCGATTGGCGACAAGGGCCAGCTTGCCGTCGGGACTGATCGAGACGCCCGAGGCGCCCTGCCCGGCCCGCAGGGTGGCGATCACCCGAGGCGGGCCGCCCTTCAGCGCGATGACCGTAACCTGGTCGTCGGCGGTCTGGCCGCCGGGTCCGGTGGGCGAGAGCTTGCGGGCCGCCGTGACCAGGGCGATCGACTCGTCGGGCGCCACCGCCACGCTGGCCGGCGGGCCGATGACGCTGGTCGGGGCTTCGACCGAACCCAGCAGGCGGGGCGGCGAGGCCGAGAGATCGATCAGCGAAACCGTGTCGGCCAGGGGCTTGGCCGGAACCACCTGCGCCCCGTCGTCCAGCACCTGCTTGCCGTCATTGGCCGAGACGGCGATCTGCGCCCGGCTCAGGCCAGGCGAGATCAGCAGGGCGACGGCGACGACGGCGGTGAGAACTCGAGAACGCATCGTGGCGACTATTTCACAAAAGTGCGCCAGGCGCGCGGACGCCGGGAGGAGTGGTGGCGTCCGCGCGCCTGGCTACCGTTCGCCCCCGGGAGGACAGTGGCGACCGGCGTCATGCCCAGGCTAGAAGGTGTACCGCAGGCCCAGGATGAACTCGCGTCCGGTGTGGTGGTAGAACGAGGACCGGTCGGCGACGCTGTCGTTGAACTGGTCCTGGTACTCGTCGGTCAGGTTCACCCCTTCGAGCGACAGCTTGAACTGCTTGTTCAGGGTGTACTGGATCGAGGCGTCGACGTTCAGCGTCTCCTTGGTGCCGTCGGCGTTGGTGCCGGCTTCCGAACCCGGGATGCGGGTCAGGTAGTTGTCACGATAGGCCGCCGAGACGCGGGCGCTCCACTTGCTGTCTTCGTAATAGACCGTGGCGTTGTACGAGCTGCGCGACAGGCCGGTCAGGTCGCCGGTGGCGATCACCGCGCCGGCGCCGTTCAGGTACTGGATCTCGGACTTCACGCCCGTGTAGTTCAGCAGCACGCCGGTGTTCTTCAGCAGGCCCGGCAGGAAGTTGAACGGCTGCTGGTAGTTGACCTCGAAGCCCTTCAGCGTGCCGCCAGGGGTGTTGACGGGGGTGCTGAACTGCCATTGGGCCGAGGGGCTGCAGCCGTTGGTCGTGCCGCAGGCGGCCAGGGCCACGCTGTCGGGCAGGCCGAACGGATTGCCGGTGAAGGTGGTGTTGGTCTGCAGCGTCTGGACCAGGCTGTTGATGTCCTTCTGGAACAGCGCCAGCGACAGCAGGGCCGACTTCTTGAAATACCATTCGAACGACAGGTCGTAGGCCTTGGCGCGGAACGGGTCGAGGTTGGGGTTGCCGGCGTTGACCGAGCGGCCCGCGCCCGAGACGCTGATGGTCGCGCCGGGGGTCAGGCTGCCCAGGTCCGGACGCGCCATCACCTTGGCCGCGCCGAAGCGGATCAGGAAGTTCTCGCGCGGCTCCAGCACCATGTTCAGCGACGGCAGGGTGTCGTGGTACTTGCGCTCGGCCGAGATCGCCAGCGGCGCGCCCGAGACGTAGGTGTAGCCGGTCGACGACTGCTCGGTCTCGACGTAGCGGACCCCGACGTTGCCGCGGAACGGCCAGGCGCCGATCTCGGTGCTCCAGTCGGCCTGGACGTAGCCGCCGGTGTCCTTCTCGCGGACGCCGCGGTTGTTGCCGAGCGCCGGCTCCTTGCCCAGCTTGAACGTGCCGCCATTGGCGGTCTGGTCGTAGAGGCTGAGGACCGACTTGGCCTTGGAGACGTCCGGGATCAGGCTCTTGAAGCCGGCGAAATTGACCACCTGGCCGTAGGAACCGCGATCGAGCGCGGCCAACGCCGCCGGCACGGTCGGTTCCAGGTTGGTGCTGGTGCCGTTCGAGCGACGCAGCTCCGTGGTCTCGAAGTCATACTTCTTGAGCGACGCGCCGGCCGACAGCTTGAACATGCCGACGTTGTCCCACGAGCCGTCCAGCGAGACGACGTCGTAGGTGTTGACCGCCGACTGCGGGCGGATGCGGATCTGGGTCAGCACCCAGGCCGACGGGTCGGTCAGCTTGGCGCTGCCGTAGCCGATCACCGGCAGGCGGCCGCTGGTGTAGTCGTACGAATAGCCCTGGATGTTGAACTGGTCGAACTGGACCGTGGTCTGGACCGGGTTCTGGTGGTCCGACTTCGAATGTCCGACCAGGGCTTCAACCTGGATGTCGTCGGTGAACTGGTGTTTCCCCGAGAAGCCGATCTGGGTGAACTTGGTGTCCAGTTCGTCGAAGCGGTCCTCGACCCGCAGGTCGACATTGTTGAACACGCCCTTGGTCATGGTGTTCGTGCTGTCGATCGTCGCCGAGACCACCTGGGTCTGGGCGATGCCGCACGAGGTGGCGACATTGGCGGCCGTACAGGCGCCGCCGACGCTGAAGGACGGCGCCTCCAGATACTGCTCCTCGCGGGTGCCCTTGAAGTCGGCATAGAGGACATCGAGGCTCAGCTCGGTGCGGTCGGTCGGGGCGTATTGCAGCGACAGGGTGCCGCCCAGGCGCTTCTGGTCATCCTTGTAGATGTCGAAGCGCGGGAAGCGGGGGTGGAAGGCGGCGTTGTTGGTCGCCTGGGCCGGGTTGACCGTGGTCGGCAGGCCGGCGGCGTTGGGGATGGCGTCAAAGCCCGGCGCGAAGGCGTTGCCGGTCGCCCAGCGGACGGTCGAGGAGCCTTCGTCCAGCAGCTTGCGGCGCGAATAGGCCACCGACAGCAGGGCCCCGAACTTGCCGTCACCCCAGGTGTTGGAGACCATGAAGGCGCCGCGCGGGTTCTTGGATTCCGCCAGGTCGTTGTAGCCAAGCTGGACCGAGCCGGCCATCTTGAAGCCGCCGTAGTCGAAGGGCCGCGCCGTGCGCAGGTCGACCGTCGCGCCCAGCGAGCCTTCCTCGATGCCGGCCTCGGCGGTCTTGCGCACCGTGATCGCGTTGAAGAGGTCCGAGGCGAAGACGTTGAAGTCGAACGAGCGGCCGCGGTTGGTGCCGCCCGAGGCGTCGGCGCCGCCGGCCGTGGTCAGGGCTTCCATGCCGTTGATGCGCACGCGGGTGAACTGGGGACCCAGGCCGCGCACCGAGATCTGACGGCCTTCGCCGCCATCACGGGCCAGGGCGACGCCGGGAATGCGCTGGATGGATTCGGAGAGGTTCAGGTCGGGGAACTTGCCGATATCCTCGGCGAGGATGGAGTCGACGGCCGCCGCCTCCGTGCGCTTGACGTTCAGGGCCTTGTCCAGGCTGGACCGGAAGCCGGTGACGACCACTTCGGTCACCGAGTTGTCCTCTTGGGGCGCGGCCTGCTGAGCCGATGCGGCCCCCACGAGACCGAAGCTGACAGCCGCCGCCGAGACGCTGGCCAGCCACAGCTGGCGTTCCTTGGTACGCATATTCCCTCCCCTGTCGGGCCTGACCAAATTTGATCTTGTTCTTGTCGGACGCCGTTGACGCCCGGCGCCGAGCGGCGGCCGAGCGTGGCGTCTGGTCAGGAAGACTAGGGTCGGGTCGCCGACGCGGGCCAATGCCGTGTTGGAACGCGGTTATGCTGGTTCGGCATGAGCGTGTGGCGGTGGTGAAATACTCTAGGCCGCCACGCGCGAGACCAGTCGGTCGTAGCGCTCCAGGATGCGGTCCAACGTCGTGCGCTTGACCGGCCTGCCGTCGCGCAGCTTGTTCCAGGTGGTCTCGCTGATGGCGTAGCAGTTGAACAGCTGCTCGCGCGTCACGGCGGGCAGCCGCGCGCGCAGGCATTGGAAGATGTCTCGGGAAACGGTGACGGTCTCGGCCATGGATACTGCGGACGCCCCGAAGGGCGCCCCTCTTACGGTTGGGCGGTAACGCGGTTGTTGAGTTGGGTGATCTCAGGGCCGTCGGCCTTCAGCCGGACGCGGTAGCCGGCCTTCCACTCGCCCTTGAGGCGGACGGTCGCGGTCTTGGGCTTCAGGTCGAGCGGCGCGGCCAAGGCCGGAACGGCGACGCGGGCCAGCTCCCTGCCCTGCCCGTCCTCAAGGATCACCACGCTGGCCGGCGCGGGCTGGGCCCCGAGGCTGTGGACGGTGACGTCGATCCCGCCGCCCTTGCGCGGCTTGACGTCGTCGACGCCGACCCCGAGGTCGAACCGCTGCGACGGGGGCGCGGCGGCCGCCGCCAGGGTGAAGTCCCAGGTCGTGGTCTTACCCGGCGCGAAGGTCAGGTCGACACCGGTCGTGCGCTCCAGGGCGACCTCGGCCGCCGGATCGCCGACGCCATCGACGGCGCGGACGACCTTCCATTGTCCGGCCGAGATGTCCCAGCCGGTCATCACCGCGTGCAGCGGCTTGTCCGTCAGATTGAAGGCCGTGACCTTGAAGCTCTTCTCGCCGGTCCCGGTGACCAGGAGGCCGACATCCTCGGCCGCCGTCGGCGTGTCGAAGCGCCAGCTGACGAGATGGCCGGGGAACATCTGATTGCGGCGCAGGGCCATGCCGCCCAGGCGCGTGCGTTGCAGGGTGTCGCTGAACAGCTCGACCCGGTCCGACCACCAGTGGGCGTCGGTGACCATCCACATGCGCTGCTCGGCCGTGGCGATCTCGGCCGAATAGACCTTCTCGAGATACTTGGTGTCTCCGCTGGTCTTCCAGGCCTGGTAGAGCGTGTAGGGGTCGTCGACCCCGGCGTCCGCCTCGGCCTTGAGCTTGGCGCCCCAGCTGTCGCGCAGGCCCAGCTTGTCGACGACGTCGGTGTTCAGCTCGTCCAGGTCGGCCAGACGGCCGCGCGCCATCTCGCCCTTCAGCGGCAGCAGGTACTTGTCGTCGCCCGTCCAGCGCCAGGCGGCCCAGAACAGCTGGGCGGCGGCGACGTTGCCGCGCGCGCCGGCCGCCAGTTGGCCCCGCGACTCGCCGGTGGCCGCGTGGATGTCCTCCGGATAGCTCCAGGTCCCGTCGGGGTTCTGCTTGCCGTGCGCCATGTGGCCGTCGGCGAGATCGACGATCAGCTTGCGCATCGTCGGGTCGCCGTTGAAGTCGGCCAGCACCATGCCCGGATGCAGCAGCAGGTACGAATAGGGATGCGACCAGCCCCACGGCCCGTCGCGCGACACGTCGGTGGCCGAGAAGAACCGACTGATCACGTGCGTGTGGCCGTCCTCGGCCTTGCGCATGACGGTCGGATAGGCCCGGGCGGTTTCCATCAACCGCTCGACGACCTTGGGGTCGCCATAGCCGGTGTACATGGCCTCGGCCTTGGCGTTGATCCCCTCCTCGTACGAGTGCAACTCGTCGGTCTTGATCTTGCTCAGCCCGCCCGGAAGCATGTCGTTCTTGTAGGCGGCGTCGACGAGGGCGTTCAGCGAGGCGGTGACCTTGTCCGGGATCTCGCCCATCAGGGCCAGGGGCGGCCACTGTTGGGTCAGGTCGTCGTCGTCCGAAATGCCGCCGCCGAAGTCGCCATACGAGACCTGGCGCTTGTCGATCCACCATTCGATGAACTTGCGGACCCGCTTGAGGTCCTCGGTCTGCAGGAACGCCCAGGCCGGCACGCCGGCCGGTGGGGTCGGGACCGTGACCGGCGCGTTCGGCTGCTCGGGATTGAGCTCGGCCCACATCTCGCGGCCGTGCCGGTTCTTGGGATCGACGCGCAGCAGGTCCGACAGCTCGAGGTCCAGCCGCGCATAGCGGGACAGGCGCTTGGAGACGTCGTGCTCCTCGACCAGGAAGGCCAGGTTGTCGCGCGCCTGGGCCAAGCGGTCGGTGACGTGCTCGGCCTTGGCCGCGTCGGCGGGCTTGAACTTCAGGCGCACGGCCATGCCGTCCAGCTGGCGGGCGTCGAAATCGGCGCCGGCCCCGGCGATGGTCAGCAGCAGGCTCTTGCCCGGCATGATCAGCCGATCACGGGTGTCGAGGAACACCGTCCGCGCCTCACCCGGCTTGACCGAGACATTGACGTCCAGCAGGTCGCGGCCCGGCCACAGCGGGTCCTTGACCTTGATGTTCAGCGGGAAGAGGCCGCCGGCCAGCGGCTGGACCGTCAGAGCAGGAATATCGATGGCCACGCCGTCGAGGCCGGCGTCCATGCCCTGCCAGCCGTATTGGAACTTGCCGACCGGCCCGGCGGCGCGGGTCTGGCGGAAGTCGGCCGGGATCAGGATGTGGGCGATCGGCAGGGACGGACCGGTCTCGCTCTTCGGGCGCGGCCCGCTGGGCGCGCGAGCCGGCAGGGCCGCGACCATGGTCCGCTCACCGGCGGCGAAGCGGCCCTTCACGAAGGTGGTCAGCTCGTCCAGCGAGGGATAGGTCGCCACATCGGCGTCGACCTTGACCCGATAGCTCAGCGTCGTCTCGTCCGGCTCTGTCCCGGCCGCGACGTAGTAGGCGCCCAGCTCCTGGATCGGTGTTTCCTGGACCAGGTTCTCGAAGGTCAGTTGGCCGCCGGTGCGGGTCGCGAACTGATTGAGCGTGCGCAGCTCGCCTTGCGGGCGCTTGAGCGCCAGCTTGTCCGGCCCGGTCAGGGTCCCATAGGCCGCGCCCTGGACCTCCAGCCGGTTCCACGGCTCGCTGGGCAAGGTGAAAGTGATCGCCTTGCCGCCCTCGGCATAGACGTTCCAGTCGGGCAGCTCGAAATAGTCGTGACGGCCCGGCAGCTTGGAGCGGTTGTAGACGCCTGGCCAGGTGGTCTCGGCGATGCCGTCCGAGCCTGCGGTCATGAGCTGCTTGAGATCGAACTGCTCGGTGAACTCGACCTTGCGGATCTTCGTCGCGGCGTCGGCCAGGTAGGGCGGCGGATCGGCCGGGCGGTTCCAGCCGTAGCGATAGAGCCAGGCCTTCATGTCCGGCGCCGGCGCGGCGCTGACGGGGTCCTTGCCTGCGGCGAGGCCCGCGACATCGGCGTCGTTCAGGGCATGGTCGTAGATGCGGATGTCGTCGACATCGCCGCCGCGGATGAACTGGTAGGCGCTCTGCACCTGATGCGGCGAGACCACCCGGCTGTGCGGTCCGAACTGGTCGAGGCCGGCGTCCAGCGCCGCCGTCTGCGCCTTGGCGGCGACCGGCTTGCCGTCGATATAGAGCGCGATGCCCTTGGCTTCGTCCCAGGTGAAGCTCACCAGCACCCATTGGTCGGGCTTGGGCGCGGCCTGGGTGGTGGAGACCCGTACGCGGGCCAGGTTGTCGTCGGTGACGAAGGCGTCGAAGCCCTTGCCATTCCAGTCGATCCTCAGCCAGGCCATGTCCCAGCTGGTGTGGTCGGCGTAGCCTACCCGGAACAGCGGGAATGGCGTCGTCCCCACCGGCTCGCGCGCCCGCCAGTAGAAGCTCAGCGTGCCCCGCTGGGCGTAGATATTGCCCGGCGCCATCCAGCTCAGCACCTGCTCGCCCGAGGCCTCGATATAGGCGCCGTGGGCGGGGTCCGTCTTGATCTTGACCTTGTCGGCGAAGTTCGGGGTCGCCTCGCCGGCCGCGACGTCCGCCTTGAGGCCCTTGTCGCCGGTGAGGTGGAACAACAGGCCGTCGGCCTTGCCGATCGTCGGCGAGGCCCAGATCGCGGCGGACGCCAGCAGCACGGCCCGCAGGGCCTTCTCGGATCGACGAACCACGGCGCTGTTCCTTTTCACTGGGTAAGCTTGCACTGAGGAGGGGTCACGCGCTGGGCGCCCCCTTGGCCAGGGTCGCGCGGGCCTGGTCCATGTCCAGGGCCCCGTCCCACTTGGCGATCGCCACGGTGGCGACGCCGTTGCCGATCAGGTTGGTGACCGCCCGCGCCTCGTTGAGGAAACGGTCGACGCCGAGCAGCAGCACGAGACCGCTGACCGGCACGGCGTGCAGGGTCGATAGCGTCGCCGCCAGGGTGATGAACCCCGCGCCCGCGACACCCGCCGAACCCTTCGAGGTCAGCAGCAGCACGGCCAGGATCACCAGCTGATCGACGATCGACAGGTGGGTGTTGGTGGCCTGGGCCACGAACACCGTGGCCAGGGTCAGGTAGATGCAGGTGCCGTCGGCGTTGAAGGTGTAGCCCGACGGCAGGACGAGCCCGACGACCGGCTTGGCGCAGCCCAGGTCCTCCAGCTTCTTCATCATCCGAGGCAGCACCGCCTCGGTCGAGCAGGTGCCGAGAACGACGAAGATCTCCTCGCGGATGAAGCCCAGGAACCGCCAGAACGACAGGCCGGTCGAGCGCATGACCAGGCCTAGCACGATGATCACGAAGGCCGCCGAGGTGACGTACAGCGCCACCAGCAGCCGTCCCAGAGACCACAGGGTGTCGACCCCGTACTTGCCGATCGTGAAGGCGATCCCCGCCCCCGCGCCCAGCGGCGCCAGGCGCATGACCATGCCGACGATCTTGAAGATCGCCTCCATGAACAGGTCGATGAAGTCGACCAGCGGTTTGGCGCGCTCGCCCATCTGGCTGACCGCCGCCCCCATCAGCACCGCCAGCAGGATCACCTGCAGCATCGCGCCCTTGGCGAAGGCGTCGACGAAGGTGGTGGGGATGATGCCCAGCAGGAACGGGATGACGCCCTGCTCCTTGGCGGCCTCGGTGAAGCTGGCCAACGCCTTGCCGTCCAGGTTGGAGGCGTCGATGTTCAGCCCCGCCCCGGGCTTCATGACGTTGACGACGATCAGGCCGATGACCAGGGCGATGGTCGACAGCACCTCGAAATAGATCAGCGCCTTGACCCCGATCCGGCCGACCTCCTTGAGGTCGCCCATACGGGCCATGCCGACCACCACGGTCCCGAAGATGATCGGGGCCAGCAGCATCTTGATCAGCTTGATGAAGCCGTCGGCGACGGGCTTCAGGGCCTCGCCGACATGAGGCAGCAGCACGCCGATCGCGGCCCCGATGACGATGCCGATCAGGACCTGGACGTAGATCTGAGACAGCAGGCGCTTGAAACTGAAGATAGCCGTTCCCCCTCCGAGACGCCCGGCCGTAACCGCCGGGTCGCCTGGTAACAATGTTCGTCAGGCCGCCCGGTGGGCGACGTCTTCCGTTAGCGTCCGCATCAGGGCGTAGAGCTCCGACTTGGCCTCGAACCCGACGCCCGGAACGTCCGGCAGGCCGACATAGCTGTCCTCGACCCGGATACCATCGGCGAAACCGCCGAACGGCTTGAAGACGTCGGGGTAGGACTCGTTGCCGCCCAGGTGCAGGCCGGCGGCGATGTTCAGCGACATCTGGTGGCCGCCGTGCGGCACGATCCGGCGCGACGACCAGCCGTTCTGCTCCAGCGTCTCCAGCGTACGCAAGTACTCGACGAGGCCATACGACAGGGCGCAGTCGAACTGCAGGTAGTCGCGGTCCGGCCGCATGCCGCCGTGGCGCAGCAGGTTGCGGGCGTCCTGGTGCGAGAACAGGTTCTCGCCGGTCGCCATCGGCAGTTCGTAGTGCTTCGAGAGCTCGGCCTGCAGGGCGTAGTCCAGCGGATCGCCGACTTCTTCGTACCAGAACAGATTGTAGGGCTTCAGGGCCTCGGCATAGGCCAGGCCGGTCTCGAGATCGAAGCGGCCATTGGCGTCCACCGCTAGGTTCTGGCCATCGCCGACGATCTCCAGCACCGACTCGATGCGGCGCAGGTCGACGTCCAGCGGCGCGCCGCCGATCTTCATCTTCACGACCTTGTAGCCGCGATCGCGATAGCTGCGCATCTCGGCCTGCAGCTGGGCGTCGTCCTTGCCCGGATAGTAGTAGCCGCCGGCGGCGTAGACCCAGACGCGGTCATCGGCCTGGCCGCCCCGATAGCGGTCGGCGAGCAGGCGATAGAGAGGCTTCTCGGCGATCTTGGCGACGGCGTCCCAGATGGCCATGTCGATCGTACCGACCGCCACCGAGCGCTCGCCGTGACCGCCCGGTTTCTCGTTCGTCATCAGGGTGTTCCAGATGGCGAAGGGATCGAGGTTGTCGTTCTTCTCGTCGATCAGGCTCTCGGGCTTGGCCTCGGCCAGTCGCGGCAGGAACCGTTCCCGCATCAGCGCGCCCTGGCCATACCGGCCATTGGAATTGAAGCCGTAGCCGATGACCGGCTTGCCGTCGCGCACGACATCGGTAATGACGGCGACCACCGAACAGGTCATCTTCGAGAAGTCGATATAGGCGTTGGCGATCGGCGAGGCGATTGAGACGGTCTTCTCGCGGATGTCTAGAATTCGCACGGGGTTCTCCAGTTGGCGGACGAACCCTAGGCTGGCGGTCCCGCGACGGGCCAATGCCGTTCTCGAAGCTCGCTATGCGTAACAGGCATTATCGATGGAATTGATCTGGCTCGAAGACTTCGCGGCGCTCGCCGAGACCGGCAATTTCTCGCGCGCCGCCGAAAACCGCAACGTCACCCAGCCCGCCTTCAGCCGTCGCATCCGCGCGCTGGAGGACTGGATCGGCGCGCCGCTGTTCGACCGGACCGCCAGCGGCGTGGCCCTGACCGTCGCCGGCCAGCAGTTCCGTGGCGGGGCCGACGAGCTGATCCGGCGCATCATCCAGCTGCGCCGCGAAGCGCGCGAGGCCGGCGGCAAGGAGGCCGCGACCCTGCGCTTCGCCGCGACCCACGCCCTGTCCTACACCTTCTTTCCGCAGTGGATGCGGCTGCTGGAAGCCCGCGCGCCGCTGGGGCCGGTGCGGCTGATCTCCGACAGCATGCAGGCCTGCGAGGAGCTGATGCTGCATGGCCAGGCCCAGTTCCTGCTGTGCCACCACCATGCCGCCGCGCCGGGGCGCTTCGGCTCGCAGTTCCGCTCGGTCGTGGTGGGCCGGGACGCGCTCGTCCCGTTCTGCGCGCCCGACGAGGCCGGCGCCCCGCGCTGGATCCTGGCGGAGGCTGACGCCGACATCCCCTATCTGGGCTACAGCGCCGAGTCGGGCCTGGGCCGGATCCTGGAATCCCAGCGTTTCGTCGACCGCGCCTCCGGGTTGCGGGAGGTGTTCTCGGCCCGCCTGGCCGCCAGCCTGATGCCGATGGCCCGCGACGGGCGCGGCGTGGCCTGGCTGCCGGCGACCTTGGCCGAACTTGAGGTCGCCGAGGGTCGGCTGGTCCGCGCCGGCGGTCCCGAATGGGAGGTCTCGGTCGACATCCGCGTCTTCCGCCCCGCAGCGCGCCAGAGCCTGGCGGCCGAGGCGTTCTGGTCCGAGCTGGGCGTGTTCAAGGGCGCCGACGAGGGCCCCACGGGCGGCGCCAACGAAGATCACGCGGCGAACGCCTAGAGACGCTCATTTTTCTCGTCCCGGGTCGGCCTGCGGCCGCCCGGGATGACGAGGGATTTGTGCTTTAGCGCGCCGCCTTGATCACGCCGCCCGCCTCGGGGCGGATCGGCGTCTTGTCGGCGCTGTGGATCGTCACGCCCTGGGTCGAGACCTCGGCGTTGCGCACCAGCAGGCCGCGCTTGGCCTCGATCTTGATGTTCTTCAGCGTGATGCCGATCGCCTTTTCGGGCAGGCCGACGATGATGCCGGCCAGGTCCGCGCCTGTGGCGGTGACGCCGTCGACGACGATGCCCGACATGTCCGGCGTCTTGTCGTGTACGAACGGCTGGGCCGGATCGGTCGGGCCCGGCCAGATCTGGTTGCCCAGCAGGAAGCCGCCCGGCTGCAGCTGCTTCTCGGCCGACTTCAGGTCCAGCGGGCGATAGGCGTAGTAGCTGGTGAAGACCAGCGGGGTCTCGACGTCCTTCATGGTGTTGTTCTTGAACACCACGTCCCGGACCGTGCCGCCCTTGCCGCGCATCGACTTGATGCGCAGGCCGTACATCGAACCCTCGAAGGTGTTGTTCTCGACCCGCACGCGCTGGACGCCGCCGCTGGTGCCGCTGCCGATGCAGATGCCGCGCCCCTCCAGGATGGTGTTGTTGGCGATCAGGATGTCGGACGACACGCCGTCGGGATAGCGATCGTCGGGACCGTTCGACTTGATGGCAACGGTGTCGTCGCCGACGCTGATGATGTTGTTGGTGATGGCGATGTGGCGGCTGTTCATCGGATCGATCGCGTCGGTGTTCGGCGCGTGGGCCGGCGCGGTGATCCGCACGTGGTCGATCGTGATGTAGTCGCTGTTGTTGATCACCAGATGGAACGACGGCGAGTTCTCGAACCGCAGCCCCTCGAAGCGCACGTTCTTGCTCTTGTTGACCCAGACCAGGCGCGGACGGTCGTCCTTCTGCTGCTGGCGGGCCTGGCCGTCGGTGGCGAAGTCGGGGATCGAGCGCCAGATCGCCCGGATCCGCTCCCACCAGACCTGGCCCTGGCCGTCGACCAGCCCCTCGCCCACGATGGCGACGTTCTCGGCCCCGTCGACATTGATCACGCCGATGCGCTCGCCCTGCGGGAACAGGCTGGCGTCCGTGCCGGCCAGGACCTCGGCGCCTTTCTGGATCTCGAGGCGGATGTTCGACTTCAGCCAGATCGGGCCGATCAGATACTCGCCGCGCGTCACCCGCACCGTGCCGCCGCCGGCCTTGGCGCAATCGTCCACGGCGCTCTGGAAGGCCACGGTGTCGAACCAGATCCGCGTGCCGCCCGCGCCGTGATCGCGCACGTCGCAGATCTTGGCGGGGAAGCTGTTGGTCGACTGGGCGCTCGCGACGCCACTTGAAAGCGCCATCCCAACCAGGGCGGCGCCCGCCACCATCCAAACACGGTTCATTCCAGACCCTCTCCAAAACACGCGGGAGAGTAAGCCGGGCGGGCGGTCATCTCCCATGCCGATTTCGGGACGGGCAATGCCGATCGCGCATCGCGACGGTTGGAAGGTCGACCCTTGGCTAGACTTTCCGGCGACGCCGGGGCACGCGGACGACGGCCTCGCCGTCCATGATCAGGTCCTCGCCGACATAGCCTTCGCACTTCAGCGTCACCCGCGCGCTGACCTCGTCGATCGCCGCCACGGTGACGCGCGCCGTCACGACGTCGTCGATGCGGACGGGCCGGTGGAAGGCCAGGGTCTGGGACAGGTAGATCGCGCCCGCGCCCGGCAGGATGGTGCCGACCACCGCCGAGCCGAACGAAGCCGACAGCAGGCCATGGGCGATCCGGCCGCGATAGGCGGTCTTGGACGCGAAGGCCTCGTCCATGTGCACGGGGTTGAAGTCGTCCGAGGCTTCGGCGAACTGGCCGATGCGCGCTTCGGTGACGGTGACGTGCTTTTCGGCGACCATCCCGACGGAGAGTTCTTCGAGGATGTAGCCGCCCGAGGCGTGTGGTCCGATCATGACGCGGCGTTAGCGGTCACTGGGCCCGAAGGCCAGCGAAAACGTACGGGGACGGAGCTTGTCGCCCCTACTCCGCCGCCACCGGCGTGGCGTCCTTGGCGGCCTGGAGCTCGGCGGCCTTCTTCTCGACCAGCTCGACGATGTGGTCGATCATGCCGTCGTTGGACTGCTTGTGGTCGGGCTTTCCGGCCATATAGACCATGCCCGCCCCGGCCCCGCCGCCGGTGAAGCCGATATCGGTCATCAGGGCCTCGCCCGGGCCGTTGACCACGCAGCCGATGATCGACAGCGACATCGGGGTCGAGATGTGGGCCAGCCGCTCTTCCAGGGCCTCCACGGTCTTGATGACATTGAAGCCCTGCCGCGCGCACGACGGGCAGGCGATGATGTTGACGCCCCGGTGGCGCAGGCCCAGCGACTTGAGGATATCGAAGCCGACCTTGATCTCCTCGACCGGATCGGCCGCGAGCGAGACCCGGATGGTGTCGCCGATGCCGGCCCACAGCATCGAGCCCATGCCGATGGCCGACTTCACCGTACCGGTGCGCAGGGCCCCGGCCTCGGTGACGCCCAGATGCAGCGGGCAGTCGATGGCCTCGGCCAGCTGGTAGTAGGCGGCGACGGTCATGAACGGGTCGGACGCCTTCACCGAGATCTTGAACTCGTGGAAGTCGTGGTCCTGGAGGATGCGGGCGTGGTTCAGAGCGCTCTCGACCATCGCCTCGGGGCAGGGCTCGCCGTACTTCTCCAGCAGTTCGCGTTCCAACGAGCCGGCGTTGACGCCGATCCGCATCGAGCAGCCATGGTCGCGGGCGGCCTGGATCACGTCGCGGACGCGGTCGGCCGAGCCGATATTGCCCGGATTGATCCGCAGGCACGCGGCGCCAGCCTGGGCCGCCTCGATGCCACGCTTGTAGTGGAAATGGATGTCGGCCACGAGCGGCACCCGCGCCTCGCGGGCGATGGTCTTGAACGCGGCCGTGCTGTCGGTGTCGGGGCAGCTGACGCGGACGATGTCGGCGCCGGCCTCTTCCAGCTGACGGATCTGCTCCAGCGTCGCGGCGGCGTCGCTGGTCAGGGTGTTGGTCATCGACTGGACGGTGATCGGCGCATCGCCGCCCACCTCGACATTGCCGACGCGGATCTTGCGCGATTGCCGGCGCGTGATCATGCGCCAGGGACGGACGTGCGTGTGGTCTGCGGCCATGGGTCTAATTTAGAGGGTGTCGGGGGCGAACTGAAGGGCTTCGCCTGCCCCTACCCCGATTTCCCCAGGGAGATTGGGTTATTGTTGAGGCTTGGGAGCCGCGGGCTTCGACGCCGCCGGCGCGACGGCCGCCACCGGGGCCGCCACGGGGGCCGCGGGGACCAGCTTGCTCAGCGCGGTCTGATTGGCCTGCAGTCGTCCGGTCAACACGCCGTTGCCATAGACCTCGAACACCGCGGGGTCCGACACGTCGGCCGTCAGGCCGGGCGTGCGCGGGGCGCGGTAGGACTCGCCGGCCGCCAGGGCGCGGGCGAAATAGACTTGGCCGTCGGCGCCGCGCACCACCAGGGTCGCGGCCTTGCGGGCTTGCAGAATGACGCCCGAGCCTTCGGCGGGCGAAGCGCCCAGCACCGCGCCCTTGGGCTTGAACGATCCGCCCAATGTGAACTGCGTGCTGGGATCCACGACGCCGGCCCTGGCGTCGGCGTCGGCGCGGGCCTTGGCGGCGATCTTGGCCGCGTCGACCGAACCGCCATTGGCGGCGGCGTCGTCGAGACCGGGGGTCTTGTAGGGTTCGGGCGTGGTCGACTCGACCGGGGCCGGCAGCGGCGCGCCGAGGGCGACCTGGCTGTTGCCGACATGGGTGGCGACCTGGCTCGAGGTGGTGTTCTGCGCCACCTGCGGCGGCGGCTCGTCCTTGGCGATGGCGCGTTGGGCGACATTCCACAGTAGGATGGCGCCCACGACCAGGATGCCGCCGGCGAAGATCAGGGCCAGGCGCGGGTCGCGCTCGCGGCGCACCCCGATCGGCTCGCGCAGCTCGGCGCCATCGTCCGGCGCGTCATTCTTGAAACGGGCCACGGCCGCCTCGGCGTCCAGGCCCAGCAGGGCCGCATAGGCGCGGACATAGCCGATGGTGAACGGGCGCGAGGGCAGGTCCTCGATGCGCAGGTCCTCCAGCGCCTCGATATAGCCCTGACGGATGCGGGTGGCGTCGGCGACGTCCTGGGTGGTCAGGCCGCGAAACTCGCGCGCGGCCTTCAGGGCCACGCCGATATCGGCGCCCTCGTTCAGAGAGGGTTGGGCGACGGCGACCGGCGTATCATCCGTATCGGCGTCGGAGACGAGATGCAGACGTCTCACGTTGCCCGTATCCAGCGGCATGGTTGACTAAGAGCCCCGAAATTCGCGCCGCGCGCGAAGCGCGACACACTCCCCCGCTTCGTGCGACACGAAGCTTTTAACGTCTGTTGTGGATATCAAACTAAGTAGCCGGATTCAATGTACAAAACAGTGACGCTTGGCTAACGGCCAGGCTGTCGTCACACCGCCACATACAGCTTTCGGGCCAAGGTTTCGATTTCGCCGCGCAGGGAGCCGCTGGTCCCCTTCAGCAGGGCCTCGACATTTCGCCGGGCGGCCTCGCGATCGCACGACAGGACCATCTGCTTGACGGGTCCGATACCGGCCGGCGGCATGGACAAGGCCTCGAAACCCAAGGCCACAAGGGCGAAGGCCTCCAGCGGGCGGCCAGCCATCTCACCGCACACGGACACCGGGGTGCCGGTGTCGGCGCAAGCCTGCTGGATGGTCTTCAGCGCCCGCAAAGCGGCCGGCGACAAGGGGTCGTAACGGTCCGACACCTTCGGATTGCCCCGGTCGGCGGCGAACATGTACTGCATCAGGTCGTTGGTGCCGACCGAAACGAAGTCGGTCATCGGCAGCAGCGCGTCCAAATGCCACAGCAGCGACGGCGCCTCGATCATCGCGCCGACGTCCAGGCGGGCCGGCGCGGGCCGTCCGCGCTTCAGGGCCCACGCCACTTCCTGGTCCACGAACGAGCGGGCGGCGCGGAACTCGTCGACATTGGCGACCAGCGGGAACATCACCCGCAGCGGCCGGCCGGCGGCGGCCTTGATCAGGGCGCGGATCTGCATGCGCAGCAGGGCCGGACGGTCCAGGCCCATGCGCACGGCGCGCCAGCCCAGGGCCGGATTGTCCTCGCGCTCCAGCTCCATGTACGGCAGCAGCTTGTCGCCGCCGAGATCGAGGGTGCGGAAGGTCACCGGCATGCCGTTGGCGGCTTCCAGAACCTTCTCGTAGAGCGAGGTCTGGGCCTCCAGGCGCGGCAGCTCCTCGGCGACCATGAACTGGAACTCGGTGCGGAACAGGCCGATGCCCTCCGCCCCCGTCTCGGCCAGGATGTCGAGGTCGACGGCCAAGCCCGCGTTCATCAGCAGGGTGATCTTGGCGCCGTCCTTGGTGATCGGCGGCGTGTCGCGCAGGCGGGCGAACTCGGCCTTGCGCTGGGCGCGGACCTCCATCCGCGCCTTCAGCGCCTTCACGACGTCCGAGCGGGGACGCAGCCAGGCCTCCTGGGTCTCGGCGTCGACCACCACGGGGTCGCCCTCGCTGACCCGGTCGCGCAGGCCAGAAAGTCGGCCGACGCAGGGGATGTCGAGCGCCCGGGCCACGATGCCGGCGTGGCTGGCGGCCGAGCCCTCCTCCAGGAGGATGCCCTTCAGCTTGGTGCGGTCGTATTCCAGCAGGTCGGCCGGACCCAGGTTCCGGGCGATCAGGATGGCGTTGTCGGGCAGGACGCGCACGTGATGCACGTCGCCGGACAGGTGGCGCAGCAGCCGGTCGTTCAGGTCTTCCAGGTCGTGCAGGCGCTCGCGCAGATACGGGTCGCGGGCCTGGCCCAGGCGGGCGCGGTGCTCGGAGCGCACCCGCTCGACCGCGGCTTCCGCCGTAAGACCGGAGCGCACCGCCTCCTGCAGGCTGCGGTTCCAGCCCCGGTCGTGGGCGAACATGCGGTACGTCTCGAGCACCTCATAGCTGGCCCCGACCAGGCCGTGCTGGCCTTCCAGCATCTGGTCGATCTGGGTCTGCAGGGCCTCGATCGCGTAGGAGAGACGGGCCTCCTCGGCCAGGGCGTCGTCGGACAGCAGGGTCTCGGGGGCCACCGGCTGCTCGTGCAGCACGGCCACGCCATAGGCCAGGCCCTCGGCGAAGCGCGAGCCCTTGAGCCGTTCCGGCTTGTGCGGCGCCAGCTCGACGTCCTTGAGCTCGTCGGCGCCCAGCAGCTCGCTGGAGCTGACCATCTCGGCCAGCACCAT
Source organism: Caulobacter sp. GW821-FHT11E10 (assembly GCF_058808375.1). Classification (NCBI taxonomy): domain Bacteria; kingdom Pseudomonadati; phylum Pseudomonadota; class Alphaproteobacteria; order Caulobacterales; family Caulobacteraceae; genus Caulobacter; species Caulobacter sp. GW821-FHT11E10. Next base: position 103,403 of record NZ_JBXARP010000010.1, read on the forward strand.
GGCGATGATCTGGAGGTCCTCGACCTCCTCCTCGTCATAGTTCCGCTCGGTGCGATTCTGGACAACCAGCACGCCAATCGCGCGACCGCCGCGCAACAGCGGCACGGCCAGGAAGGCGTGGTAGGGATCTTCGCCCGTTTCCGGGCGGTACGAGAACTGCGGATGGCTGGCGGCGTCCGACAGGTTCAGCGGCCGGCCCAGGCGCATGGTCTCGCCGACCAGGCCTTCGCCCGGCTGCAGTCGCGTGACGTGGACGGCTTCGCGGGCCAGACCTTCAGTGGCGAACAGTTCGAGATCGCCTGAAGCGCGGCGCAGGTAGATCGAGCAGACTTCCGCCACCATCGAGATGGCGATGGTGCGCACCACCATGTCGAGCTTGGCCTGGGCGGGCCCGCCGCCGGCCATCGCCTCGCGAATCTGCCGAAGCAGGCTGCGTGGTCCTCGAACGGCCATGCCGGATGCCGCCATGTCGTCTGCGCGCGCTCCCTACCCGAAAGACGGTCTAGCCCAGCTTTGAGCGCCAGGGGTTAAGACCGCTCCCTCTACCTAGATGGGGGCTATAGCAGATTTCGCCCGCGTGAAAGTCGCCGCGGACAACCGAACGTCGATAAGGTGTGGGAGCACGAAAAAGCGTCGCCAATGTCCAGGCAGACCGGCGACGTGAAAAAGCGCCACCCGGCTTTGGCCGGGCGGCGCAGTCGGCACACTAGAGGGGGATCGGAACCCTAGCGGCGATAATCGGGGCGATAGCCGTAGGCGTAGCGGTCGTCCTCGCGGCGGTCGTAGCGGGCGTCGTGACGCTCGTGGCGGCGACCATCGCGGTCATAGGCGTAGCGGCCGTTGCTGGCGTAGCGGCTGTCGCTGTACCGGCTATCGCTGTAGCGGTTGTCGTAACCGTAGCGCGGAGCGGTCCGATACGACTGGCTGTAGCGACGGTCGTACTTGTCCTTGCCCGTCGTCGCGCCCAGGGCCGCGCCGGCGACCGCGCCGATGACGACCGCGTCGCGCTTGCCGTCGCCGATCGCGGCGCCGGCCAGACCACCGATCACGGCGCCCAGGATGGCGCGCTCGGTCTTGTCGGCGGCGAAGGCGGCCGAGGCGGGGGCCAACAGAGCGCCGGCGACAGTGACGGCGATCGCGGTCTTGGTGAACTTGCCGATGGTCTTCATGGCAGGACTCCTAACTTCCGGAGCGTCGCCCCCTTTTCTCGACATGAGATGGGCGGCGCTGTTGTCAGGAGTTGTAGGACCCCGCGCTTGAACCTGATCTGAACCGCGCTGTTCAGATTGGCGTCATGTTGCGAGAAGGCTTTAGCCCGCCGCCAAGGCTTCTTTCGCCGGCCGGTGCAGCCGCACCGACCACAGCACGCCGGCCAGCATCAGCACGATCGCCGCCGTCTCCAGCCCGCGCGGCCAGCGACCTTCGTGCAGGAAGCCGTACAGCAGGGCGAACAGGGTCTCGAACACGATCAACTGGCCCGACAGGCTGAGCGGCAGGAGACGGCTGGCGGCGTTCCAAAGGCCGTTGCCGATCACCGAGGCGCCGATGGCCACGGCGAAACTGACGATCCAGAACCAGCCCCAGGCCGCCGGCGCGTGGACCTTGCCACCCAGCAGGAAGGCCGGAACCACCAGGACCAGCGACAGCAGGCCGGTGGCCAGACCCGTGAGCAGCGACCACTCGTGGCTGTTGAACTTCGGGGTCGCGGCCAGCCGGCGGGCGTTCCAGACGGCGTAGGCGGTCCACATGGCCAGGGCCAGGGTCGCGCCCAGCACGCCGACGACCTGTCGGCCGATGCCGACACCCTGATTTTGCGTGAACACCGAGACGTTGATGCAGACCCCGCCCGCCGCCACCAGCGCCAGCGGCGCGACGAGGTGGCGAAGCGCGACGCCCTCCCCCCGCTTGGCGCCCACGAGGGTCACGGTGACGGGCAGCAGGCCGATGATCAGCGACGCCAGGGCCACGCCCGAGCTCTGCACCGCCACCGACAGGCCGACATAGTAGATCAGGTTGCCCAGCAGGCTGAGGGCGGCCAGATCGCGCCAGTCCCTGCCGGTCATCCTAGCCATCACCGGCCGCCAGACCGGCGCCAGCAGCAGGGCCGAGGCCAAGCCGTAGGCGATGTAGCGTCCGGCCGTCATCTGCAGCGGCGTGAAGGCGTCCAGCAGCTTCGGCGCCAGAAACACCCCGCCCCAGAAGGCGCCGGCGACCAGACCGCACAGCAGGCCCAGAAGGAGTTTGCGGGAGGTGTTCATACGGTCCGGATTAGCAGGCCGCTCGAACGATCGCACCCCCGCTCCGCGGGCGCGGTCAGGGCGTGACCCATGCCGCGCAATAGAACGAGATCAGCCGTGCCCCGGCAGGGCCAGGGGCTCGTCGGCGTCGGCGACCAGGCGGCGGGCCTGTTCGAGGGCGGCGTCGATGTCGCTCTCGATGAACTCGACCTCCAGGTCGGTCAGCGGGTGTGGCGCGGCGACGACATTGCGCAGATAGGCGCGCTTTTCCGGCTCGGTCATGGTCCACCAGCCGACGGTGTGGCCCTCCTCGATGACGGCGTCGCCCATGGCCAGGAGGTCGTCGGTGTCGAAGATCGGCTGGCCGGGCTTCTCGGGGAACCACTGGCCGTCGTCCGGCAGGGCCTTGTCCAGCTGGTTCAGCAGAGCCGCCAGCCACGGGCTGATCAGCAGCGGCTTCTCATAGCCGTCGCCGAACTTGGCGCGCAGCAGGAGGTCGTAGAGCAGCTCCAGGCCCGCGTCACCGTGGAAGGTGACGGCCTTGGCGTCGGGATCGAACTTGAAGACGTCAGACATGGGGGCTCCGCAGGCTCGCGCCCTCATAACGTCCGAACGCGACGTTTTGTAGAAGGGACCGCGAAGTCCCTTCCACTAAAGCGCTTAAAGCTGGTCCAGCCCGTAGGCCGCGTGCAGGGCGCGGACGGCCAGTTCGGTGTAGGCCGCGTCGATCAGCACGCTGATCTTGATCTCCGAGGTCGAGATGACCTGGATGTTGATGTTCTTCTCGGCCAGGGCCGCGAACATCGACTGGGCGACGCCCGCGTGGCTGCGCATGCCCACGCCGATCACCGACACCTTGGAGACGTCCTCGTCGACCGCGACGGCCTCGAAACCTATCTCGGCCTGGGCGGCCTTGACGATCTCGACGGCGCGGGCGGCGTCACGCTTGCCGACCGTGAATTCCATGTTGGCGGTGTCGGCGCTGCGGGCGCGCGACTGCACGATCATGTCGACGTTCACATTGGCGTCGGCGAGGCGGCCGAAGATCTGCGAGGACACGCCCGGATGATCGGGCAGGCCCAGCAGGGTGATCTTGGCTTCGTCGCGGCTGTAGGCGACGCCCGAGACGATGCGCTTTTCCATGATTTCTTCCTCGTCGCAGACGATCGTACCTTGTCCGGGCGCTTCCCCCGGTTCGACGAAACTCGACAGCACCCGGACGGGGACGCGATGGGCCATGGCCATCTCGACCGAGCGGGTCTGCAGCACCTTGGCCCCCAGCGAGGCCATTTCAAGCATCTCTTCGTAGCTGATCTTGGCCAGGCGCTTGGCCTTGCTCTCGATCCGCGGATCGGTCGTGTAGACCCCGTCCACGTCGGTATAGATGTCGCACGCCCCCTTCACCGCCGCGGCGATGGCCACGGCGCTGGTGTCGGAGCCGCCCCGGCCCAGGGTGGTGATGCGCTGCTTGCTGGTCACGCCCTGGAAGCCGGCGATGACGGCGATCTCGCCGTCGGCGAAACAGGCTTCGAGGTTCTCGGGCGGGATGTCCTCGATGCGCGCGCTGCCGTGCGCCTCGGTCGTGATGATCGGCACCTGCCAGCCCAGGAACGAGCGGGCCTTGTGGCCCATGTTGCGCAAGGTCATGGCCAGCAGGCCGGCCGTAACCTGTTCGCCCGAGGCGACGACGGCGTCGTACTCGTCGTCCGATTCCGGAAGACCTTGCGCGGCGCGGCCGGCGCCGTCGGTCCAGGCGACCAACTCGTTGGTCTTGCCCGACATGGCCGACACGACCACCGCCACTTGCTTGCCCGTCGCGACTTCCGCGGCGACCAGGCGCGCCACACGGCGGATGCGCTCCAGGTCGGCCACCGACGTGCCGCCGAACTTCATCACCAGACGTGACACGTCCTCAGTACCTCGACACTTGGTTATTTCTTGCGCCCGCGCGGCCGGATCACTCCCCCTCGCGCAAGCCCGCGCCTTCTAGCGGGGGGATCGCGCAACGGCAATGTCGCGGAGGTGTCTTTTTTCTCCGATCGTGGCGCGAAAAACTCCCCGTGGTAGAGGAAGGCATGACTCAAGCCGCCGCCCCCTCCTGGAGCATCGACCCCGCCGACGTGGCGCGGTTCTCGGCCATCGCCGCCGAATGGTGGGACCCGAAGGGCAAGTTCGCGCCGCTCCACGTGTTCAATCCCTGCCGCCTGGCCTTCATCCGCGAGCAGGCCCTGGCGCGGTTCGACCGCGACGCCTCGGCCCGCGCGCCGTTCGAGGGCCTCTCCCTGCTAGACATCGGCTGCGGCGGCGGCCTGTTGAGCGAGCCGATGGCGCGGCTGGGCTTCGCCGTCACGGCGGTCGACGCCTCCGAGAAGAACATCAAGACCGCCGCCGCCCACGCGGCCGAGCAGGGGCTCGAAATCGGCTATCGCCCCGCCACCGCCGAGCAGCTGCTGGCCGAGGGCGCGGGGCCATTCGACCTGGTGCTGACCATGGAGGTCATCGAGCACGTCGCCGACCCGGGCGAGTTCCTGCGCACCTGCTCGCGCCTGCTCAAGCCTGGCGGGCTGATGATCGTGGCCACCCTGAATCGCACCCTGAAGGCCCTGGCCCTGGCCAAGATCGGCGCCGAGTACATCCTGCGTTGGGTGCCGCCGGGCACCCACGAGTGGAAGCAGTTCCTCAAGCCCGAGGAGCTGCGCGCCTTCCTCGCCGGCGAGCCGGTCGAGATGCAGGGCCCGTTCGGCGTGGCCTATAATCCGTTGACTGGCCGCTGGAGCCGCTCCGGCGACGTCGACATCAACTACATGATGACCGTCACCAGAGATTGAGTCACAGTCGCCTGACGTTTGTCGCGTGAGGCTTCCGATGATTACGCTCCTGGCCCTGTTGCTCACGACCAGCCTGCCCGGCCCCATCTCGGGCGACTTCGACCACGATGGAAAGCGGGACACCGTCCAGATCGTCCGTGAAGGCCGCGACGTCTATTTTCTGGCGGTCAAACGCGGCGCGGACCCGGCGATGCCGGTTCGGGTGGCCCTGCACCTGGCGCCGCCCGACTACATGACGACCGCCGACGCCTCGCGTGTCACGGCCACCGCCTGCGGCAAGGGCTATGGCAAGAAAAGCGACCCCTGCCCTCGCCCGACCGTCGAGATCGTCAAGGGCGACCTGCTGCTGGGCCATGCCGAAGCGTCCGAGGCCGTGATGAAATGGGATGGTCGCGCCTTCCAGCTTGAGTGGCTGACGGACTGAAACGGGAACCTCGCCCTCGCCCAAGCTTTTGATCTCCGCAGGGACTTGAACCCGGATTGGCGCCCCGTGTCGGTGGCGGACGTCGATCCGTTCTAGAGGGAACGGAGAGAACCATCATGACTTCCAAGACACTGGCCGCATTGCTCGCGACCACGATGGCGTGCGGCGCGATCGCCCCCGCCTTCGCCCAGGACTCGGCCTACCAGCGGAGCCTGCAGAACTACGACAACCAGCGCGCCAACTATTATGAGCGCGTGGCCGAATATCAGTCGCGCCAGGAAGCCTATGAGCGCGACCGCGCCAACTATGTGCGCACCCGCGAAGACTATGATCGTCGCTACGGCCGCGGCGCCTATGACCGCCGCTATCCCAGCTACGCCGAGCGCTACCGGGTCGCCCAATACCGCGACAGCGCCGCCTACTACGCCGAACAGGCCGAGTTCGAACGCAGCCGCGCCACCTACGAGCGCGCCCGCTACGACTACGACCGCCGCAACGGCGAAGGCGCCTATGACCGCCGTCACCCGTCCGAGGCCGACCGCTTCCGCGTGAGCGGGACAAGCTATGTCAGCGGCTATGACGCCAACCGCGACCAGTGGGAGCGCGATCGTTCGCGCTATCTCGCCGCGCGGAGCGACTATGACCGTCGCCGGGGCGCGGGCGCCTATGACCGCCGCTATCCGGGCGAGGCCAGCCGCTATGCGGCGCCCTACGCCGGCGCCTACGGCATCGACACCAGCGCCAATGTCTCCTACCCGAGCGACTGTCGCCAAGACGCCAAGCGCAACGCCACGGTCGGCGGTGTGATCGGCGCCCTGGCCGGCGCGGCCCTGGGCTCGAACGTCGCCGCCCGTAACGCCAGGCCCGAGGGCACGGTGCTGGGCGCCCTGGTCGGCGCGGGGGTCGGCGCCGCCGTCGGCAACGCCTCGGCCAAGTGCGACACGCGCGGCAACTACTACAGCTACGACCAGACCCAGCCCTATCGCTACAGCGACGGCCGCTACGCCGAAGCCAGCGAACGCTGCCGCCTGGCCCCCGCCCCGACCGAGTACAACGGCCGGGTCGAGACCCGCTATGTGCGCGTCTGCCCCGACGCCGACGGCCGCTATCGCGTCGAAGGCTGACCTGAGAGCGTAAGAGCTTGGCTGATGGTCGGCTGTCCGACTTTCTGGCAACCGCCTGTCAGCCAAGGCGTTTACGACGCGAGGGATCTCAACAAGAACAATTTGGAGAGCTCGCCATGCGCGCCCGCCTGAAAGCTATCGTCCTGGCCACCGTTGTCGGTTTCACCGTCAGCTCCGTGGCCGTCACCGCCGCCGACGCTCAGCAGCGTCGCGAGCGCATCCTGGTCTGCAACAAGTCCAAGGCCAAGAACGGCGCCGTCATCGGCGGCCTCGGCGGCGCCCTGCTGGGCAACACCGTCGCCGCGCGCGGCAACAAGACCGAAGGCGCCCTGCTGGGCGGCGCGGTCGGCGCCGTGGCCGGTCACGAGATCGGCAAGAGCAAGAAGAAGTGCCACTACGAGTACCGCTATCGCTAAGGCCTAGCGGTCGTGGAGGCTAAAGGGGGCGCCGGATGCAGATCCGGCGCCCTTTCTCGTCATCGTCAGACGGTCGCGCCCAGGCTGGCGAGAAGCTCGTCCAGCTGCGCGAACTGCTCGGGCAGCGCCTCTTCCGCGCCGGCCGACTCGTCGAAGGCTTCCTTCGAAGGATAGTGCTCGTGAAGGACCAGCCGCGTCTTGCCGCCTTCTTCCTCCTCGAAGGTCACCGTGGTGACGCCGCCATTTTCGCCTTCGTCATTGGTCCAGACCAGCCGCGATAGCGGCGTCACTTCGAGATATTTGCCGTGGAAGGCCATGGCGTTTTCCGCGTCCTTTCCGAACACGATGCGATAGCCCCCGCCCGTGCGGACATCCATCTCGCAGGACAGCATGGGCACGCCGATCGACTTCGGCGCCCACCAAAGCTGGAACAGCTCGGCCTTGGTCCATGCGTCGAACACCAGACGGACCGGGCCGTCGAAGATCCGCGTCACGACCAGGTCGCGATCAGACGTCCGCTCGACCGTCGTGCGGCCGTCACTCACTCTTTCGCCCATCGGCTTTTTCCTTTCGTTTCAAGGCTTCGATGACTTGGTCCAGCGCGTCGAAACGCGAGCTCCAGATCCGGTGACGCTCTTCGATCCAGGCGATCTCTTCCTCGAACCCGCGCCCGCCGAGCTTGCAGGTCCGTACGCGCCCGACCTTCTCGGTCGTCACCAACCCGGCCTGTTCCAGGACGCTGACGTGCTTCTTCATGCCCGTGAGGGTCATGTGGAACTTGTCGGCAAGCTCCGTGATCGAGGCGTCCGAGCGTCCAAGCTGCTCCAGAACGCCGCGCCGGGTGGCGTCCGAGAGCGCGGCAAACGAGGCGTCGAGGCGGGCTGTCACATACTGAACCATTAAGTTCAGTGTTAGCGCGTGAGCTCCCGGCGCGCAAGGGGGTATGGAGCGTCGGCTATGGGTGGTGAGCGGGCATGTCCTGCGTCCTTCGAGGCCCGCTGTGCGGGCGCCTCAGGATGAGGAATTCATTGCACTGAACCTCATCCTGAGGTGCGCGCTCCTGAGCGCGCCTCGAAGGACGCACGGCGTCAAATGTCCGCAAAGGGTGGTTTGCCACCCCAGCGCGGCCTCAGTTCACGTCCGTCTTCTTCAACGCCGGCGGCGGCAGCGGGGCGACCTTCACCCCGTCCTCGACCAGGGCCTTGACCTCGGTCGGCGAGGCCTGGCCGTAGATGCCGCGCTCCTCGGACTTGCCCTCGTGGATGGCGCGAGCCTCCTTGGCGAAGGCGTCGCCGACATAGTCGAAATTGTCCTCGACGTGCCGGCGGACCTCGCCCATGGCCGTCATCATCATCTCGCGCATCTTCGGATCGACTTCGGGGACTGAGCGCCGCGCCTTCGTGCCCGCCACGGCCGGCGCCATGATCTGCTTGGACACCCCGCACGAGCCGCAGACGGGACAATCGACGAGGCCTCGAGCGGCCTGGTCGTCATAGTCCGCCGACGAGCCGAACCAGCCCTCGAACTCATGGGCCGCGTCGCACTGAAGCGCGTACTTGATCATCGACTATAGATGGTCGCTTTCAGGGCCCGACGAAAGGCCGGGCGTTCTTGAGGGCCGGGATCGCCGCCCGCGCCGAGAGGGCGGCCGACAGGTCGAGGTCGGCCAACAGCACGCCAGGCTCGTCGTGGTCAAGCTTGGCGATCACCTCGCCCCACGGCCCGACGACGATCGAGCGGCCCCAGGTGCCGCGCCCGTCTTCGTGGAAGCCGCCCTGGGCCGCGGCGATGACAAACGAGCCCGTCTCGATGGCTCGGGCCCGCAACAGCACGTCCCAGTGCGCCTCGCCGGTCGGACGGGTGAAGGCGGCCGGGACCGTCAGCACCGTCGCGCCCGCCAGGGCCAGGGCCCGGTGCAAGGCCGGAAAGCGCATGTCGTAGCAGATCGACAGGCCGAACCTGGCCAGCGGCGTGTCGACCACCACCGCTCGTTCGCCGGGCGTGTAGGTCGCCGACTCCCGCGCCGTCTCGCCGGTGGGGAGATCGACGTCGAACATGTGCAGCTTGTCGTAGGTGGCGACGATCGCCCCCGTCGGGTCGATGATGGCCTGGCGGTTGGCGGCTTTTCCGTCCTCGCGCAGCACCAGGGCCGAGCCGATGTCGATCCAGGTCCCCGTCTGCGCCGCGATCTCGCGCAGGCCCAGCACCACGGGATCCTCGTCCAGCGACGTCAAGGTCGGCAGCAGCTTGCTCCGGTCCTTCTGCACCACGTTGGTGCATTCCGGCGTCAGGACGAACTGGGCGCCCTCCGCGATCGCCTGGCGCACCAGCGGCGCGACATGGGCCAGCGCCGCCGCGTGGGTCGCGGGCGTGCGCGTCTGGATCAGACCGACCCTTAGGGACGCGGACGAGCTCATGCGGTGAGCAGGTCGTCCAGCTTGCCCTCGCGCTCCAGGGCCATCATGTCGTCGCAGCCGCCGATGTGCTGCTCGCCGACGAAGATCTGCGGGAAGGTCGTGCGTCCCGAACGCTGCATCATTTCCTGACGCAGATTGGGGTCCATGCCGGCCTCGACCTCGGTGAAGTCGGCGCCCTTTTCGCCCAGCAAGGCGACGGCGCGGGCGCAATAGCCGCAGAACGGGCGGGTGTAGATGGTGACGTGGGCCATGCTCAGACTCATAACTTGTACGTCCTCATATAGGACGCGCCTGCATTTCTGTAACGCGTGCGACGACAGATAGCGTCACGCACGCCGCTCCGGCGGCCAGCAGCGCCCGGGCGCAACCCTCGGCGGTGGCTCCTGTAGTCAACACGTCATCAACGAGGACGATCCGTCGACCGGCAACCTGTTTGCGCCTCGTTTCGGGGACGGCGAACGCCGAGGCCACGTTGCGCTTGCGGCCCGAGGCGGACTTGCCGCCCTGGCTGGCGGTGTCGCGCTTACGGACCAGGGCGTCGGGCAGGTAGGCCAGCCCCGCCATGCGGGCCAGCGGTCGAGCGATCTCGGCGGCCTGGTTGTAGCGACGGCTGAACAGACGCGCGCGGTGGACCGGCACGGGCACGATGGCGTCGGCCTCGTCCAGCAGGTCGCCGGCCGCCCGCGACAGCCAGCGCGCGAAAAGCTGGGCCAGTTCCGGGCGGTCGGCGTGCTTCAGCTTCAACACCAGATCGCGGGAATGCTCGTCATAGACACAGGCCGCGCGGGCCCGGGCGAAGGCCCTGGGCTTGGCCTGACAGACGGGACAGCGCTCCAGAGCAGCGCCGGCATAGGACATCGCCAGGCCACAGCCGTCGCAGACCGGGTCATCCAGAAAGGTGAGCTTGGCGAAGGCCGGTGCGGCCAGGCCGCCGCTCAGCGCCGCCTCCCCGTCCAGGCTGGACGGCGGCAACAGCAGATCGAGGAGCCCGCGCCCCCAATCCCGCCAAAGCGGCGCGATCAGGCGCGGGGCGACTTTCCATGTCGGTTCGAAATCGCCATGTTCCGCGCGCATGACCGCTTCCCCGCTTCTCTTCGACCGCGCCCTGCATCGTCAGCGCCTGGACCGCGCCGCGCCCGACTATGCGTCGGCCGACTTCCTGAAGGCCCGGACGGCCCAGGACGTGGTCATGCGGCTGGAGACGATCCTGCGACGCTTTCCGGCCGCCGTCGACCTCGGCGCGAGAAATGGCCATTTTTTCAAGGCCTTGAGCGAAAGCGACGCCCGCCAGAACATCGACACCCTGATCGAGGCCGACCTCTCCGGCCGGATGCTGGCCGGGCGGGACACGTTGCGCGTCGTCGCCGACGAAGAACGCCTGCCGTTCGGCGACGCGACCCTGGACCTGGTCGTCTCGACCCTGTCGCTTCACTGGACCAATGACCTGGTCGGCGCCCTGATCCAGATCCGCCGCGCGCTGCGGCCGGACGGCCTGTTTCTCGGCGCGATCTTCGGCGGCGCCACCCTGACCGAGTTGCGCCAATGCCTGCTGGCCGCCGAAGCCGAGCTGTCGGACGGCGCGTCGATGCGGGTCTCGCCGTTCGCCGACGCCATTGACGCCGCGGGCCTGCTGCAGCGCGCGGGCTTCGCGCTTCCGGTCGCCGACGTCGATCGCGTGAAGGTCCGCTACGCCCATCCGATCGCGCTGCTGCACGACCTGCGCCGCATGGGCGAGACCAGCGTGCTGCTGGATCGGTCGCGCAAGCCGCTGGGCCGCAAGGTGCTCCTGCGGGCGATGGAACTGTATGTCGAGCGCTTCGCCGAGGCGGACGGCCGCGTGCCCGCGACCTTCGAGATCGTCTCGGTCACCGGCTGGGCGCCGCATGACAGCCAGCAGAAGCCGCTTCGGCCGGGCTCGGCCAAGATGCGGCTGGCGGATGCGCTGGGAACTCAGGAACTGCCGGCCGGAGACAAGGCCGGCTAGGCTTAGGTGCCGATGGCGGTGGAGGTCTTGTTGAAGGCGGTCTTGATACCGTCGCCCAGCACGCTCAGAGCGCCGATCAGGGCGATGCTGATCAGCACCACCAGCACGCCCACCTCGACGGCGGTGGCGCCGGACTCGTCGGACCAGAAGCGTTTCAGAGTACGTCGCGCAGCCACGCCACCAGCGGTTCGTCCGCGGGGGGCATCGGATAGTCCGTGAGCTTGTCCGGTTTTACCCATGCCAGCGCCTCGTGCTCCTTACGCGTCACTTGGCCTTCCCACCGACGCAACAAGTAGAGTGGCATCAGGAGGTGAAAAGACTCGTAACCGTGGGACGCGAAAACGAACGGCGCGAGACAGGCTTCGGTGACCTTGATTCCGAGTTCTTCTTGCAGTTCGCGGATCAGACACTCTTCAGGGGTCTCGCCAAGCTCTACCTTACCGCCCGGAAACTCCCACAGGCCCGCCAACTGCTTGCCCTGGGGCCGCTGGCAGATCAGCACCCGCCCATCGACATCGATCAGGGCGGCGGCGGCGACGAGGACGATCGGCTTGGTCATGAGCCGGGTTTGGCGCGAGGCGGCGGAGCTGGCAAGAGGATCGCCCCACCTCCGCCGCAATTACGCCTGTAACCTTCCAAAACCACCTGGGAGGGACACCATGCACAAGACGTTCGCCACCCTGGCCGCCGGCGCGGCCCTGCTCGCCGCCGCCCCAGCGTTCGCCCAAGCCTCGAACCCCGAGGAGCCCGCCGTCCGCGCCGCCCTGGAGCACTATCTGGCCGGCCACGCCACCGGCGATGGCAAGGAGCACCGCCAGGCCTTCCACGACGACGCCCGTCTGATGTGGATCCGCGAGGGTGCGGTCGCCACGCGCTCGGACGACGAATACATCGCCGGGGCCAGCGGCAAGCCCGCGGCCGACGAGGCTCAGCGCAAGCGCTGGATCGAGTCGATCTCGATCACCGGCACGGCCGCCAGCGCCAAGATCGTGCTCGACTACCCCAACGCCGTCCTCACCGACTACATGCAGCTGCTGAAGACGCCGCAGGGCTGGAAAATCGTACACAAGATCTTCGACGTGGCCCCGAAGGCCAAGCCTTAGCGGATGCGAAATCCTCCCCCTCGCGGGGGAGGTGTCGACTCGAAGAGACGACGGCGGGGGAAGAAGCAGGCTCGGCAATACTTCCCCCCTCCGGCCTTCAGCCACCTCCCCCGTCGGGGAGGATTTAGCCGCGACATCCCCTTCCTTGACTTTTGCACCGCAACATAGGATATGAGCCTCGCGCCTCATCGGCGCTATCGGTGCTCCAGCCGCGTGACGGTCCGTTTCCGGACCAGCCTGTTGAGCGCCCTGAAGAGATTCTCATCAGATCGCCCGTGCACGCGGGGCGCTCCCCGACCGACTAGCCGAGGGGCCAGCCGTGCGAGGACGCATGCGCTCTGCCTCGGCGCATGAAAGACTGAATCACTTGACTCAATTTGCTGACCTTGGCCTGGCCAAGCCGCTGCTGAAGGCCCTTGCCGAGAAGGGCTACAAGGAGCCGACGCCGATCCAGGCCCAGGCCATCCCGGTCGTCCTGCAGGGCAAGGACCTGCTGGGCATTGCCCAGACGGGCACCGGCAAGACCGCCGCCTTCGCTCTCCCGATCCTGCAACGCCTGGCCGAGAACCGCATGCCGGCCCCGCGCCGCGGCTTCCGCTGCCTGGTGCTGTCGCCGACCCGCGAACTGGCCACCCAGATCGCCGATAACTTCAAGGCTTACGCCGTCCACATGGGCCTGACCGTCCACACCGTCTATGGCGGCGTGAAGTACGGCCCGCAGATGAAGGCCCTGGCCGCCGGCGTCGACGTGCTGGTCGCCACCCCCGGCCGTCTGATGGACCACATGGCCGAGAAGTCGGCCAGCGTCTCGGGCGTCGAGATCTTCGTCCTCGACGAAGCCGACCAGATGCTGGACCTGGGCTTCGTGGTGCCGATCCGCAAGATCGCCAGCCAGATGTCCAAGAACCGCCAGAACCTGTTCTTCTCGGCCACCATGCCCAGCGAGATCGGCAAGCTGGCCGGCGAGCTGCTGAAGGACCCGGTCCAGGTCTCGGTCGCCCCGCAAGCCACCACGGTCGAGCGCATCGACCAGCGCGTGCTGTACATCGAGGCGCAACGCAAGCGTCCGCTGCTGGCCGAGCTGTTCGCTGACCCGACCTTCAGCCGCACGATCGTCTTCACGCGCACCAAGCGCGGCGCCGACCGCGTGGCCAAATATCTGAACGCCGCCGGCATCGAGGCCGCCTCGATCCACGGCGACAAAACCCAGGGCCAGCGCGAGCGCGCCCTCGCCGCCTTCAAGGCCGGCGAGATGCGGGCCATGGTCGCCACCGACATCGCCGCGCGCGGCATCGACGTCAACGACGTCAGCCACGTCATCAACTACGAGCTGCCGAACGTGCCGGAGGCCTATGTCCACCGGATCGGCCGTACCGCCCGCAAGGGCAAGGACGGCATCGCCATCAGCTTCTGCGCCGATGACGAACGCAGCCTGCTGAAGGACATCCAGAAGGCCACCCGCCAGGTGATCCCGACCTTCGATCGCCGCAACGACAAGCAGCTGGCCGCTGCGGCCGCCGTCGCCGACAAGCTGGCTCCGCCGGAGAAGTACGTCGACCCGCGCCGCGCCGATCCGCGCAACGACGTGCCGTCCGAACTGCGCCGCAAGCGCGCCCGCAACCGCAATGGCGGCGGCGGCGGACGTTCCGAGGGCGGACAAAAGAGCGGTCAGGGTCGCGGCCCGGGTCAGGGTCAGGGCAAATCGGCCTCGTCTCCCCGGAACGAGTTTCGCGGTCCCAAGCGTCCGGCGGCTCCGCCCGAGAAGCGCTGGTCGCCCATCGACTAATGCCTAAATAAAACAAATGGTTGTATCCGGAGGGGTCAAATGACGCCTCCGGATACCTTTGTGCGTCCATTCGTTACAGCGACGCTTGAAACCAGCTCCGCTATGGGTTCACCTTAACCAGGGCCGGTCGCGAGACCGGATGGGGGACCAAGCGAATGGGCGAGGGAAAACCTCGGGCCACGCCTGCGCTGACCAGAATCGCCGGGGGCGAGATGGCCCAGCGCGTCGCTCTATTTGACTGGTCGAAGACGCCTGTCGGGCCTCTGGAGGCCTGGTCCCCTAGCCTGCGTCTGGTCGTGGACATGATCCTGGCCACCAATTTCCCGATGGCCGTGCGTTGGGGCCCCGAGCTGGTCCTGATCTACAACGACGCCTACGCGCCCGCGCTGCACCAGCAGCATCCGGAGGCGCTGGGAAGGCAGTTCAAGGACACGCCTCCCGAACTCCAGGCCTCGCTGGGCAAGGTGCACGAGGACATCCTGTCGGGCGAGAGCGGCGGTTTCGCCTTTGACAAGCTGCCCCTGAAGGTGACCCGGCACGGCGTTCAGGAACTTGGCTACTTCACGGTCAGCTACAGCCCGGTGCCGGACAAGACCGCGGCCAACGGCGTCGGCGGCGTCCTGACCACGGTGGTCGAGATCACCGACGCCATCCGCGCCGCCCGCGACCTGCGCACCACCAAGGAGCGCTACGAGATGGCGCGCCAGGTGGCCGGCGTGGTCGGGGCCTGGGAGTGGGATATCCGGGCCAACAAGGTCTATGCCGACGCCCGCTACGCCGAACTGCACAACGTCTCGCCCGAATACGCCGAGGCCGGCCTGCCGGCCCAGAGCTACACCCCGGCCGTCCATCCCGACGACCGCGACCGCGTCCGGGACAGCGCCCTGAAGGCCGCCTTCGAGGGCGGCCACTTCTCCGGGGAGTACCGCCTGGTCCAGGCCGACGGTTCGGTGCGTTGGGTCTATACGCGCGGCCGGGCCTATCTGGACGACGATGGCAAGCCGGCGCGCAATACCGGCGTGATCGTCGACATCACCGAGCGCAAGCAGGTCGAGGCCGAACTGGCCACCGCCCGCGCCGACCTGGACATAGCGGCCCAGGCCGCGGGTCTGGGCCGCTGGGACCACAACCCCGATCAGGGCTTGCGCTATTGGGACGACCGCGCCCGCGCCATCTTCGGCGTGACTTCGGAATCGCCGCCTGACTCGGAGGCCTTCCTCGAGCTGTTGCATCCCGACGACCGGGACCTCGTGAAAGCCGCCGTCGCCGCCGCCACCGATCCCGACGGACCGGCCACGATCAATATGGAATACCGGATCCGTCGCGGCGGCGACGGCGCCCTGCGCTGGATCGAGACCTTCGGGCGCGCCTTCTTCGAAGGCGACCGCTGCACCCGTTTCGTCGGCGTGGTGTCCGACGTCACCGAGCGCCGCGAGGCCGTCGACCACCTGCTACGGCAGGAAGAGACCCTGCGCCTGGCCATAGACGCGGCCGACGTCGGCACCTGGGACCTCAACATCGACACCGGCGATCTGGTCTGGTCGGACCGCTGCTACCACATGTTCGGCGTCACGCCGGGGGAGCCGGTCAGCGCCGAGATCTTCCATGCCCGCGTGCACCCCAGCGACCAGGCCAAGGTCCGCGACGCCATGCAGCAGGCGATGGATCCGACGATCCGCGCGGACTATTCGGTCGAATTCCGAGGCATCGGCCGCGACGACCACATCGAGCGCTGGCTGAGCGTGAAGGGCAAGGTAACCTTCGGCGACGACGGCAAGCCACACCGGTTCGTCGGCGCCGTGGTCAATGTCACCGACCGCAAGCGCGCCGAGCTGCACCTGCGCCTGCTGGTCAACGAGTTGAACCACCGGGTCAAGAACAGCCTGGCCACCATCCAGGCCATCGCCGCCCAGAGCTTCAACAGCCAACGTTCCCTGGACCAGGCCCAGGAGGCCTTCTCCAGCCGCATCGTCGCCCTGGCCGAGGCCCACGACCTGCTGACCCGCGAGAACTGGGAGGGGGCCGAGTTGCACGACGTCACCGCCCGTGTGGCTGAGCCGCATGGCGGCGCCGGTCGGTTCGAGCTGAGCGGCCCGGCGATCCGCCTGTCGCCCAAGACGGCGCTGTCGCTGTCAATGGCCCTGCACGAGCTGGCCACCAACGCGGTCAAGTACGGCGCCCTGTCGACGCCGGAAGGCCGGATCCGCATCGCCTGGGACCTCGCGCCAGAGCCCGGCGCCGAGCGACTGGACCTGACCTGGACCGAGTATGGCGGCCCCCTCGTCGCGCCGCCCACCAGCCGCGGCTTCGGCTCGCGCCTGATCGAGCGCGGCCTGGCGGCGGAGCTGTCGGGCTCGGCCACGATCGACTTCCAGCCGGACGGCGTTGTCTGTCGGATCCGGGCGTTGCTGGACGCCTGAGGCGCTCTAGTTCGAGGCGCCCACGGCCGCCGCCCGCAAGGTCGCGGCGATCTGCTCGTCGGTGCGCCGCATGGCCATCATCAGCGCGCCGGCCACGATCAGCGGGATCAGCGCCCAGACCAGCATTCCCGCCACCGCCAGGGCCGTCGCGCCGGCGATCAGGAAGGCGATGAACAGCTCGACCAGCGCCGCCAGCACCGAGCCGCCGCGCCGACGACGGAAGTCGGCGCGCTTGCCCGGCTTCTGGTGCCAGACATTGATCAGACCCGCCGACCAGGCCGTCAGCCCCGCGCCGATCGCGGTCCACAGCCCGGCTAGCGGCTGGAACCAGGCCAGGGCCGCGACCGGGACCAGCAGCAGCAGGGCGACCGGCATGAGGGCCGCCGCCAGCTTGGCGCGGCGCAGGACCGCCATCGGCGTCGGCGACACGGCCAGGAGATCGGGCGTATCCTCGGCTGACAGCGTGATCCAGGCGAGGCTCCCGGCGACCTGACCGGCCAGGAACGCCACGCCGGCCGCGCCGCCGGCCAGGGCCCAGGCGGGTTGGTGCGAGGCCGCGCGCGCCAGGGCGAAGGCCAGGGGCAGCATGTAGAGCACCCGCAGCAGCACCTGCGACAGCAGAGCGGCGTCGCGCCCCATCAGCCGCAACTCCTTGCGGACGGTGGCCCGGAAAGCCCCGGCGGCGAAGTCGCGGGTCGGCCCCGTGGCGCCCTTGCGGGTTTCCGCCCCCTGGGTGGCGGCGGCCGCGTCGGCGAAGCGACGGCCCAGGGTCTGGGCGGCCAGCAGGAAGATCCCGGCCCCGATCGCCACGAGAACCAGCAGCGGAAGCGGCTCGCCCAGCGCGGCGCGCAGCGGCAGGTCGGCGAACGGCGGCAGCTTGATGCGGCCATCCCTGGCGTCTGTGGCGATACGGGCGAAGAAACTGTCGCTGGACCGCTCCCCCATCAGGTTGCGGTATTGGCTGGCCAGGAAGAAGGCCGCGCCGATCAGGGCCGCCAGCACCTGGGCCACGGTCCGCGTGCGGCGCGGACCGATCAGGGCGAACAGGGCCATGGCCACCAGCAGCCCGACACCAGAGGCCCCGAGAGCGGCCGCGATCAGCACGACGAACGCGCCCAGCCAGCTCGGATGACCCAAAACGATCGACGGGGTCAGCAGAAGCACCGCCGGGATCAGGAACCAGAGCCCGGCCTGCACCGCCAGGCCCAGCGCCCGGACGAACAGCACCCGGCGCGGCGACAACGGCGAGGAGAACAGCAGATCCAGGTCCCCGCGCTCGTAGAGCGCGTCGGCCGAGGCCGCCAGGGTGGTCGACAGCATCAGGGTCAGGATCACGGCCAGAGCCAGGTCGGCGATCATGATCGACAGCGGCCCCACCGGCACCGCGTGACCTCGCGCGCCCAGCCCCAGGAACACACCGCCGACCAGGATCATGAAGCCCAGGATCGCGAAGACGATCACGGCGCCGGGACCCGAGGCCTTGCGGCCGGCCTTGATACCGCGCCAGGTCAGGCGCAGTTCGTGGGCGAGCAGCCAGGGCGTGCTCGCGGGCTTGAACGGCAGGCTCATCAGGCCGTCTCGGCCGTCAGCTGCAGGAAGACGTCTTCCAGAGTGCCGCCTCCCGCCTCGCCGGCCTTGCCGCGCAGGTCCTCCAGCGTGCCCTCGGCCAGCAGCCGGCCGCCGGCGATGATGCCGATCCGGTCGGCCATGCGCTCGGCCACTTCCAGGATATGAGTGGTCAGGATCACCGTGCCGCCCGCGTCGACGCGGGCCTGCAGCATGTCCTTGACCAGGCGCGCGGCGGCGGCGTCGAGGCCGGTCAGCGGCTCGTCGAGGATCAGCAGCTTGGGATCGTGGATCAGGGCCCCGGCCAGGGCGACCTTCTGCTTCATGCCGCGCGAGAAGCCCTCGCACCGGCGGCGCGCCTCGGACGCCAGGCCCAGGGTGGCCAGCAGTTCCTCGGCCTTGGCCTTGGCGGCCTTGGGCTCGATGTTCCAGAGACCCGCGACGAACTCCAGATATTCCAGGGGCGTGAGCTTGTCGTAGATCATCGCCTCGTCCGGCGCCCAGGCCAGCACGGCCTTGGCCGCCGCCGGATCCTTGCGGGCGTCGACGCCGAAGATCTCGATCTCGCCCTTGTCCGGCTGGGTCAGGCCCGCGACCATCCGCAGGGTGGTGGTCTTGCCGGCTCCGTTGGGCCCCAGCAGCGCATAGAGTTCGCCCGCGTGGACCGTCAGGTCGAGGTCGGACACCGCGGGCTTGGCGAACGTCTTGTTCAAGCCGCGAACGATCAAGGCTTCCGTCAAACCCGCCCCCGAAACACTGTTACGCGGCGATGTGAACGCGATTGCGGCGACAGAGGCAAGCGGGCGGGTGTCCTATTCCTCGGACTTGCCATCCGACCCGCTCCGTGCGCTCCTTATCGTAGAGGTTGTCGCCGGTCTGCCGCCCAGACCCAGCCGCGAGGAAGACCATGAAGAACGCTCTTTTCGCCCTCGGCGCTGTCCTGGCGCTCGGCGCCGCGCCCGCCGTGGCCCAGAACGGCCAGGTCTTCGACCACGCGGCCCAGCTGCGGGCCTATTCCAACGATCTGCCCCGCGACAGCGCCAAGCGCTGCTTCGACGGCCGGTTCATCGCCGGCGCGAACCGCGCGGGCGACAAGACCCTCTACGTCCAGGCCCCGACGGGCGGCATCTACCGCCTGCAGATGGCGGACGGTTGCGAGGGCCTGAACGCGGCCCAGAAGCTCAGCGTGCGAGCCAATGACGGCAGCGACCTGGTCTGCTCCGGCGACAATGCCGAGATGATCGCGCGGACGGCGGACGGCGCCCGGCACTGCCCGATCGCCAACGTGCGTCAACTGAATGCGCGCGAGGTCTCGGCGCTGGCGACCTCGACCAAGCGCTAGGCTCCTGGGCGCTAAACGGCCCCGCGCTCGACCCGGATAGACATGCCTTCGAACCGGGCGTCGCCGAACGTGGCGACGAACGGGACCTCTCCGGCGTCACGCCCGAAGGCGATCGGCACGATGCCCCCGATCGCCGCATGGCCGGTGGCGTCGAACATCCGCCAAGCCCCGTCGAGGAAGACCTCGAACACCGCGTGGAAGTCGGGCGGCGTCAGGTCCAGCGCATAGCAGGCGACGAAGCGGGCCGGCATGTCCAGCGCTCGCGCCAGCGCCACGCCCAGATGGGCGAAGTCCCGGCAGACGCCTTCCCGATCGATCAGGGTGTCCACGGCCGAGGACGAGCCGTGGGTCGATCCGGCGACATAGGCGATGTTGTCCCGGATCCAGTCGGCGATCGCCTGGGCCTGCTCCAGGCCGTGCGGCCCGTCGCCGAAGGTCTTGATGGCGAAGGCTGTCAGCCGGTCGGACTGGCAATAGCGGCTCGGATTCAGGTAGGGCATCACGTTCGACGGAAGGTCCTTGACCACCGAGCCGCCGATCCGCCGCCGATGGTCTACGCCCTGGTCGCGGCGGACCTTGGCCTCGTACTCGATCTCCAGCCGCCCCGGCTGGGCCAGGAAACGGACGAAGCGATTGCCCGCGAACGCGTCGACGAAGAAGTCGGCCTCAATGCCGTCGGGCAGCCCGATGCGCTCGCTGCGCAGCGTCTGGCCGGCGCCGTCGGCGACCTGGATCGCCAGGACAAAGGTCGTGGGCGCGCGCACGTCGTAGTGCAGGCGGCTGCCGATCTCTAGGTTCATCGGCGTCTTTCTCTGGAGGGCTGAAGGCCCCGCGCGACGGCGCGCAGGACCTCGTGAAAACCCTACCAGATGCGCGGCGGTTCCGCGCCCGTCGCCTTTAGAACTTCGTCTTGCAGCCCTGTTTCAGATGCACGCCGCGCAGGAAGCCGCGACGGGCCAGGCCCGCGTCGACCACGGCGTTCATGTGGCGATCGGCCGGGGCCGCGCCCGAGACCTCGCGGACCAGGCCGCGGAACGGGATGATGCTGTTGATGATCGCCTTGCCGCCCGCCTCGGCCAGCTTGCCCCTGCGGTTTTCCGTATATTCGTTGCCGACGACATAGTCGGGGCCGAGCACGGCGTTCAGATCCCTCACCTCGCCCGCGATCGCCGTGCAGGCCTTCAGCCCCTTCAGACTGTAAGGGTCGTTGAAGGCCTTCTCCAGGATCACCGGGATCTCGCGCTTGGAGATGCCGACGTCGCGGACCGGCTGGCTGCCGATCTCGGTGGCCTTCTTCTTGGCCTCGCCCCAGCGCCCGCCCGGCTCGTCGGGCGTGGCCGGCGGCTTGACCTGGGCGTGGACGGAGGGGGCGACGGCGGACAGCAACAGCGCGCCGACCAATACGCAAAGCTTCCGAGACATCGCTAACCCCTCCAAGTGAACACCGGTCAGGAACGGTGGCCTCACCGACCGGTTCCCCCTTGTTTCACAAGGGATTCGTCCAGCCTAGTTCGGCGGCGTCGCGGCTTCCAGATCGAAGGCCGCGTCGAAGGCCTCGTCGCTGGGCACGGTCCCTTCCAGGGCGGCCAGGAACAGGTCCTCCAGCGCCTCCCAGATGAAGCTTAGCTGCTCCAGAACGGCCGGAACGCGCGCGGAGTCGAAGCCCGGATAGAGGTCCTCGACCAGCCACAGGCCGGTCTCGGCGTCGTAGCCGAAACGGCAGCCGATCAGGCGGAACTGCGCGCGGGCCACGGTCTCGAACAGCGCCGTCAGGTCGCGGGCCTCGCCCAGGTCCTCGGGGTCCAGCACCAGGCAGCGCGCCTGCAGCCAGCCGTGGTCGAGCAGCAGATAGAAGGCGCCGTCGTCCTCGTCGGCGCCGGACACTTCCAGCCCACGGTCGATCGGCTCGACGAGATAGCCGGCGCTCTGGCAGGCGGCGGTCAGGTCGTTCAGAAGCGCGGCTTCCTGGTCGGGGGTGAGGTCGGACATGGGGAAGGCTACCTATTCGATGAAGCGCCGGAAGACTTCCACACCAGTAGAAGTCCCAATCCCCGTGTCATCCCGGAAGCCTCGCAGAGGCTATCCGGGACCCAGGGGCCGGCGCATTGCGGTTGCCCCTGGGTCCCGGCTCTACGCTACGCTTCGGCCGGGATGACAAGGGAAATGGGTTTCGAACTATAGGAGCCCTAGCTCCGATAATCCCCGTTGATGGCCACGTACTGTTTGGTGAGGTCGCAGGTCCAGACGGTGGCCGAGCCCTTGCCGACGCCGACGTCGACGCTGACTTCGAACTCCTGGTTCCTGACGTAGGCGCTCATCTTGGCCTCGTCGTAGTCGGGCGAGATCAGGCCGTCGCGGGCGGCGTAGAGCTCGCCGAACTTGACGCTGATCTTCTCGCGCGCGACCGGCTCGTCGGCGCGGCCGACGGCCATGACGATGCGGCCCCAGTTGGCGTCCTCGCCGGCGAAGGCGGTCTTGACCAGCGGACTCTCGGCGATGGTGCGGGCGATCTTGCGGGCCGAAGCCGGGCTTTCGGCGCCGTTGACGGTGATCTTGACGAACTTGGTCGCCCCCTCGCCGTCCTTGACCAGCTGCAAGGCCAGGTCCAGCAGCACGTGCTCCAGCTTGTCGCGGAAGTCGGCCAAGCGCTTGTCGCCGGCGCGGTGGATCTTGGGCGCGCCCGACTGGCCGGTGGCGAACAGCAGCAGGGTGTCGTTGGTCGACCGGTCGCCGTCCACCGTCACGCAGTTGAAGGTCGTGCGGGTGTAGAGGCTGACCAGGGTCTGCAGCGCCGCCGGGGCGATGGCCGCGTCGGTGGCCACGAAGGCCAGCATGGTGGCCATGTCGGGCGCGATCATGCCCGAGCCCTTGGCGATGCCCGCGATCTTCACTTCCACGCCGTCGATCAAGGCCGTGGCGTAAGATCCCTTGGGGAAGGTGTCGGTGGTCATGATCGCCCGGCCGGCTTCCGCCCAGGCGTCGGCCTTCAGGCGGGCCTCGACCTCGGGGAGGCGGGCGGTGATCTTGCTGTCGTCCAGGATGACGCCGATGACGCCGGTCGAGGCCATCATCACGTCGCGCTGGCGGCAATCCAGGCGCTTGCCCACGGCGGTGGCCACGCGGCGCACCGCGTCGGCGCCCGGCTTGCCGGTGAAGCTGTTGGCGCAGCCGGCGTTGACCACCAGGGCCCGGACGTCCGCCCCGCCGCTGGCGGCCAGGTGGCGCTTGCACCAGTCCACCGGAGCCGAACCGACGCCGTGGCGGGTGAAGACGCCCGCCGCCGAGGTGCCTTCGGCGAAGCGCATCAGCAGCAGGTCTTCGCGCTCGTGCTTGTAGAAGCCGGCGCGACCGGTGGCGATCTCGACGCCGGCGATCGGTGGGATGACCGGGAACGGCACGGCCATCGGCGAGATCGCCAGGCCGGGCTTGCCCGCGCCGGCGGGAGGCGCGGTTTCGCCGGCCGACTTCTCGGCGCGGCGCAGGCCGGCGCGCTTCAGGGCCGAGTTCAAGGGGTCGACCAGGGCGCGCTCGATGGCGGCGCCGGCGCGCTCGACCGGATTGGGCGCGCTTTCCGGCGCCTTCGCGGCGATTTTCTTGCCCGAGGCCTTGCCGGTTCCTTGGCCGGTCCCCTGAGGAGTCTTGGTCATGGCGGCCGCTTCTTACTTCTTGGCGGGTTGGGCGGGAGGCGGCGGAGCCGAGGCCGGCGCGCTGGCCGGGGCTTCCGGCGGGGCGGAGGCCGGCTCCTGGGCGGCGGCGCCCGGGACATCCTGGGCCTTGCTGACCAGCATCTCGACCTTGGCCGAACCGCGCAGCTTCTCGAGAATGTCGCGCACCTGGTCATAGGTCAGGAAGCGCACGATCTGCGGACGAGCCGCCTCCAGCGTGATCGGTTCCTCGGTGCGGCGATCCTCGACCCGGACGAGGACCCAGCCGCCCTCGGCCGCGAACGGACCGACCAGGGCGCCTTTCTGGGCGTCCTTCAGGGCCACGCCATAGGGCTCGGGCATCACGTCCAGGGTGAAGTAGTCGCCCATGTCGCCGCCGTTGAAGCGGGTGGCCTGGTCGGTCGAGCGCTCCATGGCCAGGGCGTCGAACGAGGCGCCGGAGGCCAGCAGCTTCTTGACGCTCTCGGCCTCGGCCTGGGTGCCGACCACGATCTGGCGGGCGCGGATCTCTTCCGAGCGCTTGGCCAGCTTCTGCTGTTCGGCATAGAGCTTGCGGATGGCGTCCTCGGTCACGGCCTTCTCGACCACGCCCTCCACCAGCATGTCGCCCAGGATGCGTTCGCGCGCGGCGGCCAGACGGCGCTGGGCGACGGGATCCTTGTCGAGCTTGCGCTTGCCGGCCTCGGCGGCCAGCAGCTTCTGGTCGATGACCTCGTCAAGGCGCTGGCGGAACACTTCGCTGGAAATATCCAGCGGCTCGCCTTCGCTGATGAGACCCTGGGCCACCGCTTCGCGTTTGACGTCCGAGGCCCAGATCACCTGGCCGTTGACCCGCGCCACGGCCGTATCGCCCGGTTCGGGCGGCTTGTCGGCGACCTTATTCTGGCCGCACGCCGCCAGCAGAAGCGCTACCGCGATCGCCAGACCGACGCCGCCGAGGGAGAAGAAACCGCCTTGCCCACCCGATGCCCGGCCCTGCGAACCCGCCATGCGCGCTACTCGTTCTGTGAAACCTAGGGGATTTAGAAAAACCCATCGCGTTGACAGGTCTTTGACCGGTGCTTAAGTCTCGCGCGCACGCAAGTCGAGCGGTTTTTCCGTCGATCCGCGCGCCCCGAAAAACACCGTAGTCAAGGCCGCCAAAGCCTTTGCGCCGGTCTCACAATATAGAACGCTTCGGATTCCCCCTGCATGCTTGGTCTCGCCAAAAAGCTCTTCGGCTCTTCCAACGAACGCAAGGTCAAAACCCTGACCGCGCGTGTTGCGAAGATCAACGCCTACGAGACCGAATACGCCGCCCTCTCCGACGAGGCCCTGAAGGGCAAGACGGCCGAGTTCAAGGCGCGGCTGGAGAAGGGCGAAAGCCTCGACGACATCCTGAACGAAGCCTTCGCCGTCGTGCGCGAGGCCTCCAAGCGCGTGCTGGGCATGCGGCACTTCGACGTCCAGATGGTCGGCGGCATGGTGCTGCACTTCTCGGGCATCTCGGAAATGCGCACGGGTGAAGGCAAGACCCTGGTCGCCACCCTGCCCACCTATCTGAACGCCCTGGAAGGCAAGGGCGTCCACGTCATCACGGTCAACGACTACCTCGCCCGCCGCGACGCCGATTGGATGGGTCAGGTCTATACCTTCCTGGGCCTCAGCTACGGGGTCATCGTCAACGGCCTGAGCCAGGGCGAGCGTCAGCGCGCGTACCGCAGCGACATCACCTACGGCACCAACAACGAATTCGGCTTCGACTACCTGCGCGACAACCTCGTCTACAGCGTCGAGGAGATGGTCCAGCGCGGCCACAACTTCGCGATCGTCGACGAAGTGGACTCGATCCTGATCGACGAGGCCCGCACGCCGCTGATCATCTCGGGCCCGACCGAGGACCGCAGCAGCTTCTACAAGACGATCGACGTGCTGATTAAGCAGTTGATCCTCGACAAGACGATGTACGACCACGACGAGAAGCAGCGTCAGGTCATTCTGACCGAGGAAGGTCAGGAGCGGATCGAAGAGATTCTGATGGAGGGCGGCCACCTGGCCGAGGACTCCGCCGGCCTCTACGACGCGGCCAACGTCTCGGTGGTGCACCACGTCAACCAGGCCCTGCGCGCCAACGTGCTGTACACGCGCGACAAGGACTACATCGTCAAGGGCGACGAAGTGGTCCTGATCGATGAGTTCACGGGCCGCATGATGACCGGCCGCCGCCTCTCGGAAGGCCTGCACCAGGCCATCGAGGCCAAGGAAGGCGCCGACATCCAACCCGAGAACCAGACCCTGGCCTCGGTGACGATCCAGAACTATTTCCGCCTCTACTCCAAGCTGTCGGGCATGACCGGCACGGCTTCGACCGAGGCCCAGGAATTCGACGACATCTACAAGATGAGCGTCTCGGAGATCCCGACCAACCGGCCCGTGCTGCGCATCGACGACGACGATGAGGTCTATCGCACCGAGCGCGAGAAGAACGAGGCCATCCTCAAGCAGATCGCCGACTGCCACGTGCGCGGCCAGCCGATCCTGGTCGGCACGGTCTCGATCGAGAAGTCGGAAGAGCTGTCCAAGCTGCTGGCCAGCTTCGCCTTCGAGAACAACGGCAAGAAGCAGAAGGGCATCCCGCACCAGGTGCTGAACGCCCGCTTCCACGAGCAGGAAGCCGTGATCGTGGCCGACGCCGGCGTCCCGGGCGCGGTCACCATCGCCACCAACATGGCCGGCCGCGGCACCGACATCCAGCTGGGCGGCAGCATCGACATGCGCCTGTTCAACTGGCGCCAGCAGCAGCGCGGCATGGGCCTGGAGATCTCGCACGAGGACGAGGTCGCCGAACGCAAGCGCCTTGAGACCGAGATCGCCGACGCCAAGGAGAAGGCCCTCGCCGCCGGCGGCCTGTTCGTGCTGGGCACCGAGCGCCACGAAAGCCGCCGCATCGACAACCAGCTGCGCGGCCGTACGGGCCGTCAGGGCGACCCGGGCCGTTCGAAGTTCTTCCTGTCGTGCGAGGACGATCTGCTGCGCATCTTCGCCGGCGAACGCCTGGACGCGATCATGCGCACCTTCGGCGTCCAGGAAGGCGAGGCGATCACCCACAAGTGGCTGAACAACGCCATCGCCACGGCCCAGAAGCGCGTCGAGCAGCGCAACTACGAGATCCGCAAGAACCTCCTGAAGTACGACGACGTCGTCAACGACCAGCGCAAGGCCGTGTTCGAGCAGCGCCAGGAGTTCATGGAGTCCAGCGACCTCTCGGAAATCATCGCCGAGATGCGCCACGACACGATCGACGACCTCGTCGCGCGCCACCTGCCGCCCAAGGCCTATGCCGAGCAGTGGGACATCGAGGGCCTGAAGGAACGTGTCCAGTCGATCCTGGGCCTGGACCTGCCGATCGAGACGTGGGCCGCCGAGGAAGGCATCGCCGACGAAGAGATCAAGGACCGCATCACCAAGGCCGGCGACGAGTACGCAGCCCAGCGCGAAGAGATCATCACGCCCGACCAGATGCGTTCGGTCGAGAAGAACTTCCTGCTGCAAATGATCGATCTGCAGTGGCGCGAGCACCTGATGCACCTGGACCACCTGCGCAACGTCATCGGCCTGCGCGGCTACGGCCAGCGTGATCCGCTGAACGAATACAAGACCGAAGCCTTCTCGCTGTTCGAGAAGCTGCTGGGCGATCTGCGCACCAACACCACCCGCTGGCTGATGACGGTCGAGATCGCCTATGCCGAGCCGGAAATGCCGCAGGCGCCGGAAGGCCTGGTCGAGGTACACCTGGATCCGCTGACCGGCGAGAACGCCGCCGTCGCCGGCGCCATCCCGGACGGCCTGTCGCCGCAGCAGCGCGAGGCCCTGCCGGTCTCGGCCCTGCCGGAAGACTGGGAACGCACCAGCCGCAACGGCCCCTGCCCCTGCGGTTCGGGCAAGAAGTTCAAGCAGTGCCACGGCTCGCTGGTCTAGGATCGTCCCTGGACCGCTGACATCCGATGCGCCCGCTCCGGTCCCTCCGAAGCGGGCGTTTTCGTATCGAGGAGATCGATGAGCCACTCGCCCTATGTCGAGCGCGCGCCCCGGCCCGAACTGGCGGACGCGGTGGCCTGCCTCTGGCGCTACGACCGCGAGGACGGACCCGAGGAGGTCCAGCGCATCGTCCCCGACGGCTGTCCCGAACTGATCGTCCATCTGGGCGCGCCGCACGCCGAGCTCGGCCCCGGCCAGACCTGGACCACCCAGCCCACGCCGCTGTTCGCCGGCCAGCTGACCCGGCCGCTGCACCTGCGGTCGCAAGGGGCCGGGCGGCTGGTGGCGGTGCGCTTTCACCCCGCTGGCGCGCGCGGCTTCGTGGGTCGCGCCATGCACGAACTGACCGACCGCCGTATCGCCCTGGCCGACCTCCACGGCGCCGAAGCCGCCTCCGAGCTATTGGCCCAGGTCGCGGGAGCCGACGACCCGCTGGCGGCGGTCGAGGCCTATGTCGCCAAGGTCCTGGCCGCCGCGCCCGTTCCGCCCGCCCAGGCCGCCGTCTCCCGGGCGGTCCAGCTCCTGGCGCGCGAGGACGGCCGGGTCGAGGCCGACCAACTGGCGCAAGCGTCAGGCCTGCCGCTCCGGCAATTGCAGCGCCAGTTCCTGGACCTGGTCGGGATCTCGCCTCGGCTGTTGCGCGGGGTGATGCG
The DNA here is from genome assembly GCF_058808375.1 of Caulobacter sp. GW821-FHT11E10. Lineage (NCBI taxonomy): Bacteria > Pseudomonadati > Pseudomonadota > Alphaproteobacteria > Caulobacterales > Caulobacteraceae > Caulobacter > Caulobacter sp. GW821-FHT11E10. Next base: position 131,385 of record NZ_JBXARP010000010.1, read on the forward strand.
CGTGCGCCGGATCACCGCCGCTCTGCGCGAGGGCGCCGAGGACCTGGCCGAGGCGTCATTGGCGGCGGGCTATTTCGACCAGGCCCAGATGAGCCGCGAGTTCCGCCGTTTCGTCGGCATCTCGCCCGCCGCCTTCCTGTCGGGCGACGAGGGCCTGGCGCTCAGCATCGCCACGGCCTGAGCCGAGCTGTCGCAAACCTACAAGCGCGGCTGTCCAGCCTGCGACTAGGCTTTCCGGGTCCTCAAGGAGACCCCGATGATCGCCGTCCTCTCTATCGCCCTGCTCTCGACCGCCACGCCCGCGCCAGACCTCTCGTGGATGGCCGGAGACTGGCGGATGTGCGCCGGCAAGACCGTGGTCGAGGAGCACTGGCTAGGCCCGGCCAACGGCCTGATGGCCGGCGTCAATCTGACCCGCACCGCCAAGGGCGCGAGCTTCGAGCACCTGCGCGTGGCCAACACCCCGGACGGCTGGGCCTATCTGGCCAGTCCCGGCGGCGGCCCGGCCGTGACCTTCCCGATGAAGTCTGCCGGAACCGGCGAGGTCGTGTTCGAGAACCTCAAGCACGACTTCCCCAAGCGCATCACCTATCGCCGCGACGGCGAGGCCCTGGTCGCCCAGATCAGCGACGAGACCGGCAAGGGCCCCAGCTGGCGCTTCCTGCCGGCGGCCAAGGCGGTCTGCCCTAACCCTTAGCCCGTACGGGCATGAGCACAACCACCGCCGCCGCCAGCAACAGCGCCGCCACGCCGCTCCCTGACACCCGCAGACCCGTCACCACGTCCATCCCCGCCACCGCGCCGCAGATCGCCACCCCGGCCGCCCCAGCCGCCTGACGGCAGGCGTTCAAAGCCCCGGAGGCCGCGCCGGCGTCGTGGCGGTCAACGCTGGCCAGGAGGCCGCTGGTCAGGGCCGGAACGGCCAGGCCCATGCCGCCGGGGATCATGGCGAAGCCGGGCAGCATCTCGGCCATCTGGCTGCCCGCGCCCAGCCGCGCCGTCAGGGCATAGCCACTGGCGGCGATCAGCACGCCGGTCACCGTCACGGTCCTGGCCCCGAACCGCGCCACCAGGCCGCCGCTCAGCAGGTTCGAGACGATGAAGGTCGCCGTCAGCGGCAGGAAGGCGATCCCCGCCTTGGCCGGCGTCCAGTGCAGCACCCGCAGCATGTAGAGGCCGAGCACGAAGATCACGCCGTAGTAGGCGAAGTTCAGCGCCGAGCCGACCACCACCGCCGTCCACGCCGGGCGGCGCTTGAAGGCGTCCAGCGGCATGGCCGGATGCGGGGTCCGGCGCTCGAACAGCACGAAGGCGACCGCCAGCATCAGGCCCGCGACCAGGGCGGCCAGCGTCCCGGCGCTCCAGCTGCGATGCCCGCCCTCGATCAGCCCGCCAACGACCAGGGTGACGGCGGCGACGGCCAGCGCCTGGCCGGGGATGTCGAACGGGACCTTGGGCTTGGCCTGGGTCGGGGGAACCACCAGCAGGGTCAACAGCACGCCCAGCGCGCAGACGGGCAGGTTGACGAAGAACACCCAGCGCCAGCCCAGGGTCTCGACCAGCAGGCCGCCCAGAATCGGTCCGGCGGCGATCGACACCCCGCCGGCGGCGGTCCACCAGCCGACCGCCGAGGCGCGCTTGCGGTCATCTCCATGGGCGGCGTGGGCGATCAGGGCCAGAGACGGCGGGATCAGCAGCGCGCCCGCCGCGCCCTGCGCCGCCCGCGCCAGGATCAGGACCAGCGGGCTTCCCGCGAAGCCGCAGGCGGCGGACGTTAGGCCGAACAGCACCAGGCCCGCCACGAAGGCCCGGCGCGGTCCCACGCGGTCGCCGATCGCTCCCGCCGACAGCAGCATCGCCGCCAGGGCGAGGATGTAGGCGTCCACCACCCATTGCAGCTGGGCGGTCGGGGCGTCGAAGGCCTTGCCGATCGCGTCGAGGGCGACATTGACGATGGTCACGTCCAGCTGGGTGACAAAGAAACCGAAGCTGGCGGCGGCGGTGATCAGGGGCAGGCGTGAAGCGGGAGATGCGGTGCTCATGCTGTTGGACTTGCCCCGATCCGCCGTCGCGATGCTACACGCGCCGATGAACCATTCCGTCCGCGCCTGGACTAGGATGTGGAGCATGGACGCCAACATCGCCACCCCCGCCGCCCTGATCGGCGACCCGACCCGCGCGGCCATGCTGCAGGCCCTGCAGGACGGCCGCGCCCAGCCCGCCAGCGCCCTGGCCTGGGCGGCCGGGGTCACGGCCCAGGCGGCCAGCAACCACCTGGCCAAGCTGGTCGACGGCGGCCTGCTGGCCGTCGAGCGCGAGGGACGGCATCGCTACTACCGCCTGGCCTCGGCCGAGGTCGCCCACGCCATCGAGGCCCTGTCGGTGCTGGCGACGCCGGTGCGGTCGCTAGAGGTTCCGCGCTCGCCCAAGGCCCGCGCCCTACGCGACGCGCGCTGTTGCTATGGGCACCTGGCGGGGCGTTTGGGGGTTCGGGTGTGCGAGGCGCTGGTCGACCGCGACCTGCTCCGGCCGGCGGACGACAAGCTCTATGAGGTCACGCCGGAAGGGCGCGCCTGGTTCGAGGAGCTGGGTGTCGAGGTCGCCGCCCTGCGCTCGCCGCGCGGCGTCGCGCGCCAATGCCTGGACTGGACCGAGCGGCGGCATCACCTGGCCGGCCCACTGGGCGTGAAACTGCTGGAGGCCATGACCGGCAAAGGCTGGCTGGCGCTGGAGGCCAAGGGCCGGGCGGTGCGGCTGACGACCGACGGCGCCACGGCGCTGCGGGAGCGGCTGGGGGTCACGCTAGAAGACGAAGGCAGGGTGGCGGCGTAGGTTCGCTCCGCAAACAACAACGTGTCATCCCGGCCGCAGCGCAGAGGCTATCCGGGATGACACGGATTTTGTTGATCAGGGACTCAGCACCACGCCCACATCCGCCGGCGTCCCACCGCCAACCTGCGCCAGGTAGGCCGCCTGCATGGCCGCCTGCCCCTGCCCTTCCTCGACCTTCAGCCACCTTGGCGCGTCGGCCACGAAGGCGTCCCAAGCCGCGCCATAGCGCTGCTCGAATTCACCCGGCGCCCAGTCCCGCAGGCGCTTGGCGCGCCGGTCCGGCGCGAAGAAGAAGACCGGCTTCGGCCCAGGGAGTTCGCCCCCACCTCGCGGCGCTTCCCAGTGCGTGCCGCCGACCAGGATCGAGGCCTTGAGCTCGTCGCCGAACCGGTGGTGCACCGCGCCCAGCACCGCCGCGTCGCCCGCGAAGTCGACGAACGCCGCCGGCCCCTCGATCGGCGCCGTGGCCAGGTCGTCGTAGAGGATCACCTGGTCGTAGAACCCCAGTCCCTCGACGAAGGCCTTGTTGCGGGGCGAGGTCAGGCCGATCACCTTCAACGCGCCGCGCGCCTTCAGCTGGGCCGCCAGGGCGATGGCGGTCTTGGACGAGGCGCTGGAGAGGATCGCGCTCGCCGCGCCGTAGAAGCCGTTCTCGTCGAACTGGTCGTCGATCAGGAAGGCGGTGATGAACAGCGGCTGCAGCAGCGCCCGGTGCGCCTCCAGCCCGTCATCGGCGCCGACCGCCAGGTACTGGTTGTAGACCACCGCCAGATGCTGGCGATGCGGCGCGACATCAACGAAACCACTCCGACTCGGCTTGGCCTGCACGGTCAGGTGCGTCGACATCGGCCAATAGCCATAGAACCGCTGGCCGATCGCGATATCGGGATGGGCGCTGGCCTCGACGTGGGCGTGACCCCAGACCGGCACGCGCCCGAAGCCGTCCGGTCCCGGGAAGAAATCCCAGTAGCGCATCATCTCGCCGAACACGGCATAGGTGATGTTGTTGGCGGTCAGGGCGAAGCTCTCGATGGCCAGACGAACCTCGCCGTCGTTCGGCGGCGACGGCGCGGCGTCGCGGAATTCCGTGCGGCGCAGGTCGTCGCGGGCGACGAGGAAGTCCCAGGGCATGGCGATGTCTCCGGCTCGATTGCGGGGAAGTAGGCTGCCGAGCGAGCCCGAAGTCAAACATTTGTTTGAATTATAAGCTCTCGTCATCCCGGCCGTAGCGCAGCGGAGAGCCGGGATGACGAGGATGGTTGGGTGGGAAGGCCTACGCCGCCACCCACTGCCCGTGGAACCCGAACGGCACCCGGCGCGGAACCCTGGCGCCGGCGATCGGGCCTTGCTCGACCTTCTGCGCGTCGAACACCACGAACTCCGACACGTCCTCGGCCTGGCGGTAGATCACCGCCGTCAGCCACCCTTCGCCCTCGGCCGCATCGGGGCCGGCGTGGGTGAAGACAGCTTCGCCGATCGCATCGCCCGGCGGCACGGTCCAGGTCCTGCGCGTCCCGTCCACGAGATCGACGTGGGCGACGATGTTGGAGCGGAAGTCGCCGGGCTTAAGGCTTTGACCGACGAACCAGCCGTGGCGATAGGGCATGCTGGCGAAGCGCTCGTCGAAGCGCGGGAACTCGCCGGCGGTGTCGTCGAGCGGGACCTCGGTCACGGCGCCGGCCTCGAGATCGATCGTCCAGCGCGTCAGATAGGCGGCAGCGTTCTCGCCCTTGGTCCCGTCGGCCTTGGAGAACAACGGCGCGGACGCATAGCGCATGACGTCGGCGACGACCGCCCCGTCCTGCTCGAAGGCGTTCATCACGTGGAAGATGTAGCAGGCCGGTATCTCGATCCAGCGCAGGCCGGCGACGCCCTCGGCGCGCGGGATCACCGCCAGGTGGCCACTCAGCTCCGGCTCCCACGCGAAGACCGGCTTGCCGCCCATCGCCCGTTGCAGGCTGCCGGTCAGGGGCAAGACGGGAATGACGATGTAGTGCTCGGTGACGATGCAGTCGTGGATCATCGAGCAATAGGGCGCGTCGAAGGTTTCGCGCTTGAGCAGCTTGCCGTCCTTGTCGGCGAGGCCCCAGCTGATCTTGTTCGACAGCGGCATCGGGTCGTCGGCATAGGCGAAGAACACCAGCTCGCCGGTGATCGCGCAGGTCTTGGGATGGGCGGTGACCTTGCCGCCCAGATCGTAGGCGCCGAGCGTGTCGAGGTCCGGACCGCTCATCTCGAACGGGGCGTGGGCCTCCTCCAGCGCCAGCAGATGGCCGCCATGCTGGATGATGTTGGTGTTGGCCACGCCGTCGCTGACCACGCCCAGCACCGAGGGATCGGAGGTCATCGGGTTGCCCCAGCTGCCGAACAAGGCTTGGCCGGCGGTGTTCTCCAGCTCCCACTTGTTGGTGCGGACCCAGCGGTTGCGGTAGCGCACCTCGCCGTCCGCGACGGTAAAGGCGTGCAGCATGCCGTCGCCGACGAACCAGTGATAGTTGGCGTCGCGCGGGTCGAACTGCGGGTTGGGGCCGTTGCGGTAGAGCGTGCCCTTCAGGCCCGGCGGCAAGGTCCCGGTGACCGGCAGATCGAAGTCGTCCTCGCTGCGCACCGGCGCGAAATTGCCGCTGAGAAACGGATTGATCCGCACATCGCCGTCCATGACCGGTCTCCCATTCGACTTTTCGATGACGCGCGTTCCGATCGCCAAACCACTCACACTTTGGGGGAACGCGCTTGTTGTTTACAGTGTAAATTTATGTTGTAAGCGAATGGTCGAGTCAATCGGGATTCTTTTGTGCCGCGCGTCCTGTCGTCCGAAGACGTCGAAGAGTTCCGTCGCCGCCTGTGCGTCGCCGCCGAAGGTCTGTTCGCCGAGCGCGGCATCGAAGCGGTGACCATGCGCGAGCTGGCCCAGGCCCTCGGCGTCAGCCCGATGACTCCCTATCGCTACTTCAAGGACAAGGACGCCATCCTGGCGGCCGTGCGCGCGGCGGCCTTCGCCCGGTTCGCGGCCAAGCTCGAAACGGCGATGGCCGAGCCGATGGACCCGCTGCGCCGCTCGCGCCAGGCGGGCCAGGCCTATATCGCCTTCGCCCTGGCGGAGCCGCAGGCCTATCGCCTGATGTTCGACCTCAATCAGCCGACCGAGGGCGACTATCCCGAATTGCAGGCCGCCATCGTCCGCGCCCGCCGCACCATGACGGTCCACGTCGAGGCGCTGATCGAGGCTGGCCTGATCGAAGGCGACGCCGAGCTGATCGGCCATATGTTCTGGTCGGTGCTGCACGGCATGCTGATGCTGCAGATCACCGGCAAGCTGGCGCCCTCGATCGACCCGGCCAAGCTGCGGGCGCTGGTGTTCACGACCCTGGTCCAGGGCCTGGGAATCGCCGCGCTCTAGGCAATAGATCCAAAGATACGCGTCATCCCGGAAGCCTCGCAGAGGCTATCCGGGACCCAGGGGCCAAGCGCTGTGACGTTGCCCCTGGGTCCAGGCTCTCCGCTTCGCTGCGGCCGGGATGACGAGGGAAATTGCGTGGCTGATTGAGCCAGGCGCCGCATTGTCACCGAGACAATGTTTTCGTTGCGAGCCCCGGCCTGAAACCCCAAGTCCCCGAGACCAGTCGAGCTCGCGATCGGAACGCTCATGACCAACGCCCCCCTGCCCTTGCGCCACTTCCTGCTGGCCCTGGCCGTGGTGGCGGTGTGGGGCACCAATTTCGTGGTCATCCGCGTCGGCCTGGACCACCTGCCGCCGCTGCTGTTCGCCACCCTGCGCTTCTGCATGGTGCTGCTGCCGATGGCCTTCTTCGTGAAGAAGCCGGCGGTGTCGTGGGCCAATCTGGCGGCCTACGGCGTGCTGATCGGGGCGGGGCAGTTCGGCCTGCTGTTCGTGGCCATGAAGGGCCACATCTCGCCGGGCCTGGCCTCGCTGGTCGTACAGACCCAGGTGTTCTTCACCATCGGCATGGCCATGTGGATCAGCAAGGAGCGGGTCCAGGGCTTCCAGATCGCGGCCCTGCTTTTAGCGGCCTCGGGCATCGTGCTGATCGCCGCCCATGGTGGCGGCGCGGCGACTCCGCTGGGCGTGCTGCTGATCCTGCTGGCGGCGCTCAGCTGGTCGGGCGGCAACATCGTCGCGCGCCAGGCTGGGCCGGTGAACATGCTGGGCTATGTCGTCTGGGCCAGTCTGTTCTCGATCCCGCCGCTGTTTCTCATGTCGCTGTGGCTGGAAGGCTGGCCGGCCATCGTCAAGGGCGTGACCAGCGCCGACGCCCTGACCTGGGCCGCTGTCGCCTGGCAGGCGATAGGCAACACCATGTTCGGCTACGCCGCCTGGGGCTGGCTGCTGGCCCGCCACCCGGCCGCGACCGTGACCCCGATGGCACTGCTGGTCCCGGTGTTCGGCATGGGTGCCTCGGCCCTGCTGCTGGGCGAAGGTCTGCCGGCCTGGAAGCTGATCGCCGCGGCCCTGGTGCTGACGGGCCTGGCGGTGAACATGCTGTGGCCGAAGGTGCGGGCGCGGTTCCTCGCTCCCGCCTAAGGCCAATATTTTCGCGTCATCCCGGAAGCCTCGCAGAGGCTATCCGCTTCGCTGCGGTCGGGATGACGAGCTTTAGAGTTGACCGCCGCCACGTCACCCAACTGACGCTGCTCCCAACAAGAGGGAGCCCCGCCATGCCGACGCCGTTCGAGGTGAACTGGAGCCGTGAGGCGATCGACAAGGTCCTCGCCCAGGTCGGCGCCTACGAATTCCCGCCCGCGCCGGAGGGCGGCGGCTGGTCCTATGGCTGCGACGCGGACTTTCTGCGGGACATCTGCGCCTACTGGACCGACGGCTTCGACGTCGACGCCGCTCAGGCCAATCTCAACCGCTTCCCGCAGTTCACGGCGACGATCGAGGATCTCGACATCCATTTCGTCCACGTCGTCGGCGAAGCGAACGGCAAGCGCCCGCTGCTGCTCAGCCACGGCTGGCCGGGTAGCCATTTCGAGTTCTGGGATGCGATCGAGCCCCTCGCCTTCCCCTCCCGCCACGGCGGCGATCCGGCCGACGCCTTCGACCTGGTGATCCCGTCCCTGCCGGGCTTCGGCTTCTCGGGAAAGCCGAAGCGGCCGCTGGGCCAGCGGACCACCGCGCGGCTGTTCGATAAGCTGATGACGCAGGTCCTTGGCTATCCGACCTACCTCGCCCAAGGCGGCGACTGGGGCGGTCTGGTCACCTCGTGGCTGGGCCTGGACCATGCCGCGCACGTGAAGGCCATCCACCTCAACATGATCGGCCTGCGCCCGCACGGCCCGCCGACGACGCCGGAAGAGATCGCCTGGATCACCGGCTTCGGCGCGGCCATGGACGCCTATGGCGGCTATTTCCGCCTGCAAGCCAGCAAGCCGCAGTCGGTGGCGTGGCTGGGCGCCAACAACCCGGTCGGCCAAGCAGCCTGGATCCTGGAGCGTTTCCACGACTGGGCCGACCTGTCGGGCAAGCCGTTCGAGCAGGTGTTCACGCGCGACCAGTTGCTGACCAACCTGATGCTGTACGTGATGACCGGCAGCTTCACGACGGGCGCCTGGTACTACCGCGCCATGCTGGAGGAAGGCGGGCCGGTGCTGGCGGCGGGCCAGCGCTGCGAGACGCCGACGGCCTTCGCCAACTTCCCGGGCGAGAGCATCTACACCCCGCCGCCCCGCTCCTGGGCCGACCGGGCCTACAACATCGTCCGCTGGACCGACCAACCGCGCGGCGGTCACTTCGCGGCGATGGAGGAACCGGCGCTCTTCGTGCAGGATGTGCGGGCGTGGGCTCGCCAGACCTGAAGCCTGCCGGGAGAGGAAAGCCATGACCAAGCTCGAAGGCGGCTGCCAGTGCGGCGCCATCCGCTATGAGATCACCCAGGACCTGATGGGCTCGGGCGCCTGCCATTGCCGGGCGTGCCAGTACTCGACCGGCGGCGGTCCGAACTACGTCGCCCTGGCCCCGACGGGCGGCTTCACGGTCACCAAGGGCGAGCCCAAGCGCTATGTCCGTCCGGGCGGCAGCGGCGCGGACGTCTCGCGCGCCTTCTGCGGCGATTGCGGCACGCCCCTGTGGTCGGAGGCCGCCCTGCCCTTCCTGCCGGTCAAGGCCGGCAGTCTGGACGATCCTTCGTTCCTCGAACCGCAGATCCATCTCTGGACGAGCGCGGCGCAGCCGTGGCATCGGATCGAGCCTGGCCGTCCGGCCTTCCCCGAGAATCCGCCGCGCTGAGGACTTGATGGCCGCCCGTTACGACTTCGCTTCCGACAACGTAGCGGGCGCCATGCCCGAGGTGATGGAGGCCCTGATCGCCGCCAATGCGGGGACGGCCTCCGGCTATGGGACCGACCACGTCAGCAAGGCCGCCGCCGACCGCATCCGCGCCTTGCTGGACGCCGACGCCGAGGTGCGGTTCACCGCCTCGGGCACGGCGGCCAACGCCTTCGCCCTGACCCTGCTGGCCCAGCCTCACGAGGCGGTGCTGGCCCACGAGCACGCCCATATCTGCACCGATGAGACCGGCGCGCCGGGCTTCTTCGGCCAGGGCGTGGGCCTGATCGGCCTGCCGGGCGCTTCGGGAAAGATCGAGCTCTCGGCGCTGGAGGCGGCCCTGGCCCGGCCCGAGGTCTCGTACAATCAGCCCGCCAACGCTCTGTCGCTGACCACCGCCACCGAGTACGGCACGGTCTATTCACAAGCGCATCTGGCCAGCCTGATCGCGCCGGTGAAGGCCAAGGGCTACGGCGTCCACCTGGACGGCGCGCGCCTGGCCAACGCCGTCGCCGCCGGCTTCGACCTGAAGAGCGTCCGGACGATGGGCGTCGACATCCTGGTGATGGGCGGCACCAAGGCCGGCTCCACCCCGACCGAGGCCGTGGTGTTCCTGAATCCCGACCATGCCCGCCGCCTGGATGCGCGGCTGAAGCACGCCGGCCAGCTGATCTCCAAGGGCCGCTTCCTGGCCGCCCCGTGGCTGGGCCTGCTGGGCGAAGACGGATCGACCGGTCCGTGGGCGGCGCGCGCGGCCCACGCCAACGCCATGGCCCGGAAACTGGCCGCGCTGATGCCGTTACCGATCAAGCACGCGGTCGAGGCCAACGGGATCTTCGTCGAGATGGACGAACCCACCCTTGAACGCCTGCGCGGCGAGGGCTGGTTCGTCTACCGGTTCCTGGACGGCACGGTGCGCTTCATGTGCTCTTGGGCGACGACGCCGGAGATGGTCGAGGACCTCGGCGCGGCGCTCAAGCGGGTGGCGCAGAGCTAGATGCTCCCCCGTTGGGGGAGCTGTCGCAAAGCGACTGAGGGGGCCATCTCGGCATTCGCCGCGCTGCCCCCTCCGGCCCTCCGGGCCACCTCCCCCGAGAGGGGAGGATCAGCGGCGACGCTCCTCTGCGCGAAGTTGACAACCGGCGCGAGCGCTTCCGCCGCCGCCGACGTCTCGGTAATCCCCAGCAGCCGCGCGATCTCGCTGGCCGGGGCCGGGCGGCTGATGAAGTAGCCCTGGATCTCGGCGCAGCCCTGGCCGCGCAGGGCGTTCAGCTGCTCCAGGGTCTCGACGCCCTCGGCCGTGGTGACGATGCCCATGGACGAGCCCAGGTCGAGCACGGCCTTGATGATGGCCATGGCGTCGCTGTCTTCCAGAATGTCGCGGACGAAGGTCTGGTCGATCTTGATCTTGTCGAACGGGAAGCTGCGAAGGTAGCTCAGCGAGCTGTAGCCCGTGCCGAAATCGTCCATCGAGATGCGCACGCCCAGCGCCTTCAGGTCATGCAGCATGGTCATGTTGGCCTGGCTGTCCTGCAGCAGGACCGACTCGGTGATCTCCAGCTCCAGGCGCTGGGCCGGCAGGCCCGAGGCGGCCAGGGCCGAGACGACGGTGCGCACCAGGCCGCGGTCGCGGAACTGGGCCGGTGACAGGTTCACCGCCAGGCGCACATGGTCGGGCCATTGGGCGGCCTCGGCGCAGGCGGCGCGCAGCACCCACTCACCGAGCGGTATGATCAGGCCGATCTCCTCGGCCAGCGGAATGAAGTCGGCCGGCGAGACCATGCCGCGATCGGGATGGCGCCAGCGCAGCAAGGCCTCGCAGCCCGTGACCCGCTCGTCGCCGAGATTGTAGAGCGGCTGGTAGAACAGCTCGAACTCACCAGCCTGGAGCGCCCGGCGCAGGTCGAGTTCGAGCGCGCGGCGCGCCTGCAGTTGCTCGTCCATGGCCTGCTCGAAGAAGTGGAAGGCCCCACGACCGTCGGCCTTGGCGCGGTAGAGGGCCATGTCGGCCTTCTTCAGCAGTTCGTCTGCGTCCTCGCCATCCGAGGGCGCGGCGGCCACGCCGACGCTGGCCCCGATCACCACCTGGTGGCCCTGAAGGTCGAACGGTGCGGCCATGGCCTCGACGATACGGCCAGCCAGACGCGTGGCGCCGCCCATGTCGGAAAGACCGGTCTGGACCACGGCGAACTCGTCGCCACCCAGGCGGGCTACGGTGTCGCCCTCCCGGACGCAGCCCCGCAGGCGCTCGGCGGCCTCGCGCAGCAGGGCGTCGCCCAGCGGATGGCCCAGGGTGTCATTGACGGTCTTGAAGCGGTCGAGGTCGATGAAGTGCACCGCCAGCTGGTCGCCCTTGCGCGCCCGCCGGGCCAGGGCCTCGGACAGGTGCTGCTGGAACAGCACCCGGTTGGGCAGCTCGGTCAGCGGATCGAAGTGGGCCAGGCGCGCGATCTGGGCCACGCCCCGCCGGTTGGTCTCATTGCTCGCCTGCAGCAGGCCCAGCACCGTACCGACGCCCAGATAGCGCTCCTTCTCGGTGACGATGAAGCCGCGCAGCAGATCCGAGGCGCGATAGGACAGGCTGTCGGTGGTGAACTCGGCCAGCTCGGTATTGGCGTCAACGACCAGCGGCTCGCGGTCCATCAGGGTCGAGATCGGACGGTTGGCGTAGAGGGCGCGGCCGTACTCGGCGGCCATGCGCAGGAAGAAGGCGTTGCGCTCGACGATGCCGATCGGGCGTTCCTGATCGTCCAGCACGGGCACGATCAAGGTGTCGGGCTCCTCACGGAACCGCTCGTACAGAGCCTTGCCCAGATCGTCCTGACGCGCTGGCGTCAGGGAAGACACGGTATCCCGCAGGGTGAACATGATTACGCCTCCACTCGCGGAGGGAGGGACCATTTTCCCGACTAACGACGTGCTAATGGCTCCGCTTGCGACAGATCATTTCGCGAAAACTTCATGGCGCTGTCACAGTGTTTGCCGGGAGGTTTACTGTGCTTGTCTACTTTCAAGAGAAGCGAAAGCTCAGCGCCCGGTATCCAGGAAGTCCCGAGCCTTGAAGTGCTCGGGCGCGGCGACCTCGACGATCGCCTCGTCACGGTCGTCGAACTCGGTGCGCAGGGCCCGGCTCATCACCGCGTGCATCTCGTAGAGGCACGTGATGTAGGTCAGCTCAAGGATCTGCTCGTCGCTGAGGAAGGCTTTCAGCGCCGCGAACACCCCGTCGGCGATGCGGCCGCCGTCCAGCACCAGGCCGTCGGCATAGGCCAGCACCGCGCGTTCATTCGCGTCGAACACCTCCGAGACCTGCCAGTGCGGCACGGCGGCGATCTTGTCCTCGGCCACACCAAGGCCACGCAGCGACTTGCAGTGCTGGGAGAACACGAACTGGCTGCCCCGTGTCCAGCCGGCCCGGGTCTGGGCCAGTTCGCGTAGCACCGGGTCCAGCTTGCGGGCCGGGTCGCGATAAAGGGCAAAGCCCTGGGCGGCGTGGCGCAGGACGTCGGGACTGCCCGCGAACACCGTCCACCAGTCGCCGCGCGTGCCCGTATCCGTGCCGGGCTCGGCCACGGGATCGCGATCGCCAAACAGCAGGTCGTAGAGCTTCAGCGTCCGCTCGTCGGTCACCTCGGCCCGGGGGATCTCGCGCAGGCGGGGCATCAGGCGTCGACGGTCATGGCGGCCGGCGCGTGCCGCACGTCGTCGGGCCCGAAGTCACGGGTGAAGGCGGCTAGCTCCATCATGATGCCGTTGGGATCGGTGAAATAGACCGAGCGGACAAAGACGCCGGGATGCAGCTTGCGCGCGACGCCCATCTCGCTGTCGTCGTGATTGACCACCACCGGAAAGGCCGGCACGCCCGCCGCCTGCAACCGCTCCAGACACGCCTCGAGGTCCGCCTCGTCGACCGTGAAGGCCACGTGGTTCATCGAGCCGACGGCGGTCTTGGACTCGGCGGGAAACGCCTTCACCGAGGCGATCCCCGGCGCGGCCGGCGGGGTCTCCGGCCACCAGAAGAACGCCAGGCACGAGCCGCCGCCGCAGTCGAAGAAGAAGTGCTGGCCGCCGTCCGGCAGGGCCACGGTCTTCACCAGCGGCATCTCCAGGACCTCGGTATAGAACCTGACGGTCTCGGCCATGTCGCGGCAGACCAGGGCCAGGTGATTGACGCCGGTGATCTTCATCTCGGCTTCCTCCTGGAGACCGAGGTTATCGCAACGACGGAGGGCGTACAGCGTGCCGTTGGGGCGCCTAGTCGCGCTCCCTGGCCTTCCTGGCGTCGCCCAGCAGGATCTGGCCGAACCAGCTGACGATCCCCGTGACGATCGCGACCTGAATCCCGGCCCACAGACCCGGCACCTTCAGGCCGTCTAGGAACCAGTCCACGATCCCGATCATCGCCGCGTTCACCACCAACAGGAACAGACCCAAGGTCACGATCGTCAGCGGGAAGGTCAGGACCGTGACCACGGGTCGGACGACCGCGTTGACAATTCCCAACAGGAAGCCGGCCATGATCAGGGTCATCCAGCCATCGGCCGTGACGCCTGGAACGATGCGCGCGGCCAGCCACAGGCCGCCGGCGCCGATCAGGATACGAAGAATGAAACGGATCACGCGGCGCGACTCCCTTCTTGGTTTGAATGGAGACTGGCCCAATCGCGCGTCAGATCAAAGTGACGCCGCATTCGTACAATATCCCAGCAGGCAACTCGGACATTACAAATGCGTTACCGCCCTTCAAACCGCGATTTCGTGAACTATCTAGTCCTCCGTGTGGGGGATGATCGCGCGTGCTTGGCGAGCGGATCCGCACGCAAGGGGATATGAAGTAAGATGGCCGTGAATTCTCTATCGGTGATGTCGCCGGACGGCGGCTTGTCGCGTTATCTCACCGAGATCCGCAAGTTCCCGATGCTGCCCAAGGACGAGGAGTTCATGCTCGCCCAGCGTTGGAAAGAGCATCAGGACTCCGAAGCCGCCCACAAGATGGTGACGTCGCACCTGCGTCTCGTGGCCAAGATCGCCATGGGCTATCGCGGCTACGGCCTGCCGATCGGCGAGGTGATCTCCGAGGGCAATGTCGGCCTGATGCAGGCCGTCAAGAAGTTCGAGCCCGACAAGGGCTTCCGCCTGGCCACCTACGCCATGTGGTGGATCCGCGCCTCGATCCAGGAATACATCCTGCGCTCGTGGTCGCTGGTGAAGATGGGCACGACCGCCGCGCAGAAGAAGCTGTTCTTCAACCTGCGCAAGGCCAAGAGCCAGATCGCCGCCTTCCAGGACGGCGACCTGCGTCCCGAGCAGGTCAGCTACATCGCCACCAAGCTGGGCGTGCTGGATAGCGAGGTCATCTCGATGAACCGCCGCCTGTCGGGCCCTGACGCCTCGCTGAACGCGCCTCTGCGCGCCGACGGCGAGAGCGAGTGGCAGGACTGGCTGGCCGACGACGACCAGGTGTCGCAAGAGACCGTGGTCGCCGAGAATGAAGAGAAGTCCCTGCGGATGGGTCTTCTGGAAGAGGCCATGGTCGAGCTGACCGACCGCGAACGTCACATCCTGACCGAGCGCCGGCTGAAGGACGACCCGACCACCCTGGAAGAACTGGCCGCCCAGTACGGCGTCAGCCGCGAGCGCGTGCGCCAGATCGAGGTCCGGGCGTTCGAAAAGCTGCAGAAGACCATGCGCGAGGCGGCCATCGCCAAGAACATGGTGGATGCGTAGGGCTTGAGCTCACCTGCGTGAGATGGAGAGGGGCGCTTTCGAGCGCCCCTTTTTGTTTCGAGCGCCCACTCCTTTTCTCACCGTCATTCCCGCCCTTGTGGCGGGAACCCCTGGTTCAGTTGACCCGTGAGACGCAAGCGAACCGCCAGCGGTTCGCCCCTCCCGCACCTGCGGCGGATGGAGGGGTTCCCGCCACAAGGGCGGGAATGACGCAGCTTTTTATGGTGCTATGAGCTTCGTGATGACCGACGCCATGTCCCCCCTCCCCCAGCTGATCCTGCTGCCCGGCCTGCTCAACGACGCCGAGCTGTGGCGCGACCAGGTCAGCGGCCTGGCCGATGTCGCCCGCCCCTGGGTCCCCGACCTCACCCCCTACGCCACCCTGCGCGAGATGGCCGAAAGCGTCCTCGCCCAAGCCGAGCCGACCTTCGCCCTGGCCGGCTTTTCGATGGGCGGCTACGTGGCCCAGGAGATCGCCCGCATAGCGCCCGAGCGCATCGAGCGCCTGGCCCTGCTGGACACCTCGATCCGCGTCGACACCCCCGAGCGCGCCGCCCAGCGCAAGGCGCTGAACAAGGCCGCGGCCAAGGGCGGGACCTTCCTGGGGATCGGCCAGGCGATCATGAAGTCCTATGTCGACGCGTCCCGTCTCGCCGACACCGACCTGACCACCCGCATCGTCGACATGACCCAGCGCCTTGGCCGCGAGGTCTTCCTGCGCCAGAACAGCCTGGCGCGCGGGGACGGCGAGGCCGCGCTGCGGGCGCTGCGCGTGCCGCTGGTCATCATCGTCGGCGAGAACGACCAGATCACCCCCGCGCCCGGCCACCGCGCAATGGCCAAGGCGATCGGCTGTTCGCACCTGCTGGTGATCCCCGACACCGGCCACATGGCGCCGATGGAAGCGCCCGGCCCGGTCAACGGGGCCCTGCGGCATTGGCTGGGCAGACCGGCCGGCAAACGCTGAGCCGACGCGACGCGCCACAAAACTGAGACAAAACTGTCAGCGAAACATCGCTTCGCGAAACTATGCCGACCCCCGGGCTGACCAAGCGCGCCTGCTCAAAACGCGCGCGGCACAACAAGGGGATATCAATGAAGAAGACCATGCTCTTCGCGCTGGCGGCGCTCGCGCCGCTGGCTCTGGCCACGGCCGCCACCGCCGCGCCAGAAACCACGCCAGCTGACGCGCCGATCGCTACCAATGACGAACCGACCCTGGCGTCGGAAGTCGTGGTCCAGGCCAAGATCGCCTACCGCAACCGCACCGAGTCGGCCGCGCCGGTCCTCGACTACGGCCTCGACTATTTCCAGCGCTTCGAGCCGCTGACCGTCGGCGACGCGCTGAAGCGCGTGCCCAGCGTCTCGTTCCTGTCGGACGTGCTGGAATCCGACGGCGTGCGCCTGCGTGGCCTGGACCCCGCCTACACCCAGATCCTGATCAACGGCGAGAAGGTGCCCGGCTCGGGCTCCAGCTCGGGGTCGTTCGGCAACGGTGCCGACCAGGCCTTCTTCGTGGACCGCATCCCGGCCGAGCTGATCGACCACATCGAGATCGTCCGCAGCAACAGCGCCAACCGCAGCGGCGACGCCGTGGCCGGGGCCCTGAACATCGTGCTGCGCGACGCCCTGGCCCTGGACGGCGGCTATGTCCGCATCGGCGCCTTGCGCTTCGACGACAAGCGCGTGCGTGAAGTGATCGGCGCGGTCTGGGGCGGCCAGGTCGGCCCGGGCCGCCTGCTGGTCGGCGCCAACATCCAAGGCCGCCGCAACCCGAAGGAAAAGCTCAGCCTGCGCTATGACAAGCCGGGCGGCGCGCTGGCCAATAACGAGATCCAGACCGATGTCCGCAACGGCACGGACAGCTCGTTCAACATCGCCTACGACGTGCCGGTCGGCGACGGCCAGCTGTCGGTGAACGGCTTCTACGTCCACACCGACCGCTACCAGAACGAAGACTCGATCGAGTACAACAGGGGCATCGAGACCACGCCGAACCTGTCGACGATCAACGACAACGACGTCGACATCCAGCAGGACAGCTACTCGCTGAACGGCAAGTTCAAGTTCCCGATGGCCGGCGGCGTGACCAGCATCAAGCTGGGCTACGCGGCCTTCCAGGCCGACGAGTATGAGTTCGAGTACGAGACCGAATATCTGCGCGACACCACGCCGTTCCCGGACGGTGACCGCTTCACCGGCGACCGCGCCAAGACCCGCGTATCGGACGACGAGGCCACCGCCAAGCTGGAGCACAAGCGTGAGCTGGCCGGCGGGACCGACCTTGAGTTCGGCGTGCAGTACGAAACCAAGCGCCGCAACAACCGCGTCAGCGAGGTTCCACGCAACCGCTACAACCTGCCGTCGGCCAGTCCGCCCGCCTACAAGCCGTTCGACATCGTTGGCAAGGCGCGTCTGGAGCAGACCCGCATCGACCCGTACGTCATGCTTTCGGGCCGCTCGGACGGCCTGAAGTGGGAAGCGGGCCTGCGTTACGAGACCACCGACGTCACGGTTCAGGACGTCGTCCTGCGCTCGACCACCGACAAGGACTACGCCGTCCTGCTGCCCTCGGCCTCGCTGCGCTACAACGTCACCGGCGCCGACCAGGTCTACGCCTCGGTGGCCCGCACGGTGCGCCGCCCCAGCTTCCAGCACCTGTCGCCGGTGCTGCTGGAGGAAGAGCTGGGCTCCAACGACTTCGTGGGCAACCCGAACATCGATCCGGAAAAGGCCTGGGGCCTGGACGTCGGCTACGAGCACCGCATGGGTCGTGACGGCGTGTTCGGGGTCAATCTGTTCTACCGCGACATCAAGGACCTGATCGAGCTCTACAACACCAATGTCCGCGGCTCGGCCGATGATCCGCCGAACGACATCGCCTGGGTCTACTCGGCCCGCAACACCGGCGACGGCAAGGTCTATGGCGTCGAGTTCGACCTCTCCACGCCCCTGTCGTTCATCGGCATGGATAATACCGGCGTGTTCCTGAACTACTCGTACCTGGACTCCAAGGTCAGCGACGAGTTCGGCAAGCGCCGCTTCAACAGCCAGGCGGAGTCGGTGTTCAACATCGGCTTCATCCAGGACATCCCGACCGTCGCCGCCTCGTTCGGCGTCACCTACCGCAAGCAGGGCGAGGCCTACAGCCGCGTGGTCGGCGAGGAAGTCACCACCACCTATGGCGGCGACCTGGAAGCCTTCATCGAGAAGCGGATCGGCAAGAACACGGTGATCCGCCTGACCGGCTCGAACCTGCTGGACTCCGACAAGAAGGAGACCTTCGACAAGTTCACCACCATCGCCAACCAGCGCGCGCGTGACTTCGACGAGTATGAGCTGGAGCGGGAAAAGGCTGGCCCGGTGTTCCAGCTGATCGCCCGCATGGCGTTCTAGGGAAACTCGGGTTCGAAACGACGAAGGCGGCGCCCGCGAGGACGCCGCCTTTTTCGTGGATGCTCCCCCAGCGGGGGAGGATCAAATTAAGCCGCGCGTCCGGTTTCCTCGACCGCCATGAAGCCCAGCAGGGCGTCGATGCGCTTGACCAGTTCGGCGCGCCCGACCTGTCCGGCCAGATCGGCGCTCGTGCAGGTCGCCAGGGCTTCCGCGGCCTGGACCAGGCGGGCGTCCTTGACGGTCTCGCCCACGCGCTTCAGCTCCACGGCCTGGGCGGCCAGGGCGCGGCGGGCCTGGTTCGGATCGATGTCCAGGGCCTGGGCGGCGGATTTGACGATGCGCAGCGCCTGCGAGAGACGGGCGGCGGGCGTGCCGGTCGCGTCGGCCTTGCGCTTGCGCGGCCCCTTGTAGTCGGCCGAGTTGAAACGGCGGCGGTCGGGACCGACATAGGCCACGGCCTCGATCCAGTCGCGCGGCTTCAAGGTCACGGCCTCGAGGCGGCGCTCCAGGTCCTTGATGTTGAAGGGCTTGCGCATGAACTCGTGCACGCCGGCGTCACGCGCGCCGAAGATGGCCTCGGCGGTGGCTTCGGCGGTGCACATGATGATCGGCGCCTCGCGGCAGATCAGGTCGCTGCGGCGAATCTTGCGGGTGAAGGCCAGGCCGTCCACGCCATCGGTGGTGTGCTCGACGAAGATCAGCTGCGGATCCGTCGCGCGGGCCATCGCGTAGCCCTTCTCGCTGGAGGGCGCGGCGAAGAGCTGCGCGCCCAGCGGACGCATCTGGTCGGCCAGCAGCCGTGCGGTCGCGGGATTCGGGTCAATGACCAGAATCCGCTGCACCTTGGCGGCGACTCTCTGAATTGTGCGGACGTTCCCGTCGAACACGGACGCGTGGCTCCTAAAGACTAGTCGTTGATCACTAGGCCCAGATCGTAAAAATCCGCTTGATAAGGCGGAGGCATTAACCGCGTCAGTTTGTCAGGGTCAGTTGGTGAGAGGCATCGACAGGCCGGACTCGAAATCCTGCAGGATGTCGATGGCCTCCTCGACGTCGAGGGTCAGCTGAACGCCCGGCGGGAAGCGGTACCGCCAGTAGCTGGAAATGTGCGAGATGACCCCGACGCGCTCGCCCAGCGACAGAAACATCTCGGGCGCGCGCAGCAGGAAGTCGCGGAAGGCTTGGGGCCGTCCGTTGTCGATCAGGTCCTCGAACGCGTCGTCATAGACCTTGAGCGTCCGCATGATCGCCGAGCGCTCGAACAGCACCGCGCCCTGCAGGCGCCGGCGGGCCTCGTCGACATAGCGGGCGGTCTCGCCGTCGCGATTGCCGGTGACGGTCAACCGACCGATCTCCTGGCTCACCGTGGTCAGCTGCGGCCACTGCTTGGTCAGCATCCATTTGTAATAGAGGAAGCCCTTCCAGCTGAAGACGCCCTCCTTGAAGCTCTCGCCTTCCATGACCAGGGTCTGGCGCAGAGGCTCCAGCCGCTCGTCCACATCGGTCGACAGCAAAGCCTCGACCAGGCGCGCGGTGTGGGTGCGGCCGACGCCGCGCGAGCCTTGGTAGGCCAGCTCGATCAGCCGGGAGAGCTCCATGGTCACGAAACCCTGCATCGTCTCCAGATCGGCTGACGACAGGGCGAAATAGCAGTTGGCCACCATCTGGCCGTGGCGGCGCAGGTGCTCGCGCAGCAGGAAGGGGTCCAGCGACGGCAGGGCGTCGATCAGGCGAAGGGTGCCGATGTCGCGGGACATATCGCCCGAGGCGTTGCAGGCCTCGACGACCAGGTCGGCCCAGCCGCGCTGACCCACGAACACCGACTGGCCACCCAGGCCCAGGTCCCTACGATCGAACGGAATGATGATCTTGGTCGCGGTCGGCTTGGCCTCGTCGAACAGATAGATGTCGTCGTTGCGCAGCCGGTGCTTGAGGATGATGGCGGTGTTGAGCACGCGGTTCCGGAACAGCGGAGCCTCGGCATATTCAGGCCGATGGCCGCCCTCGGCCTCGATGGCCAGCAAGTTCAGGACGCGGCTGGTCGAGGCCGTGCGCTCCAGGGCGCGCAGGCTGCGCATCACGCGGTCGGCCTTGTTGACCGGCTTCGGCTGGCGGCGGCGCGCGAGTGCTGACACGGAATCCCCTGAGTACGGACCGGCGTTTTACGGCGCCGCCTGCTAAGCAATCGCTAACCGAACGGCGATCTTCGGGCCGGACGCAACCGAAAGTGGGTACGCAAAACTCTACCCAAGGGTGTCAAGCGTCACAATTCCGCCCGAACGCCGTTCTCCAAGTGAAGCTGGGGTCGGGGCGCGAGAGGAAACTCCCATGAATCGCCGTGAGATCATTACCGCCTTGCCGATCGCGGTGGCCGCGTCGGCCGCCGCCGCTGAGCCCGCCGTCGCACCGCGAGCCTTGTCGGACCGCGGCGTCGCCAACCTGGAGGCCTTCGCGCGCCTCGTCGCCTATGTCCGGTTCTTTCACCCCAGCGACGAGGCGGCGGCCACGGACTGGAACAGCTTCGTCATCGCCAATGTGGCTCCGATCGAAGCCGCCCATGATCCGGCCGAACTGGTGACCCGACTGGAGGCGGCGTTCCGATCAGTCGCCCCCACCATGACCGTCCACCTCGCGGGCAAGGCGCCGCGGGCCAATCCGCCCCTCCCGATTCCGGGCGGCGCGCTGGTGATGTGGACCCACCGCGGTGTCGGCCTCAACCCGAGCGCGCGAATCTACTCCAGCCAGCGAACGCCCCTCCCAGACGGCAAACCTGTCGTCCTGCGTCTTGACCTGGGTGGCGGGGTGGCCGCCGCGATGCCCACGACCACTTACAGCCTCGACCTGGACGCCAAGCCTCAGTCTCCCGCGCCGTTGAATGCGTTTTCGGGCGCCGACCGCAAGGTGCGTCTCGCTGACGTGATGATCGCCTGGGGTGTTCTGCGGCAATTCTACCCCTACTTCGACGTGGTCAACTGCGACTGGGACGCCGAGCTGGCCAAGAGTCTGCGCGCGGCCGCCGTCGACAAGGACGCGCGGGCCTTCCACGAGACCCTGGCGCGCATGGTGGCGGCGATCCATGACGGGCATGGCAACGTCTATCACCACACGCCCAAGGCCGCCCTGCCGATCAGCTGGGACATAATCGAGAACCGCCTGGTGGTCACCGCACTGCCTGAGAGCGGCGCGCCCGGCTTGGCGATTGGTTGCGTGATCTCCCGGATCGACGGTGTTGATGTGCGCCAGCGGATCGCCGAATTAAACGCTGGGATCTGTTCGGCCACACCGCAGTGGCTGCGGTTCAAGGCCCTGCAGCTACTGCAGGACCGCCCTGAGGGCGCCCCAGCCGTGCTGGAGGGCGAAGCCCCCGACGGACAAACATTCAAGGTCGAGTTGACTCCGGTCGCGCGCGCGGACGCGTTCAAACTGAACCCCAGGCTGGCTCGCGCCAACTTCTCCGAACCCGTACCGGGCGTCGTCTATGTGGATCTGGCCCGCGTCACCGATCAAGACATGACCGACCGAATGGACCAGTTGACGGCCGCCAAGGGGATCGTGCTGGACGACCGCGGCTACCCCTCGGGACCGGCTATCAAGCTCCTGTCCCATCTCAGCGAGCAGACGCTGCGTTCGGCCTTGTTCGAGCTTCCCGTCGTCACCGCGCCCGATCGTCGAAGCGTGATCCACGAGAATAAGGGCTGGGTGTTACCGCCCAAGACGCCGCGCCTTACCGGCCGCATGGTCCTACTGACGGGCGGCGGCTCGATAAGCTACGCCGAGAGTTGGGCCGGGGTGTTCGAAGGCGCGCGCTTGGGCCCGATCGTCGGCGGCCCCACGGCAGGCACCAACGGCAACATCAACGCGATCCTGCTACCCGGCGGCTATTCGGTAGTGTTCACGGGCATGCGCGTGCGCAAGCAGGACGGCTCGACGCACCATGGCGTGGGGATCATCCCTACCGTTCCGCTCGAACCGACCCTGGCCGGCGTCCGCGCCGGGCGTGACGAGGTCCTGGATCGCGGCGTCGCCCTGGCTCTGGGCGAAACCTAGCCGACAGCCCGCTTGCGTTCAGGCTGCGGCATGACCCGTCGCAGCCCCGCCACGGTGGCGAGCAGGCCGGCGGGCTGGATCGGCTTGGGGTGGGCGTCGTCGAAGCCCTGGGACAGCAGGCGCTCGGCGTCGCCGACCATGGCGTCGGCGGTCAGGGCCACGACCGGCAGGTCGACCCGGCCGCCCTCGCCGGCGCGGATGCGACGCACGGCCTCGACGCCGTCCATCCCCGGCATGTGGACGTCCATCAGCACCATGTCGAAGTCTTCGATCCGCAGGCGGGCCAGGGCCGTATGGCCGTCGCCCACCGTGGCCACCGATACGCCGGCGGCCTCGAGGATCGCGCGCGCCACCATCTGGTTGATCGCATTGTCGTCGACGACCAGCACCCGCACGCCGTTCAGGTCCAGGATCGGTCCCTCGACGGCGTAGGCGCTCGGCGCCGTGGCCGGGGTCATGGCCAGGCGCACGGCGAAGCTCGAGCCCTCACCGGGCAGGCTCTCGACCGACACCTCGCCGTCCATCATCTCGGCCAACTGACGGCAGATGGCCAGCCCCAGGCCCGTGCCGCCGAACCGCCGGGCGGTCGACCGGTCGCCCTGGGCGAACGGCATGAACAGGCGTCCGATCTGCTCCTGGCTCATGCCCACGCCAGAGTCCGTCACGGTCAGCACGACACCGTCCGCGTGCGGGCCGACGCGGATGACGACGCCGCCGCTCTCGGTGAACTTCAGGGCGTTGGACACCAGGTTCATCAGGATCTGGCGCACCCGCGCCGCGTCGCCGGACAGCCAGGCGGGCGTGGCGGGATCGACGTCCAGCGTCAGGCTCACGCCCTTCAGACGGGCGGTCTCGCTCCACACCAGGCGGATCTGGGCGGCCAGCTTGCGGATGTCGAACGGCGCGACCTCCAGCTCCAGCTTACCGGCCTCGATCTTCGACAGGTCCAGGATGTCGTTGAGAATGGTCATCAGGCCGTGGCCCGATTGCTCGATCATCTCCAGGTACTCGGCCTGGCGCGTGTCGAGGCGGGTGCCGCGCAGGGCGTGGGCCAGGCCCAGGACCCCGTTCATCGGCGTACGCAGCTCGTGGCTCATCATCGCCAGGAAGGCCGACTTGGCGCGGCTCGCCTCCTGGGCCTCGACCTGGGCCTTCTCCAGGGCGACGGCGTTGGAGCGCAGCAGACGCGCGGCGTCCAGCATGTAGAACAACAGGCCCGCCAGGGTGACCAAGGCCACCCCGAACTCCCAACCCTTGAAACCACCGGCGATCAGCGGCGCCAGCATCAGGGCGATGAACGGCGGCGGCGCCAGGGCCAGGAGGGCGGCGCGGCTGAGGGCGGCGTATTTCACGCTTTCGACGATCAGGCCGAACAACATCAACAGGGCGGCGAACTTCATCGCCGGCTCGCCGTAGGCCCAGCTCAGGCCCGCCATGATCGACCAGGTGACACTGAAGGCGGCCGCCGGCCCCAGGCGGAGGAAGAGCGAGGTGCGCCCCTCGGTCTTGGGCTGGAACCAGGCCTGCAAGTATAGCAGCCAGCCTTCCAGCACGATGTTGACGCCCAGCCAGATCAGGCTTGGCAGCCAGCCGAAATGGGCGATGATCAGGCCGCTGACGAGGCCCGTGACCGCCCAACGCGCCGAACGGCTGCGCCGGCTCATGGCCAGCGTCGCGCCCTCCAGCCCGTCATCCAGAAAGTCCCGGAGCCCCACTCGCCGCCCTTTCGCGGGTGAATTTGGGGCGGAGCTTCGCTGAACAAGGTTCACAAGCCATTTACCGTGCGACCGGTTGTCGCACCTTTTTTGGGCGCCGCGTCCCGGGAATGGGGTCGCGGCGCCGTCAGGTCGGCCTGGAAAAAGGATCAGCCCAGGAAGGGGTCGCGCATCAGGATGGTGTCGTCGCGCTCGGGGCTGGTCGACAACAGCGCCACCGGGGCGCCGATCAGTTCCTCGACGCGGCGCACGTACTTGATGGCCTGGGCGTTGAGGTCCTTGAACGAGCGAGCGCCGGCGGTGCTGTCCGTCCAGCCCTCGATTTCCTCGTAGATCGGCGTGGCGGCGGCCTGGTCGCGCAGGCCGGCCGGCAGGTAGTCGACGACCTTGTCGCCGATCTTGTAGCCGACGCAGATCTTCAGGGTCTTCAGGCCGTCCAGCACGTCCAGCTTGGTCAGGGCCACGCCGTGGATGCCGTTGATGGCCACCGACTGGCGCACCAGCACCGAGTCGAACCAGCCGCAGCGACGGGCGCGGCCGGTGTTGACGCCGACTTCACGGCCGACGGTCGACAAGTGCTTGCCCACGTCGTCGAACAGCTCGGCCGGGAACGGGCCCTCGCCCACGCGGGTGGTGTAGGCCTTGACGATGCCCAGCACGAAGCCGGTCGCCGAGGGGCCCATGCCCGAGCCGGCCGAGGCCTGGCCCGCCGCCGTATTGGAAGAGGTCACGAACGGATAGGTGCCGTGGTCGACGTCCAGCAGCGAGCCTTGCGCGCCTTCGAACAGGATGCGGCGGCCGGCCTTGTGGGCCTGGTCCAGCACCCGCCACGCCGGCTGGGCGTAAGGCAGGATGCGCGGCGCCAGTTCCATCAGGGCGTCGTACAGCTCCTGCGCGCTCGCTTCCGGCAGGTTCAGGCCGCGCCGCAGAGCGCCGTGGTGGCTCAGGAGTCGCTCGATCTTGGGCTTCAGGGCCTCCGGATCGGCGAGGTCGGCGACGCGGATGGCGCGACGGCCGACCTTGTCTTCATAGGCCGGGCCGATGCCGCGGCCAGTGGTGCCGATCTTCTGGGTCGAGGCGGCCTCGCGGGCCTGATCCAGGTCGCGGTGCAGCGGCAGGATCAGGCAGGCGTTATCGGCCAGGATCAGCAGCTCGGGCGTGATGGCCACGCCCTGGTCGGCGATCTTGTCGATCTCGCCCAGCAGGTGCCACGGATCGACGACGACGCCGTTGCCGATCACCGACAGCTTGCCCTGGACGACACCCGACGGCAGCAGGGCCAGCTTGTAGACCTTGCCGTCCACCACCAGCGTATGGCCGGCGTTGTGGCCGCCCTGGAAGCGCACGACGACATCGGCTCGGTTGCTGAGCCAGTCGACGATCTTGCCCTTGCCTTCATCGCCCCACTGGGCGCCGACGACGGTCACATTGGCCATGGTAGAGATATGCCTTGTCACCTGCCCGGTGACGTCACGCGGCCCTTCGACAGGACTCGGCTGCGGACGTTTAGTCAGTTGTGGGCGGCGACACGAGAACCGTCAAATCGGCTCATCGCGAAGTCAGAAGGCGTAAACCAGCCGGACCCCCGCGTCGTCAAGCCCTTGGTTCTTTCCCTGGTGGAAGATCTGGCCGTTCGACAGGTGGGTGTAGCTCAGTTCGACCGACACCCGATCGCTGACCTGATAGCCCAAGGCCAGCTCCGGCTCGAACAGCACCTTCGAGCCGAAATCGATGCGGTTGTAGTAGAGCCAGGTGCGGCGATCGCGTTCGGCCTGGGTCAGGCCGGGCGCGTTGGCGGGCGGCAGGCCGGCCTCGCCGTCGGTATAGGCCAGGCCCATGCCGGGGCGCAGGTAGAAGCCGCCCTCCCGGCCCAGGTCGATCTTCCAGTCGAAGCCGACCGCCACGAAGTTCGAGGTGTTCTTGCTGTTGATCGAGACCATGGTGTGGACCTGGGGCTTGCCCAGCCAGCGCAGGTTCTCGAGGCGCGCGGTGCGGTAGCCGAGGTGGACGTCGAAGCCGTCCTCGCGACCGGCAGCGCCCAGGCCGACGGCCTCGCCGATGAACGTCACGTCGTGCTTGTAGACGCCGACGAAGACCTCGCCGGCCATAGCGGGCGCGGCGAAACCCAGCGCGACAACAGCCGCGGCGGCGAGCATGGCGATTTTCATGAAGTCGTCCTGAACATGAGCCCTTGGCTTTTTATGGCTCGAACCGTGAGTGGCGCAAAGCGTTTCGCGCGCTCGCCCCCTGAACAGGGGGCGCCGCGTCGGATGTGATGCTTCAAAAGCCGCGCCGCACGCCCTAAATCTCCGCCATGACCATCTCCCTCCCCGATATCCAAGCCGCCGCCGGACGCCTGAAGGGCCTGGCCGTCGAGACGCCGCTGATCGAAAGCCCCGCGCTGAACGAGCGCCTGGGCGGGCGGATCTTCCTCAAGCCCGAGACCCTGCAACGGGCCGGGGCTTTCAAGTTCCGCGGCGCCTACAACCGCCTGAGCCAGCTGAGCGACGAAGAGAAGACGCGCGGCGTCGTGGCCTTCTCGTCCGGCAACCACGCCCAGGGCGTGGCCCTGGCCGCCAAGCTGCTGGGCATTCCGGCCCTGATCGTCATGCCGTCGGACTCGCCGGCCGTGAAGGTCGCGGGGACCAAGGGCTTCGGGGCCGAGATCCGCTTCTACGACCGCTTCACCGAGGATCGCGTCGCCATCGCCGACCAGATCGCCGCCGAGCGCGGCTGCGTGGTCGTGCCGTCCTATGACGACCCGCACATCATCGCCGGCCAGGGCACGCTGGGCCTTGAGATCGTCGAGCAGGCGCGTGCTCTGGGCGTCGAGTTGGACCGCGTGCTCTCGCCCGTCGGCGGCGGCGGCCTGATCGCCGGGACTTCGACGGCGGTGAAGGGCCTCTCCCCGTCCACCGAGGTCTGGGGCGCCGAGCCCGTCGGTTTCGACGAGACCCGCCGCTCGATGCTCTCCGGCGACCGCGAGACCATCGACAAGGATGCCCGCTCAATCTGCGACGCCCTGCTGACCCCGATCCCCGGCGAACTGACCTGGCCGATCAACAGCAAGACCCTCTCGGGCATCGTGGCCGTGACCGACGCCGAGGTGGCCGAGGCGATGCGCTACGCCTTTTCGACCCTGAAGCTGGTGGTCGAACCCGGCGGCTGCGTGGCGCTGACCGCGGCCCTGACCGGCAAGATCGATGTAGCGGGAAAAACGGTGGCGATTGTCCTCTCAGGAGGCAATGTCGATCCGGGATTGTTCGCGCAGGTGCTGCGGGGCGAGATCTGAGACTACCAAAATTCTCGTCATCCCGGCCGCAGCGAAGCGGAGAGCCGGGACCCAGGGGCAGCGGCGCTGCGCTTGGCCACTGGGTCCCGGGTCGGCTTCGCCGCCCGGGATGACGAATAGAAAAGTAAGGGGAAGACCTGACGTGAACCTGCCGCCCGCCGCCGCCCTCCCCCAAACGCCCCTCCTCGTCGTCGACCGCGTCGCGCTCGACCGCAACATCGCCAGGATGCAAGCGCTCTGCGACGCCGCCGGCGTCCGGCTGCGCGCCCACGGCAAGACCCACAAGTGCTCGACCCTGGGCCGGCTGATCGTCGAAAGCGGCGCGGTGGGCCTGTGCTGCCAGACCGTCGGCGAGGCCGAGGCCTATGTGGCCGGCGGGATCACCGACGTCCTGGTCACCGCCCCTTCCCCGCCCTGGGGCGCCGCCCGCCTCGCCGCCCTGGCCGCGTCCGGCGCCAAGGTCGGCGCCGTCGCCGATGACGAGGGCCAGATCGATCGGCTGTCGGATGCGGCCGTCGCGGCCGGGACCGTGCTGGACCTGGTCGTCGACCTCGACCTCGGCACCCACCGCGCCGGCGCCTACCCCAAGGACGCCCTGAAGCTGGCCCGCGCCGCCGACGCCTCGCCGGGCCTGAGGTTCGCCGGGATCCAGGCCTATCTCGGCCACCTGCAGCATCTCGACGACGGGGACCTGCGCAAGAGCGCCGACGAGGCCGCCTTCGCCACCCTCAAGGCCCTGGTCGCCGAGCTGACCGCCGCCGGCTTGCCGCCCGGCGTCGTCACCGGCGGCGGCACCGGCACCCACGCTTTCGACCTGGCCTCGGGCGTGTTCACCGAGCTCCAGGCCGGCTCCTACGCGGTGATGGACGTCGAGTACGACGTGTGCGGAGCGCCCGGCGGCGGCGACTGGCCGTTCGAGCCATCGTTGTTCGTCGCCGCCACCGTGGTCTCGGCCAATCACAAGAGCCACGTCACCGTCGACGCCGGCTTCAAGGCCATGTCGATGGACGGCCCGCCGGCGCGCGTGATCGCCGGCGCCGCGCCCGGCTCGCTCTGGCGCCCCATGGGCGACGAGCACGGCATGATCGCCCACCCCGCCTTGATCGACGTGCTGAAGGCCGGCGGCCGCGATCCCCTCGGCTTCGACAAGGCCGTGGCCGCCGCCGACGCCGACCCGTCTCGCGACACCCCGGCCGACGCGCCCCGGAACGGCGACCTCGTCTGGCTGCAGCCGGGCCACTGCGACCCGACCATCAACCTCTATGACGCCCTGCACGTCTGGGACGGCGAGCGGCTGGAGCGATGGGCGGTGGATGGGCGGCGGGTCTCGACCTGACCTCCAGTTCGTCGCGGTATCGCTACCGTTCGCCGAAAGCCCGACGGACCACCTAGCCACGCCCGCAAAGCCCCACTAGGGTCCGCGCCAACGACAAGATTTGCTCCGAAAGAGGGCCAGAGATGAAACGCCTGCTGCTCGCTACCGCCCTTCTCGCCGCGCCCATGCTGGCCCAGGCCGCGGATGCGCCCAAGATCGACCCCGCCAAGCTGTCGGCCCATATCAAGGTCCTGTCCTCGGACGAATTCGAGGGCCGCGGTCCCGCCACCGAGGGCGAGAAGAAGGCCGTCGCCTATATCGTCGGCCAGATGAAGGCCATCGGCCTCTCGCCCGCCGGCGATGTCCAAAAGGACGGCAAGCGCGCCTGGACCCAGGACGTGCCGCTGGGCAAGTTCCAGATCGAGGGCCCGGTCAGCGCCCACGTCATGGTCGGCGGCGACCACATGACCCTGGCGCAAGGCGACCAGATCGCCGTCCGCGCGGCCATGACCAATGTCGACGCCGTCTCGATCAAGAACGCGCCCATCGTCTTCGTCGGCTACGGCGTCAAGGCTCCGGAGCGCAACTGGGACGACTTCAAGGGCCTGGACGTGAAGGGCAAGATCCTGGTCGTGCTGATCAACGATCCGGACTTCGAGACCGGCTCTGGTGACTTCGGCGGCAAGGCCATGACCTATTACGGCCGCTGGACCTACAAGTACGAAGAGGCCGCCCGCCTGGGCGCCGCCGGCGTGATGATCGTCCACGAGACGGCCCCGGCCTCGTAC
This sequence comes from Caulobacter sp. GW821-FHT11E10, assembly GCF_058808375.1. Lineage (NCBI taxonomy): Bacteria > Pseudomonadati > Pseudomonadota > Alphaproteobacteria > Caulobacterales > Caulobacteraceae > Caulobacter > Caulobacter sp. GW821-FHT11E10. The sequence continues at coordinate 160,783 of NZ_JBXARP010000010.1, forward strand.
GGCTGGAACACGGTCAAGAACTCCAACACCAACGTGATGTTCGACATCGTCCGCAAGGAACCGGCCAAGCAGCATCCGGCGCTGGAATCCTGGATCCAGCGCGACGTCGCCGTCGAGCTGTTCAAGAAGGCCGGCCTCGACTTCGACGCCCTGAAGAAGCAGGCCCAGAGCCGCGACTTCAAGCCCGTGGTGCTGAACGGCGCGACCTTCTCGGCCGACTACAAGGTCAAGCACGAGACCATCGTCTCCAAGAACATCGCCGGCCGCATCGTCGGGACCAAGTTCCCGAACGAGACCGTGATCTACAGCGGCCACTGGGACCACCTGGGCGTCGGCGCGCCGGACGCCAAGGGCGACAAGATCTACAACGGCGCGGTCGACAACGCCGACGGCATCGCCGGCATCCTGGAGTTGGCCCGCGCGTTCAAGTCCAAGCCCGCCCCGCAGCGCTCGATCCTGTTCCTGGCCGTGACCGCCGAGGAAAAGGGCCTGCTGGGCTCGGAATACTACGGCGCCAACCCGCTGTTCCCGCTGGCCACCACCGTCGGCGACATCAATATCGACGCCCTGTCGGCCGCCGGTCCGGCCAAGGACATCGGCACCTCGGGCGACGGCAAGGTCGACCTGCAGGACATGCTGGTCGCCAAGGCCAAGCTGCACGGCCGCTACTTCACGCCCGATCCGGCTCCGCAGGCCGGTCACTTCTACCGCTCGGACCACTTCCCCTTCGCCAAGCGCGGCGTGCCGGCGATCTCGATCGGCTCGGGCAACGACCTCTACAAGGGCGGCAAGGAAGCCGGCGAGAAGGCCGAGGCCGACTATACCGACAAGCGCTACCACCAGCCGGCCGACGAATGGTCGGCGGACTGGGATCTCAGCGGCCAGGCCATGGACCTGGGCCTCGTCTACGAGATCGGCGCCGACCTCGCCAATTCGCGCGTCTGGCCGAAGTGGCAGGCGGGCTCGGAGTTCAAGGCCCTGCGCGACAAGACCGCCGCGCAGCGGAAGTAACAACCATCGCTCATCCCCGCGAAAGCGGGGACCCATTCTGGATCGCCGCTTGGGTCCCCGCTTTCGCGGGGATGAGCGGGAGTTTGTGCATGACCGCCTCCGTCTTCGACCTCTTCAAACTCGGCGTCGGCCCGTCGAGCAGCCACACCATGGGGCCGATGACGGCCGCGGGGCTGTTCATCCGGCGGCTGCGCGAGGCCGGCACGCTGGCCGCCGTCGCCCGGGTCGAGACCAAGCTCTACGCCTCTCTGGCCCTGACCGGCCGGGGCCACGCCACCGACCGCGCCGTGATCCTGGGCCTGATGGGCTTCGTGCCCGCCGACCTGGATCCCGACGCCGGCGAGGCGGCCCTGCTGGAGACCCAGGCCACCCAGTCGCTAAGCCTGGGCGGCGACCACCCGATCGTCTTCGACGAGGCCCGCGACATCGTCTGGCTGGGCCACGAGCGCCTGCCGCAGCATCCTAACGGCCTGACCTTCACCGCCTTCGACAAGGCCGGCGAGACCCTTGCTGAACGCACCTATTTCTCGATCGGCGGCGGCTTCGTCCGCGACGAGCGAGAGATGGGCAGCAACGCTCCGCCCGAGGACGGCCCCGCCATCCCCTTCCCGTTCGAGAGCGGCGACGATCTGCTGCGGCGCGCCGAAACGGCGGGCCTGACCATCGCCGAGATCATGGCCGCCAACGAGCTGGCGCGAATGACCGAAGGGGAGATGAACGCCGGCCTCGACCGCATCTTCGAAGCCATGGAGGCCTGCATCGATCGGGGCATGCGCCAGGACGGCGTCCTGCCCGGCGGTCTGGCCGTCAAGCGCCGCGCCCGCCAGATCCATCAGACCATCCTGGGCCGGATGGAGCGCCAGATGAGCGACCCGCTGGCGGCCATGGACTTCGTCAACCTGTGGGCCATGGCGGTCAACGAGGAGAACGCCGCCGGTGGTCGCGTCGTCACCGCCCCGACCAACGGCGCGGCGGGCCTGGTCCCGGCCGTGCTGCGGTTCTTCGTGCGCTTCCACAAGGGGACGCCCGCGCAGATCCGCGTCTTCCTGCTGACCGCCGCCGCCATCGGCGCGCTCTACAAGCGCAACGCCTCGATCTCCGGCGCGGAAGTCGGCTGCCAGGGCGAGGTGGGCGTGGCCTGCTCGATGGCCGCCGCCGGTCTCGCGGCGGCGCTGGGGGGGACCAACGCCCAGATCGAGAATGCCGCCGAGATCGGCATGGAGCACAATCTGGGCCTCACCTGCGATCCGATCGGCGGGCTGGTGCAGATCCCCTGCATCGAACGCAACGCCATGGGGGCCATCAAGGCCATCGACGCCGCGCGCCTGGCATTGCTGGGCGACGGCCAGCACAGCGTGTCCCTCGACAAGGTCATCGCCACGATGAAGCGCACCGGCGAGGACATGAACGAGATCTACAAGGAGACCTCGATGGGCGGCCTGGCGGTGGGCCTCTCGGTCAACCGGGTGGAGTGCTGAGGTGAAGCGGCCGCGCGTGATCTGGTTCGCGGTCGCCTTCGCCATCGCGGCGACCGTGGCCATCGTTCCTACCGTCCGTGACTGGTTCACCGTCGACTCCTGCCTTGACGGGGGCGGCGCGTGGATCAAGCAGATCCGCAAGTGCTCGCACGACCAAGCCGAGATCGACCGCTACCGATCCTCGCGCTAACCTCCCTCTCAACAGGGAGAGACGCCCATGCCCGGCTCCATCACCCCGATGATCCACGTGCCCGACGTGCGGACGACGGCCGACTGGTATCGCGACCTCGGCTTCACCCTGATCGGCTTCCACAAGTGCGACGAGGTCTGGGACTGGGCGCGGCTGGGCCTGGGCGACAGCACCGTGATGTTCAACGCCGGCGGGCGCGCTTCCGACGCCCACCGCCGCGAGGTCGACCTCTACCTGACCCTCGACGAGGGCCTCGACGCCCTGTTCGAGACGCTGAAGGACAAGGTCGACGTCTTCCAGGCGCCGCACGACACCGAGTACGGCATGCGCGAGTTCATCATCCGGGACTGCAACCGCTTCTGGCTCACCTTTGGCCAATCGATCGTCGCCTGAACCCTCTCGACGACGCCGCGAAGTTCCCCTAGGTTCGCCGTGAACAGGAAGGGAACAAACATGGGCAAGGGCGTGATCCGGACGGGCATCGGCGGCTGGACGTTCGAACCCTGGCGTGGCGGTCCCTTCTATCCCGATGATCTCAAGCAGAAGGACGAGCTGAAATACGCCTCGTCCAAGCTGACCAGCATCGAGATCAACGGCACCTACTACTCGACCTTCAAGCCCAACAGCTGGCAGAAGTGGCGCGACGAGACGCCGGACGACTTCGTGTTCGCGGTCAAGGCCAGCCGTTTCTGCACCAACCGCAAGGTGCTCTCCGAGAACAACGACTCGCTCCAGAAATTCCTGTCCCAGGGCATGGAAGAGCTGGGCCCCAAGCTTGGTCCCATCAACTGGCAGTTCATGGCGACCAAGAAGTTCGACGCGGCTGATTTCGAGGGTTTCCTTAAATTGCTGCCAAAGGAGCTGAAGGGCCTGCCGCTGCGCCACGCGCTAGAAGTCCGCAGCCCGACCTTCGCGTGCCAGGAGTTCTACGACCTGGCCGCCAAGTACGGCGCGGCCATCGTCTATGCCGTCGATGACGAGGAGCCCACCTGGCCCTGCATCGACCAGCCGACAGCCGACTTCACCTATGCCCGGCTGATGTCCAGCAAGCCCGACGAGCCGACCGGCATGACCTCGGAAGAACTGGACGGGATCGCCGCCCAGACCTGGAAATGGGCCGAGCGCGGCGACGTGTTCGCCTACTTCATCGCCGGCGCGAAGGTGCGCAATCCGTCGGCGGCGATGGCGCTGATCGAGAAGCTGGAGAAGTAAGCCATCTCCGCTCCATCCGTGTCATCCCGGCCGTAGCGAAACGCAGAGCCCAGACCCAGGGTGAAACACCGTGCGCGCCGCCCTGGGTCCCGGATAGCCTCTACGAGGCTTCCGGGATGACACTCTCTATTGCGACTGTTCGGCCTTCTTCGGAAACCACGGCACGAACCCGCTCGTTCGCGCCACATAGTCGGCATAGCCCGGCTTGCTTTTCCGCATCCGGCCCTCGGTGGTCGGCACGCCGCTCCACTTGGTCAGCAGGACGGTGATCAGCACCGGCGCCGGCAAGCTCCAGGCGCCCAGGCCGGTCTCGGCCGCGATCAGGTAGAGGCCCCACCAGACGCAGGCGTCGCCGAAATAGTTCGGGTGGCGGGTATAGCGCCACAGACCCCGGTCCATGACCTTGCCGGCGTTGCTCGGATCAGCCTTGAAGCGGGTCAGTTGCGCGTCGCCGATCGTCTCGAACAGGATGCCGACGCCGGCGAGGCCCGCGCCCGCCCAGGCCAGGGCGCCGAGCGGTCCGGCCGACTGGCCCAGTTGCACCGGCAGGGCGACCAGGAAGCCCAGGGCGTATTGCAGCGAAAACACCAGTAGCAGCGCCGTCTTGGCGAAGCTCCAGCCACGATGCTTCTCGGCATGGGCGATCATCGAGACATAGCGCCGATCGGCCCCGTGCCTGCGCCAGCGCCAGAACAGATACCCGCCCAGCCGCGCCGCCCACAGGGTGCAGAGGCCGGTCAGCAGCAGGCCGTGCGGGGTCGGCGGCGCCTGGAGGAAGGTGCTCCAGGCCAGCAGCGCCATGCTGGGTCCCCACCAGGCGTCGATGAAGCTGACGTCCTTGATCCGCAGGCTGACGGCCCACAGCGCCAGGAAGGCGATGGCCGAGACGGCGGCGTTGACGGCGAGGACGGTGAGGATGGGCGGCATGTGGGGCCTTGAACGTGGGTCGCGGGAATTGATGAAAATCCTCCCCCCAGCGGGGGAGGTGTCGCCACAGGCGACGGAGGGGGAAGTTCTTGAAGCCTTGCCACTTCCCCCTCCGGCCCTTCGGGCCGCCTCCCCCAGCGGGGGAGGATTGAGACCTACGTCCCCACGACGAAACTCACCGTGGTCGTGGTCGATCCGCCGATGTTCAGCGTCTGCACCGTCTTCGCCCCCTCGACCTGATAGTCCCCGGCCTTCCCCGAGGTCTGTTTCCAGGCGTCCAGCAGCATCCGCGCGCCGGTGGCCCCGACGGGATGCCCCGCCCCGATCAGCCCGCCGGACGGGTTGATCGGCAGCTTGCCGCCGATGGCGATGTCGCCGTTCTCGACCGCCTTCCAGCTTTCGCCGGGCGCGGTCAGGCCCAGGTGGTCGATGGCCATGTATTCGGTGGCGGTGAAGCAGTCGTGGGTCTCGACCGCGTCTATGCCGGAGACGTCCGGCGCGATCCCGGCCCGCGCCCGGGCGTCCAGAATGGCGCGGCGCACCTGCGGGAAGACGTAGTCGGCGTCGCGGCTGGCCTCGACCTTGCGGGCGTAGCTGATCGGCGCCGACCGATGGCCCCAGCCCTTGATACGCGGAATGGTCTCCAGCGCGATCCCGCGCTTGTCGGCATAGGCCCGCGCCCGCTTCTCGGACGCCAGGAACACCACGGCGGTCCCATCAGTGACCTGGCCGCAGTCCTGCTTGCGCGTGCGGCCCTCGACCACCGGATTGGCGACCTCGTCGGCCGTGAAGGCCTCGGGGCCGAAGTTCCAGCCGCGCGTCTGGGCGTTGGGATTGCGCTTGCCGTTGGCGAAATTGACCTCGGCTATGCCCATCAGATGCTCGTAGTTCAGCCCGTAGCGCCGGTCGTACTCGTCGGCGAGGTCCGAAAAGGCGCGCGGCCACAGGAAGCGGGCGTCCTGGAATTCGTGACCGGCCCAGGCGGCGCTGCCCAGGTTCTCGGCGGCCTTCTGGCCGGGGACATTGCGCATCTGCTCGATGCCGACGACGCAGGCCAGGTCGTAGCGCCCGGCCTCGATCTCGGCGGTGGCGGCGAGGATGGCGACGCTGCCCGAGGCGCAGGCGGCTTCATGGCGCGCGGTCGGCAGGCCGTCGAAGGCGGGGTGGACCAGACCGAACATGCCGCCCAGCAGGCCCTGGCCCGCGAACAGCTCGGCGGCGAAGTTGCCGACATGGCCGGTCTCGACATCCTCGGGATCCAGGTCGACGGCGGCCAGCCCCTCGCCCACGGCCTGAGCGAAAGCGTCGGCCAAGTCCCGGCCCTCGCGGCTCCAGTTGGCGGCGAAATCGCTCTGCCAACCGCCCAGCACATAGACCATGCGCGACCTCCCCGACGGGCGTGTAAGTTCTAGTTAGTTCGATTATACAAGCGACGTTCGTCGAGTCCACGGCGTTGACACTTTCAGGCGAAGCGCCCCACCAAGCCGCATGGTCCCGCAGAAGGCCCCTTCCGAGACAAAGGCGGCGCTGGTCCGCCGCAGTTCAGCCGCCCGCGCGCTGAACCTGATCGGCGACCGCTGGACCCTGCTGACCCTCTACGCCGCCTTCATGGGCGTGAAGCGCTTCGACGGCTTCGTGGCGATGACCGGCGTCGCCCGCTCGCTGCTGACCGATCGCCTCAAGCGCCTGGAGGCCGGCGGCATATTGGAGCGCCGGCTCTATCAGGACCGCCCGCCACGCCATGAGTACCGGCTGACGCCGATGGGCCGCGACCTCTATGACTCGGCGCTGATGCTGCTGGGCTGGGAGATGCGCTGGCGCTTCGATCCGGACTGTCCCTCGCACGGCATCGTCCACGAACCCTGCGGCCAGCCGCTGAAGCCGGTCCTGGCCTGCAAGGCCTGTGGCGAGGCGGTGAAGGTGCGCGATATCGTCCTGACGCCGGGTCCCGGCGCTGGCCTGGAACCCGCCCCCCGCGCTCGCCACTCACGCCGCGCCAGCCATGACGATGTCGGCGGCGAAAGCCTGCATCCGATGCTGGAGCGCTCGATCGAGGTGCTGGGCGACCGCTGGACCGCCCACATCGTCGCCGCGGCCTTCTACGGCCTGCGACGCTTCAAGGATTTCCAGGCCGAGCTGAAGGTGGCCAGCAACATCCTGACCGATCGGCTCACCCGGCTGGTCGAACGCGGCATGCTGGAGCGGGTGCGCTACCAGGAGCGGCCGGAACGCTGGGAGTATCGGCTCACCAAGGAGGGCCGGGACATCTTCCCGCTGATCGCGGCGCTGATGGCATGGGGCGATCGCTGGTTGGCGGGAAGCGAGGGAAGTCCGGAAATCCTGACACACAGCTGCGGAGCGCGATTGGAGCCGGTCGTGCGGTGCGGGGCGTGCGGCGGGGAGGTCGATGTGGGGAATACGGCGGTCCCTGGGACCTGAAATCCTCCACCTAGCGGGGGAGGTGTCGCCGCAGGCGACGGAGGGGGAAGTCCTGCTGCCCTGCCCATTCCCCCACCGGTCGCTTCGCGACCACCTCCCCCGCTGGGGGGAGGATTAGAGCCACAGCCCCTCGTCCTCTCGCGCATCCCCCCAGAACCCCGGCTTCGGCGGCGTGATCCGGCCGCGCTCGACGCGCAGGCCGCCCGGATGATCCACCGCCAGCCACCACGGCCCATCCAGATCGGCGAAGTCGCACGCCCCCGCCAGATGCAAGGCCGGGGCGACGCCCAGCGACGAAGCGACCATGCAGCCGGTCATGACGTGGAAGCCCAGCGCCTTGGCCCCGCGCAGCATGGCCACGGCCTCGGTCAGGCCGCCGGTCTTGTCGAGCTTGAGGTTCACCGCCTGGTAGCGGCCGCGCAGCGCCGCGAGGTCGCCGCCGACATGGACGGACTCATCGGCGCAGACCGTGAACGGCGGATCCCAGCCCTCCAGTTCATCATCGGCGTCGGCCGGCAACGGCTGTTCCACCAGGGCGATGGGCAGGTCAGCCAGCAGGGGCTTGAGGTCCTTGAGGATCGCGAAGGTCCAACCCTCGTTGGGGTCGACGATGAAGCGGGAATTCGGCGCGGCGGCCGCCACCGCGCGCAGGCGGCCCGCCGGGTCCTCGGCCGAGAGCTTGATCTTGATCAGCGGCGCGTCCGCGACAGCGCCGGCGGCCAGCGCCATGGCTTCAGGCGTGTCCAGGCTGACCGTGACGGCGGTGACCAGGGCGGGGGGAACAGGCAAGCCCGTGGCCTCTGCGACACCGACGCCCGTACGCTTGGCGCGCAGGTCCCAGAGCGCCAGATCGAGCGCGTTGCGCGCCGCGCCGGGCGGCAGGGCTCGACAAGCCACCTCCGGGTCGGGAGCGGTCAGGACCGGCGCCAGCTGCGCCAGCACGCTGTCGACCGTCTCACCATAGCGGCCATAGGGGACGCTCTCGCCGCGACCGACATGGCCGTCAGCCCCTGCGATCACCTCGACCACATCGGCAGCGGTCTTGACCCCGCGCGAGATGCGGAACGGGGCCTTCAGCGGATGCGAGACCCAGCGGGCGGAGACGGCGATCGACATGGCCAAGGCATGCCGCGTTTCGCGAAATCCGACTAGCCCCCGACTACCAGCCCCAGTGGCGGGGAATGGGCGAGTCGGCGCGGCGCTCGGCCATCACCTTCAGGGCCAGGGGACGGTCGACGACGAACAGGGCCAGCCAGACCAGCAGCACGCCGGCATAGTGGATCGCGCCCAACACCCCGCCCGGACGGCCGGGACGCACGAAGCGGCGAGCGGTGGAACGGCGCGGCGCGGCGAACGGCTGGGTCATGGCGAGATCGGTCATGTCGGGCCCTTGGGTGAAGGAGGCTCATCTGATGAAAGCGACCTTGGCCGTGCCATGCGCCAGAATCGGACGTATAGAACCGCATGACCCCCGGCCGCGTTTCGCCGGTGAGCTTCTCGAAGGATCGCCCATGGCCAAGACCGTCAGCATCAACATCCCCCACCAGCTGGGCGCGGCCGAGGCCAAGCGTCGCCTTGAAGGCGGCCTGTCGCAGATGGCCGGCCAGATCCCCGGGGGCGACGCCAGCCGTTTCTCGCAGAGCTGGGCCGGCGACGTGCTGAACTTCTCGGCCGTGGCCATGGGCTCGACCATCACCGGCGTCGTCCAGGTGCTGGAGGATCATGCCCGGCTCGACCTCAGCCTGCCCGGCCTGCTGGGCATGGCGGCGGGCAAGATCAAGGACGAGCTGACGCGTCGCGGCCAGACGCTGCTGAAGTAGGCTAGACCGCCGCCAGCTCCATCTTCGCCACCCGCTCGGGATCGCCGACGGCCGAGATCGCCACGATCCGGCCGTTCTCGACCTTGATGTCGATCACCAGCATCAGCTTGCCCAGCGGTGCCACCACCGCGCCGATGACCCCGTCGATGAGCGCGCTGCGGGCGGCCTTGGCGAGACCGTCGTAGTAGGCCGCCACCGCTTCGTTGCCGACCAGGTCCTTGGCTTGGCCGCGCCCGGCGACGGCGTCGGCGTGGAAGACGACGTTCGGGTCCAGGATCGCCATCAGCCCCGCCAGGTCCCCCGTGCGCGAGGCGGTCAGGAAGGCGTCGACCACGCTCTTCTGGGCGCTCTGGGCCGCGTCCAGCGGCGCCTCGCCACCGCGCACCCGGCGGCGGGCCCGGCTGGCCAGCTGGCGGGCGGCGTCGGGCGTGCGCTCGACGATCGGGGCGATCTGCTCGAACGGCATGTCGAAGAGGTCGTGCAGCACGAAGGCGATCCGCTCGGCCGGGCTCAGGGCCTGCAGCACGACCAGCAGGGCCAGGCCCACGGAGTCGGCCAGGATGGTCTCGCGCTCGATGGCGTCCTCGCCGCTGACCGAAGGTTCGGGACCGCCCTCCAGCAGGGCGTCCTCGCGGCGCGACTTCTTGGCCCGCAGCATATCCAGGCACACGCGCGAGGTTACGGTGGTCAGCCAGGCCGAGAGGTTGTCGACGCCGCTGGTGTCGGCCCGCGACAGCCGCAGCCAGGCCTCCTGCACCGCGTCCTCCGCCTCGGGCAACGAGCCCAGCATGCGATAGGCCACCCCGCGCAGCCGGCCCCGGTCGGCCTCGAAACGGTCGGCCAGAAAATTATTCTCGGACATCGGTCACATCGCTCCGTCGGGCTTCGTCACACCTTCGACGAACGCAAACCGCCGGATGTGACCGGCGACGGGCGTCGAGACGAAACAAACCTCAAGGAGCCTCCCATGCAAGCCCGCATGACCCAGCCCGCCTTCCTGATCCCCGACGCCATGAAGGCGCTGATCGCCCTGAGCAAGTCCGCCCATGTCGAGGGCGTGCCAGAGACCCTGCACGAGCTGCTGCACCTGCGCGTCAGCCAGATTAATGGCTGTGGCGTCTGCCTGGAGATGCACGCCCGCGCCGCCGCGAAGGCCGGCGAGAGTCCCGAGCGACTGGCCACCGTCGCCGGCTGGCGCGACACGCCCTACTTCACCGACGCCGAGCGCGCCGCCCTGGCGCTCGCCGAGGCCGTGACCCGCGTGGCTGACAAGGCCGACCCGGTGCCGGACGACGTCTGGAACGAGGCCGCTCGTCACTATGATGAGAAGGCCCTGGCCGGGCTGCTGCTGACGATCTCGGCGATCAATGTCTGGAACCGCCTGAACGCGGCGACGCGCCAGGTGGCGGCAAGCCTGGGGGTTTAGGGTTCGCTTGCGCCCAAACCAAACCCTGCCTCCCTAGGCCTTGTGCCTAGGGCCCAGGGCGCGGCTTGGTCGTGAGGTGGAATGGGGCGCGGACCATCTGGAGCGCGCCCCCCTAGACTCAGGAACACGGAACAATGGGTCCTAGGCACAAGGCCTAGGAAGGCGGGATTTGACGAACTGTAGGGCCTGCAGCGCCCCTACAGCCGCCTAGAGTCGTAATCGTGCCGCCCCAGGCTCTCGAAGCGGCCTTCCTCGGCCTTGTTGATGTACTGCGCGGCGACCAGCCAGCTCTTCACGGGCCGCAGCGTCGCCAGGCAGCCGAGGATCAGAGCCGGGAAGACGGTCACGAAATGCACCCAGATCGGCGGGTGAAAGGCGACCTCCACCCAGGCGAACACCGCCGTGATCAGGATGCCGATCCCGCTCATCACGAAGAACGCCGGGCCGTCGGCCGGGTCGGCGAAACCGAAGTCCAGGCCGCAGCGATCGCAAGACGGCGCCAAGGTCAGAAAGCCCCGGAAGAGCTTGCCCTCGCCGCATCGCGGGCAACAGCACTTCAGGCCCGCCTCGATGGGCGTCGGGGAGTCGTAGGTCTGTTGGTCGGTCATCGAAGACCCCTTCCTACAATCGCAGGATTGATCCATACATTGTGTCGATAATGTATGGATATCGCTCGATGCCCGCAACTAAGGGATCACCGAATCCGGCGGCCACCTGGCTGAAACGCCTGGAGGCCCTGGAGGGCCCCGCCTACCGCCGGATCGCCCAGGCCCTGGAGGCCGCGGTCGCCGAGGGCGAACTGCAGGCCGGCGACCAGATCCCGGCCCAGCGGGAGGTAGCGCGCCTGGTGGGCGTGGATTTCACCACCGTCACCCGCGCCTACGCCCTGGCCCGCGAGCGCGGCCTGATCGAGGGCGCGACGGGTCGCGGCACCTTCATCCGCTCACGGATGAACGAGGACGAAGCGGGCCTCGTCGACCTGTCGATGAACCTGCCGCCCCCGCCGGCGGGGCTGAACCTGGCCGCCCTGCTGCGCGAGACCACGGGCGCGATCCTGGCGCGCACCGATCCGGCGACTCTGATGGCCTACCATCCCGGGGCCGGCTCCCTGGCCCAGCGGACGGCGGGCGCGGCCTGGCTTGCCCCCGTGCTGGGCGAGATCGGGCCGGAGAGGATGATCGTGGCCAGCGGGGCCCAGACGGCGCTGTCGGCCCTGCTGGACCACTTGGCCGCGCCCGGTGACACGATCCTGGCCGAGACCTTCGCCTATCCCGGCCTGTTGGCGACAGCCGCGCGACGGGGCCTCAAGGTCATCGCCTGTCCACTGGACGATCAGGGGCTGGAGCCTGAGGCCCTGGGGCGGCTGATCGCCGAGCATCGCCCGCGCCTGCTGTGCTGCACCCCGACTTTCCAGAACCCGACGGCGGCGACGATGGGCCTCGCGCGGCGCGAGGCGATCGTCGGCGTCGCCCGCGCGGCCGAGGTCACCATCGTCGAGGACGACGCCTACGGCCTGCTGCCGGCCTCGCCCCTGCCCGCCCTGGCCAGCCTGTGGCCGGAGGGGGTGTTCCATATCGCCACCACCGCCAAGGCGCTCTCGCCCGGCCTGCGCCTGGCCTATGTCATCGCGCCGCCGGGACGCGCGGACGGCTTGGCGGCGACCCTGCACGCCATCGCCCAGATGCCGGCGCCGCTGATGGCGGCCGTGGTCACGAGCTGGATCCGAGACGGCGTCGCCGCGAAGGTTCTGGCGGGCGTGCGAGAGGAAGCCGTGGCGCGCCGGACCTTGGCGGCGGAGCTGTTGCCGGCGGCGGTGGGCGGAGCGGAGAGCCTGCACGTCTGGCTGCCGGGCGCCGTGGTCGGCGCGGCGGCGCGGGAGCGGGGCCTGGCGCTGGTCGGCGCCGAGGCGTTCCGGGCGCCGGGCGCGGTCGGAGAGGGCCTGCGGATATCGCTGGGCGCGGCGGGAAAGCGGGGGACGTTGGCGCGGGGGCTAAGGCAGCTGACCGCGCTCATCCCGGCCTAGAACTCCGCGTCGTCGTCCTCACCGGCGTCGTCTTCACCCTCGCCGCCCATGGCGTTCTCGAGGCTGTCGATGATGTCGTCCATCTGGTCGGCGGTGATCGAGACGTAGAGCGACTCGCCGCCGATGGCCGAGACCAGCAGGCGGTAGCCGTCCTCGGTCTCCTGCAGGCTGAACGATTGGAGCGGCAGGAGCTTGGCCATGGGGAGTCCTTCCCGGGAAATCGAGGCGCTCATCTAGAGGACCGTGGCCCCTATTTCAACGCGCCCCGGCGGAGCATGGCCACATGGGTGGCGATCAGGCGCTCGCGATCGATCCACGGGAACTCCGGCCGGGCGATCAGCAGCGAGACCAGGCCGTGCAGCCCGGCCCACAGCGACTGGGTCGCGGCCATGACGTCGCCCTCGACCGTCGTCCCCTGGGCGTGCAGCTCGCCGACCATCTCGACGAACACCGCGAAGACCTCCTTGCCGGCGATCATCGGCTTGTGGCCGGTCTTCTCCAGGAACGAGCCGTCGATGCTCTTCTCCAGCATGAAGGCCACGCGGTAGGCGTCGGGATGGTCGAGGCCGAAGTCGATATAGACCCGCAGGCAGCGCTCGAAGTTCTCCGGCGTCGGAGTGTAGCCGACACGCGCGGCCGCCATCCGCTGGCCCAGGATCGCGAAGGCCCGCACGCACAGCTCGGCGGCGATGTCGTCCTTGGTGGTGAAATAGGCGTAGAGGGCCGGCTGCGAGATGCCGGCGATCTCGGCGATCTGGCGGGTCGAGACCGCGTGGACGCCCTTCTGGCTGAACAGGGTCAGGGCGGCGTCGAGGATTTCCTCGCGACGCTCGGCCCCCTGCCCCTTGGGCTTGCGCGGCGAGCGGGTCTTGGGCGGCCGGATGGCGGGAGACTTCATCGAAACGTCCTTGGCGCCGCCTTGCCTGCTTGACAAGGCAGCATTATCAATCAGTGATAACTTATCACTGATTGATTTGGAACAGCGTATGTGGCGAACCCCGCTCCCTCCCCTGGCGGTGTTGCTCCTGGCGGCGAGCTTGAGCGCCTGTGGCGGAAAGCCCAAGGCCGATGAGCCGGTCCCGCCGACTCCGGTCGAGGCCGCGCGCGTCGCCGCCCCCGGCGCGTCCGGATCAGTGACCGGCGCCGGGACGCTGGAGCGCCGCCGCGAGATGGCGTTGTCGTTCCGGATTCCCGGCGTCCTGACCTCCATGCGGGTCGAGGCCGGCGACAGCATCCGCGCGGGCCAGGCCATCGCCTCGATCGATCCGGCCGGGGTCGACGCCCGCCAACAGCAAACCGCCGCCGACCTTGAGCGCGCCCGCCGCGACGTCGAGCGCGACAAGACCCTGTTCGACAAGGGCTATGTCAGCCGCCAACGCATCGACGATCGCCAGAGCGCGATGAAGGCCGCCCAGGCCGCCTATGACGCCGCCCGCTTCGACCGCCGCTGGGCCAGCCTGGTCTCGCCGGTCTCGGGCGTGGTGCTGGAGCGCCGCGCCCAGGCCGGCGAGGTCGTGGGGGCCGGCCAGGTGGTGGCCCGCGTGGCCGACCTTTCCAGTCCGCTGGTCCTGCGTCTGCCGCTGGCCGCGCGCGAGGCGTCGAAGGTTCGTGTCGGCGACGCCGCCCAGATCACAGTCGAGGATCTCGGAGGCCAGGCCCTGTCCGGCCAGGTCACCCGCGTCGGCGAGGCCGCCGACACCCGCACCGGCGCCATCGCCGTCGAGATCGAGCTCGCCAGTCCGCCCGCCGCCCTGCGCAGCGGCCAGGTCGCCCATGCCAGCCTTCAGGTTCGGGCCTCACAAGGCGGAACCACCGCCTATGCCCGCATCCCCGCCGAGGCGGTGCTGGAAGCCAATGGCCAGCGCGCCTTCGTCTTCCGGTTCGACGGCGGCAGGGCCAAGCGGACGGCCGTGGGCTTCGGCGGTTTCGATGGCGACGACGCCCTGGTCTCGGGCCTGCCCGACGGCGCCCAGGTGATCACGGCCGGGGCCGGCTTCGTCGCCGACGGCGAGGCCGTGCGGGTCATCGATCCCACCCGCCTCGACGCCTCCAAGGGTCGCTAGGCCGTGAAGTTCGATCTCGCGACCTTCGCCGTCCGCCGCTGGCAGTTCACCCTCGTCGCCTTCGGCCTGCTGATCATGCTGGGGATCAACGCCTTCACCGGCGTGCCGCGCTCGGAAGATCCGCACTTCCCGGTGCCGATCGTGGTGATCCACGCCGTCCTGCCGGGGGCCGAGCCCTCTGAGATGGAACAGCTGGTCGTCGACCCGATCGAGGACGCCGTCGACGGCCTCGACAATATCGACAAGGTCGAGTCGACCGCCTTGGACGGCGCGGCGGTGATCCGCGTCCACTTCACCTGGGACGTTGATCCCGAGCGCAAGTACGATCAGGTCGTCCGCGAGGTGAACGCCATTCGCGGCAACCTGCCCGCCGGCCTGGCGCGGCTCGAACTGGAGCGCGTGCGCACCACCGAGGTGGCGATCGTCCAAGTCGCCCTGACCTCCGACATCATGCCCATGCGCCGGCTGGAAAAGACCGCCGACCGCCTGCGGGAGCGCCTCGACCGCGTGCCCGGCGTACGCGAGGCCAAGTACTGGGGCGCGCCGGCCTCCGAGGTGCAGATCACCCTGGACCTGGCCCGCCTGTCGGCCTTGAAGCTGCCCGCCACGGCCGTCGCCGACGCCCTGCGCCAAGCCGGCGCCGAGGCCCCGATCGGCGCTGTCCAAGCCGGAGAGCGGCGCTTCAACGTCAAGTCCGGCGGGGCCTTCCGATCGCTGGAGACTATCGCCGACACGCCCGTCCGCTCGATCGGCGGCCAGGTCACCCGCGTCCGCGACGTCGCCACCGTGGCCTGGGCCCAGGCCGAGCCCACGCACCTGACGCGCTTCAACGGCAAGCGCGCCGTGTTCGTCACCGTCAACCAGAAGGACGGCCAGGACGTCGCCAAGATCACCCAGGGCGTCCAGAAGGTGCTGGACGACTATGAGAAGACCCTGCCGGCCGGGGTGAAGCTGGAGCGCGGCTTCGTCCAGGCGCAGAACGTCAAGCACCGGCTGAACAACCTGGTTCGCGACTTCGGCATCGCCCTGGCCCTCGTCTTGATCACCCTGCTGCCGCTGGGGACGCGCGCCGGTTTCGTGGTGATGGTCTCGATCCCGCTCAGCCTGCTGATCGGCCTGACCATGCTGCAGGCGTTCGGCTTCACCCTGAACCAGCTGTCGATCGCCGGCTTCGTGCTGGCCCTGGGCCTGCTGGTCGACGACAGCATCGTCATCACCGAGAACATCGCCCGCCGCGTGCGTGAGGGGGAGGACAGGGTCGAGGCGGCGATCAACGGCACGCGCCAGATCAGCCTGGCCGTGCTGGGCTGCACCGCGACCCTGATGCTGGCCTTCCTGCCGCTGATGGCCCTGCCGGCCGGCTCGGGCGCCTACATCAAGTCGCTGCCGGTGACGGTGCTGTGCACCATCGCGGCCTCGCTGCTGGTCTCGATGACCATCATCCCGTTCCTGGCCAGCCGTCTGCTGGACAAGCATTCCGACCCCGAGGGCAACGCCCTGCTGCGGGCGGTCAATGACGGTATCCACCGCTTCTACCGGCCGGTGCTGCACCGGGCCCTGGCGCGGCCGTGGCTGACCCTGGCGATCCTGCTGGCCATCTGCCTGACCACCCTCCCGCTGGTGAAGCTGATCGGCTCGAGCCTGTTCCCGCAGGCCGAGACCCCGCAGTTCCTGATCCGCATCGAGACCCCCGACGGTTCGTCCCTGGCCCGCACCGACCGGGCGCTGCGCTATGTCGAGCAAAGGGTGAAGGCCGAGCCGGACGTGGTCTGGGAAGCCGCCAATCTGGGCCGCGGCAATCCGCAGATCTTCTACAACCGCTCGCAACGTGAGAGCTCCACGACCTTCGCCGAGGTGTTCGTCAGCCTGAAACGCTGGGAGCCGGGCAAGAGCGATGCGGTGCTGGACGGGCTGCGGCGCGACTTCGCCAGGTTCCCCGGCGCGCGGATCAGCGTCGTCACCTTCGAGAACGGCCCGCCGATCGACGCGCCCGTCGCCGTCCGTCTGACCGGCCAGAACCTCGAGGTCCTCAAGGCCCTGGCCGCCCGGGCAGAGGCGATCCTCAAGGCCACGCCCGGCACGCGCGACGTCACCAATCCGATCCGCCTGGACCGCACCGATCTCGACCTCGGCGTCGACGAGGCCAAGGCCGCCGCTCTGGGTGTTCCTGCGGGAGCGCCTCGCCGCATCGCCCGCCTGGCGCTGTCGGGCGAGGAGACCGCCCGCTTCCGCGA
Source organism: Caulobacter sp. GW821-FHT11E10 (assembly GCF_058808375.1). Lineage (NCBI taxonomy): Bacteria > Pseudomonadati > Pseudomonadota > Alphaproteobacteria > Caulobacterales > Caulobacteraceae > Caulobacter > Caulobacter sp. GW821-FHT11E10. The sequence goes on from NZ_JBXARP010000010.1 coordinate 177,606, forward strand.
CCCGGACGGCGACGACTACGCGGTCAAGGTGCGGCTGCCGACGGCCCAGGTCGACGGGGCGGCGCGCAATCCGCTCTCGGCCCTCAAGGGCGTCTATGTCCCGACCGCCGACGGCCTGGCCGCGCCGCTCGACGCCATCGCCACACCCAGGCTGAAGTCCAGCCCCTCGCGCATCGATCGCTTCGACCGCGAGCGGACGGTGACGATCAGCGCCTATGTCACGACGGGCTTCCTGGCCTCGGGCGTGACCCGGGACCTGGTGGCGCGGCTGGACAAGGAGCTGCCGCTACCTCCCGGCTATCGCCTGTCGCTGGGCGGCGAGGCCGAGGCGGCGTCGGAGAGCTTCGCGGGGCTGGGCGCGGCGGTGCTGGTGGCGGTGTTCGGGATCCTGGCGGTGCTGGTGCTGGAGTTCCAGAAGTTCAAGACCGCCCTGGTCGTCGCCGGCATCATCCCGTTCGGGGTGTTCGGCGCCGTGCTGGCTCTGGCCCTGACCGGCTACTCGCTGTCGTTCACGGCGACGATCGGGGTGATCGCGCTGATCGGCATCGAGATCAAGAACTCGATCCTGCTGGTGGACTTCACCGAGCAGTTGCGCCGCGAAGGCATGAACCTGCACGACGCCATCGAGAAGGCCGGCGAGGTGCGGTTCCTGCCGGTGCTGCTGACCTCCGTCACCGCGATCGGCGGCCTGTTGCCGTTGGCCGTCGAGCGCTCGGGCCTCTACTCGCCGCTGGCCATCGCCATCATCGGCGGGCTGATCACCAGCACCCTGCTGAGCCGGGTGGCGACGCCGGTGATGTACTGGCTGACGGCGCGGGGGAAGGCGGAGGTCGCTTAGGCTGACGAAGATCCTCCCCTTTCGGGGGAGGTGGCCCAGAGGGCCGGAGGGGGCAGCGCGGCACAGGCCGAGTTAGCCCCCTCAGTCGCTCCGCGACAGCTCCCCCAACGGGGGAGCATCTAACGCCCCCTTGCCTATTATACGATCGTACAGCAACCTCCTCCCCTCACTCCGGGGGAGAGAACCATGGCCACGACCCAGACCCGCGACGCGGTCATCATCGGCGGGGGGCATAACGGCCTCGTCTGCGCCTTCTACCTGGCCAAGGCCGGGCTGAAGGTCACGGTCTGCGAGGCGCGCGGCGTGGTCGGCGGCGCGGCCGTCACCGAGGAATTCCACCCCGGTTTCCGCAACTCGGTGGCCAGCTATACGGTCAGCCTGCTCAATCCCAAGGTCATCGCCGACATGGGGCTGCGCGACTACGGCCTGACCTTCCTGGAACGCCCGATCTCGAACTTCCTGCCGCTGTCGGACGACAAGTACATCAAGCTGGGCGGCGGGCTGGAGCGGACCCAGGAGTCGTTCCGAAAGTTCAGCCGCCGCGACGCCGAGGTCCTGCCGGCCTACTACGCCATGCTGGACGACATCGGCGACGTGCTGCGCGACCTGGCGCAAGAGACCCCGCCGAACCTGGGCGACGGCCTGCCGGGCCTGCTGCGGGCCCTGCGCCAGGGCGGGCGCCTGGCCATGCTGTCCCGCGAGCGCAAGCGCGACTTGCTGGACCTGTTCACCAAGAGCGCCCGCGACGTACTGGACGGCTGGTTCGAGAGCGACCCGGTCAAGGCCGCCTTCGGCTTCGACGCCGTGGTCGGCAACTTCGCCAGCCCCGACACGCCCGGCTCGGCCTATGTCCTGCTGCACCACACGTTCGGTGAGGTGAACGGCAAGAAGGGCGCCTGGGGCCACGCGGTCGGCGGCATGGGCGCGATCACCCAGGCCATGGCCAAGGCGTGCGAGGCGGCCGGGGTCGAGATCCTGCTGAACGCGCCGATCGAGGGCGTCCATATCGACGGCGGAAAAGCCGTGGGCGTGCAGATCGCCGACGGCCGCCAGGTCATGGCCCCCATCGTCAGCGCCAACGTCAATCCCGCCCTGCTCTACAAGAAGCTGGTGCCACCCTCGGCCCTGACCGCCGATTTCCGCAAGGCCGTCGACGGCTACAAGAACGGCTCGGGCACCTTCCGGATGAACGTCGCCCTGTCGGAGCTGCCGGACTTCACCTGCCTACCCGGCAAGGACGTGGCCGAGCACCACCAGTCGGGGATCGTGCTCGCGCCCAGCCTGGACTACATGGACGCCGCCTATCGCGACGCCAAGGCCGGCGGCATCAGCAGCGCGCCGATCGTCGAGATCCTGATCCCCTCGACCATCGACACCTCGCTCGCTCCGCCCGGCCAGCACGTGGCCAGCCTGTTCTGCCAGCAGTTCGCGCCCACCCTGCCCAACGGCGCCTCATGGGACGACGCGCGCGAAGCCGCCGCCGACCTGATCATCGCCACGGTCGACAAGTGGGCCCCCAACTTCAAGGCCTCGGTGCTGGGCCGCACGATCCTGTCGCCGCTGGACCTGGAGCGGAAGTTCGGCCTGATCGGCGGCGACATCATGCACGGCCACATGTCGCTGGATCAGCTATGGGCCGCCCGGCCGTTCCTCGGCAACGCCAGCCACCGCGCGCCGATCAAGGGCCTCTACATGTGCGGCGCCGGCACGCACCCCGGCGGCGGGGTGTCGGGCAATCCGGGACGCAACGCGGCGCGCGAGATCCTGCGCGACAAGGACTTCGCCACGGCGGTGAAGCTGTCGGTGGTGGGGCGGTGACCGCCATCTCCAACGAAGACCCCCAGGCCGATTGGGGTCTGCCGGGCTGGATCTACGGCTCCGAGCGCTTCTTCAAGGAAGAGCAGGACAAGATCTTCCGGCCGTCGTGGCAGATCGTCTGCCATCTGAACGACATCCCCAAACCCGGGGACTTCCACACCTTCGACTTCGTCGGCGAGAGCCTGGTCGTCATGCGCGGCAAGGACGGCGGGGCGCGGGCCTTCGCCAATGTCTGCCGTCACCGGGGCGCGCGGCTGCTGGACGGGCCGGTGGGTCACTGCGGCCGGATCGTCTGCCCCTACCACGCCTGGACCTACGACCTGGAAGGCCGGCTGATCGGCGTGCCGATGCGCGACGACTATCCCGCCCTGCAGATGCACGAACAGGGCCTGGCCAAGGTCGAGACCGAGATCTGGCGCGGCTTCGTCTTCGTGCGGATCGAGGGTGAGGGCCCGTCGGTGGCGACCATGATGGCCCCTTACGAGGACGAGGTCGCCCACTACCGCTTCGAGGACCTGCAACCGTTCGGTCGCGTCACCCTGCGGCCGCGCGAGGTCAACTGGAAGAACATCAGCGACAACTATTCGGACGGCCTGCACATCCCGATCGCCCACCCGGGCCTGACCCGGCTGTTCGGCAAGGGCTATGGCGTCGAGGCCAAGACCTTTGTCGACAAGATGTGGGGCCAACTGATCGACGAGCCGTCGCGCAACCCGTCCGAGCGGCTCTATCAGGACCTGCTGCCCGACGTCCCGCACCTGCCGGACGACCGCAAGCGGTTGTGGACCTATTTCAAGCTCTGGCCGAACTTCGCTTTCGACATCTATCCCGACCAGGTGGACTTCATGCAGTTCATCCCGGTCTCGGCGACCAAGACGATGATCCGCGAGATCGCCTACGCCCTGCCGGACGAGCGGCGCGAGATGAAGGCGGCGCGCTATCTCAACTGGCGCATCAACCGCCAGGTCAATGCCGAGGACACCGAGCTGGTGGCCCGCGTGCAGCAAGGCATGGCTTCGCGCACCTTCACGGCGGGACCGCTGGCGACGAGCGAGGTGTCGCTCCGCAGCTTCGGTCGCAAGATGCGGGCGCTGGTCCCTGAAAGCCGGCTGGAGCGGCCGCCGGAGGGGTGGTGAGCACCCGCGCCGCCTTCACCCGCGAGACCGCGGACGTCCGCCGTCAAGCGCTCGTCGCCGCCGCCGAGGCTGTTCTGGCCCGTGAAGGCGTGGGCGGGACCTCGGTCCGTACGATCTGCGCCGAGGCCGGGGTCTCGCCGGGCTTGCTGCGGCACTATTTCGAAGGCGTCGACGACCTGATCGCGGCGGCCTACGAGGCCGTTTCCCAGAGGATCGACGCGGCTCTGGAAGCCGCCGTCGAGGCCGCCGGCCCGGCGCCCCGCGAAAGGCTGCTGGCCTATCTCGCCGCCAGCTTCGCGCCGCCGGTGCTGGACCCACGCCTGCTGGCCGCCTGGATTGGCTTCTGGTCACTGGTGAAGACCAAGCCGCGCATGGCCGCCATCCACGCCGCCTCCTATGCCGATTTCCGCGCCCGGCTAGAGAGCCTGCTGGCCGAAGCCGGCGCGCGCGACACCCGCTTGGCCGCCATCGCCCTGACCGCGAGCGTCGACGGGCTGTGGCTGGAGCTGTGCTTGGACCCGACGACGTTTCGACCGGATGAGGCTCGGGCGATCGTCGAGCGGACCCTGGCGGGCTGGCTGGGGTAAGAGGTCTCCCGTCCAAAACGCCCGCCTTCCTCGCCCTTGTGGCGAGGACCCATGGTTCGGCTGGGCTGGGCGACAGCCTATGGGCGCCGCCGACGATGGCGCGCTCTGTCCGGCGCCGGGCGAGCGGAACGATGGGCCCTAGGCACAAGGCCTAGGGAGGCGGGGAAATTCAGAAGCGAAGTACGGTTGGAAAGGAGCTTTAGTCGTCCTTCACCACCGTCCCGCCCTTCATGACCTTGGCGACCTTGGTCAGGACCCCGACGTCGGCCAGCGGGTCGCCCGCCACCGCGACCAGGTCGGCGAGGCAGCCCGGCGCGTCGCAGCCGACCTGGCCGGTCTTGGCCATCAGTTCGGCCGCCACGGTCGTCGCCGACTGGATCGCCTGCATCGGCGTCATGCCGTACTTGACCATGTAGGGCATCTGCCGCGCGTTCCAGCCATGCGGATAGACGCCGGCGTCGGTGCCGTAGGCGATCTTGACCCCCGCCTTCACCGCCTTGCGGAAGCCCTCGCGCTGGGCGTCGGTGGTCTCGCGGTTCTTGCGGATCATGCCGTCGGGCCAGTGATGCTCGCGGCCGTAGGTGTCGATGAAGTCGCCGTTGTAGATGTCGGCGACCAGGAAGGCGCCCTTGGCCTTCATCAGGGCGATCCCCTCGTCGTCGATCAGCGAGCCGTGCTCGATCGAGCGCACGCCGGCGCGAACGGCGACCTTGATCCCCTCTGCCCCGTGGGCGTGGGCGGTGGCGTAGGTCCCGCGCTTGGCGGCCTCCTCGACGGCTGCCCGGATCTCGGCCTCGGAGAGCTCCATCTGACCGGGCTCGGTGCCCTCGGTCAGCACCGCCCCGGTGGCGATCAGCTTGATGAAGTCGGCGCCGTGGACCAGCAGGTCGCGGACCTTGCGATGCACGTCGGCGGTGTCCTCGACCACGCCGCGCCGCATGTCGGCCGGGATGGTCACGTCGGCGGCCAGGCCGGTGATCTCCCCGCCCCCGCCGGGCGCGGTGATGTAGGCGCCGGCCACCGACATGCGCGGACCGGGCACATAGCCCAGGTCGATCGCATCGCGCAGGGCCGCGTCGCCCAGGGCCCGCCAGGTTCCGACGTCGCGGACGCTGGTGAAGCCGGCCATCAGGGTCGAGCGGGCATGGGCCGCGCCGATATAGGCCTGCTCGGCGGCGCTCCGCAGCAGGGGCTGGGTGATGTTCTCGCTCTGCTCCTCGTCGACCAGGTGGGTGTGCATGTCGATCAGGCCAGGCAGAACGGTCAGGCCGGACCAGTCGGTCACGGCCCCGTCCTTGGGCGTCCCCTGCCAGGGCGTGACCGCGACGATCTTGCCGCCCTCGATGCGGATCATCTGGTCGGTCAGCACCTTGCCGGCCTGGGGATCGACCAGCTTGCCGGCGCGGACATAGGCGACCTTGGCGGCGACCTGGGCGCTGGCGACGGCGGGCGCGAGCGCGGCCAGCAGGACGAGCGGTGCGAGCTTCACGAAGCGATCTCCGAAACGGGGCGCGCCATGCGGGCGGTCAGGAAACGGACGGGCAGACCGAGCAGCAGCAGGACCAGACCCCACAGCGTGGCCTTGGTCCCGGCGCCGTACAGGGTCCAGATCGAATAGAGCGCCGCCAGGATCGCCAGCACGGTCAGCGGCGCCGTCGCGGTCATCCGCTTCAGCTGCTGCAGGCGCAGGACCGCCAGGGCGCTGAACAGATAGGCGAACAGGTTGGCCGTGGTCGCCAGCAGGGCGATGAAGGTGAAAAGGTCGGCCATCGACTTGGCGTAGTTCATCAGCACCAGGATGGTCAGCAGGGTGCTGGACAGGATGTGGGCCCGCACCGGCGTTCCACGCTTCGACGCCTTGCCCAGCCAGGCCGGAAACACGCCGTCACGGGCCATGGCGTAGGGCATCTCGCCCTGCAGCAGCACCCAGCCGTTCAGGGCCCCGAAGGCGCTGATCGCGGCGAAGGCGGCCAAGACCAGGCCCAGGTCGCCGCCGCCGTGAAAGCCGACGAAATCGGCGAACGGGGCGTTGGAGTTCTTCAGCATCCCGACCGGCGACAGCAACACCACCGCCGAGCAGACCACCAGATAGATCAGCCCCGTGAACGCCGTGCCGTACAGGGTGGCGCGCGGGATGGTGCGGGTCGGGTCGCGAACCTTGTCGGCGGGCACGGTGGCCGACTCCAGGCCCAGCAGGGCCCACAGGGTCAGGGTGGCGGCGGCGGTGATGGCGCCGCCCGACAGCTGCGAAGGCTCGAACGGCGTGACGGCCGCCGCCCCCTTGCGCGCGAGAACAACGACGGCCAGGCCGGCGACGGCGATCAACGGCAAGAGCTTCAGGAGGGTGGCGACGATCTGCAGCCGCCCGGCCGAGCGCGAGCCCCAGCAGTTCACCGCCGTCAGCCCCCAGACCAGCGCGATGGTCAGGCCCGCGTGGAGGCCGGGAACCTTGGCGATGGCCGGGGCGAACACCGACAGATAGCTGACGCAGCCGGTCGCGATGGCCGCGTTGCCGACCCACATCGAGATCCAGTAGGCCCAGGCGACCATGAAGCCCGCGGTCGGCCCGAACGCTTCCTGCGTATAGGCCAGCGGGCCGCCAGCGCGCGGAAAGGCCTCGGCCAGCTTGGCGAAGACGAAGGCCAGGCACAGCGCTCCGCCGATCGTCACCATCCAGGCGATCACGGCGTTCCAGCCGTAGGGGGCCAGCGAGGCCGGCAGCATGAAGACGCCCGAGCCGATCATGTTGCCCACGACCAGGGCCGTGCACATCCAAACGCCCAGCGGCCTGCTCTTGGACCCGCTCATCTTTCCCCCGACGCGAAACAAAAAGGGGCGGCCCGATCGGACCGCCCCTCTACTCTTGAACTGAAGGCTAGAACTTCTTTCCGAGCCGGATCCCCAGGGTCCGGGGTTGGTTCGGAACGATGTAGTACTGGGTTCCGCAGACGCTTTCGGCGCACTCGGCGTAGCGGTTCAGGCTGGCCCGCTTGTCGAAGACGTTCTTCATGTAGAACGACAGCGACAGGCCATCCTTGTCGAACCCGGTCGAGATGTCGGTGGTCTGGTAGCCCTTCTGCTTGCCGATGATGTTGCGCTCGACGATCCGCAGGTCGGTCCAGTTGCTGGTCTGGCCCACCGTGGACGCCTGGACGTAGGCGTCCCAGTCGTCCCAGGTGAAGTCGTAGCGCACCGTCACATTGGCCTTGAACTTCGGCGTCACCGGCAGCTGGGTCCCATCAGGCGCCTGCGGCGTCGCGCAGTTGGTGATCGGATTGCCCTGGGCGTCGGTGAAGCCGCAGTAGTTGGCGCTGAGCTTGGCGTCGGTATAGGCCGCCGCCGCGTTGATCGTCAGACCGTGGACCGGAACCCAGGTCACGTCGCTTTCCACGCCCTTGATGCGGGCCTGGTTGGCGTTCTTGATCTCGGTCAGGCCGTTGGCGCCAAGGATCGAGAACTGGAAGTTGCTCCAGTCCTCCATGAACACCGCGCCGTTCCAGCGGAAGCTGTTGTCGAGCCAGGTGGTCTTCCAGCCCGCCTCGTAGTTCTTCAGGTAGTCGGCATGGTACGGCGGCAGGGTGCTGCGCCGGTTGATGCCGCCCGGCCGGAAGCCCTTCGAATAGGTGGCGTAGATCAGCCGGTCGTCGTCGACCTTGTAGGTCAGCGTCACCTTCGGCGAATTGCCGCTTTCCTTGACGCTCTTGTCCAGGTTCGTACAGGGCGAACCCGCGACCACGGCCGGCTTGAAGCAGGCCTTTTCGCCGGTCGAGCCGTAACCCGCGCCATAGCCGTAGAAGCCGACCAGGGTGTTGTGCGCCTTGAAGAACCGGATGCCGGCGGTCAGCATCAGCTTGTCGGTGATGTCGTACTCGGCCTGGCCGAACACGGCCTTGTCGCGGTCGACCCGCTGCTGCTTGGTCAGCCAGATCGTGCCCGTATAGCCCGGCACCGACAGGGTGCTGCCCAGGCCGTCGATCTTGTAGTTCTGGAAGATGCCGTGCTTCTGCTTCTGGTAGAAGCCGCCGGCCACGATGCGCAGCTTCTTGTCCTGCGGCGAAGCGATGCGGATTTCGTGGCTTTCCTTGCGGTACTTGTCCTTGCCTTGGATGTACTGCGAGGGATTGACCAGATTGCCGGCGTTGTCGGTCCAGTAGAAGCCGTAGCCGACCTGATCGTAGAAGTACGAGTAGTCGGTGTAGTCCTGGTTCGTGACGTCGTTCCGCTTCAGGTACGAACCGGAATAGGTGACGTCGAGATTGGCCACCTGGCCCTCGATCGTCATGGCCGCCTGGACCCACTTGTCCTTCGAGCTCTCGGGATAGAAGTGCGTGACCTGCAGGTCGCCGACCTGCGGATCGAAGGCGAACAGCCCGCCGACCTTCTGGACCTGGCCCATCAGCTGGGGCGTGATCACCCAGTTGTCGTCCAGCTCGATGCGCAGGGCCGCGCGGCCGCCCTGGGTGTAGACCGAGTTGTAGTCGTCGCGGACCCGGGCCTTGTTGTTGATCGTGTAGTCGTTGGTCGGATCGGTGTCGCCGCGCCGGTAGGTGCGCGTCCCCATCACATTGTCGATATAGCCGGCGTCGCGGACATCCCAGCCGACCACGCGCACGGCCATCTTGTCGGACAGCGGGATGTTGACGAAGCCCTCCAGCGAGTGGCCCGTGCCCCCGTGGTCGACCTGGTTCAGCTCCAGGTCCGCGCCGGCCGAGAAGCCGGCCGTCGAGGGCTTGTTGGTGATGATCCGCAGCGTGCCGGCCTGGGAGCTGGCGCCGTACAGCGTGCCTTGCGGACCGGCCAGGGCCTCGACCCGGGCGATGTCGTAGACGTGGATGTCCAGGGCGCCCTGGATGGTGGTGACGGGCTGCTCGTCCAGATAGACGCCGACGCTGGGCAGCGAGCCCGAGTGGTTGCCGTCGCCGCCGCTGGCCACGCCGCGCATGTAGACCTGGCCGAAGCCCGGACCGCTGGTCGTGAACGAGACGCTGGGCAGGTATTTCACATAGTCGACGAACGCGCCGACCTGCAGCTGTTCCAGCTTCTCTCCGCCGAGAGCCTGGATGCTGACCGGCACGTCCTGCAGGTTTTCACTACGCTTCTGGGCCGTGACCACCACTTCTTCCAGGGCGGTCGGCGACTGCGCCGCCTGGGCCTGGGCGTGAGCAACGCCCGTGAGCATGGATGACGCCAATAGGGCTGCGGAGTAGACCCCCGCCTTCTTCAATCGAACCGATCCCAACGACATACGTCGCTCCCCTTACGGCTTCTGGTGGAACGGATGTTCGACCCGCCCGTAAGCGTCCGGCAAGATTGGAAATTCCGGTCTGTCGCCAATTCCTGTGAGTGTTGCAGAAATGGCGAGGTTTGGAGCAGTTGGCTAAATAACGGGCGCGTTCGGATAGGCATCCAGAACAGGGCCCAATGCCTGCTTGAGCGGGTCCAGGTGCGATTCGAATTTTTGCCAGTGCTCGACCGCATCCTTGAAGATGGGACGTCGGACTTGCTCAGAACTGGCGGTGCGCACGGCGCGGTCGTTCTCGTGCGGCGACAGGCAGGCCGCTTCGAACGGCAGGCCACAGTGCTCCAGCAGGGCGCGGATCTCGGCTTCCGGATCGGCGATCATCGCCTCGTAGATCACCCGATGGACCCGGCCCGGCAGCACGGTATCGAAGTGGGCCATCAGCTCCACATAGTCGGCGTAGTAGCGGCCGATGTCGCTCAGGTCGTAGCTGAACGCCTGCCCCCGGGCGAAGTGCTGCTTGAACCCCGAGAAGCAGCAGCCCAGCGGATGGCGGCGCGCATCGATGATCTTCGCATTGGGCAGGATCAGGTGGATCAGCCCGGCATGCGCGAAGTTGTTGGGCATCTTGTCGATGAAGAATGGCCTGTCGGTTTTCCGCTGGATGCGCGTGCGCTCCAGGAACTCCTCGCCCAGCGCCTTCAGATCGTCGGCTGACAGGTCGGCCAGGGATTCCGGATAGCTGGACTCGGCGCGGGTGGCGGTCTTGCCGCCCAAGCGTCGGGCCATGACGATCAGGTCGGGCAGCTCCATCGTGCCCTCGACCATCGAGTGGCTGGCCAGGATCTGCTCGACCAGGGTCGAACCCGAGCGCGGCAGGCCGACGATGAAGATCGGGTCCGGCGCTTGCGACCCCCGCCCCGCCCGTTCAGCGAGGAAGGCCGGGGTGAACACGGCCTTGGTGCGGGCGGTGTCTGCGGCGTTTTCCTCGGGGTCGTATTCCAGCTGCGCCCGGCGGATCGCCGCGCCGGCGGCGTAGTGCTCGAACGACGCGTCCCAGAGTTCGGCGTCCTCGTGCGCCTTGCCCAGGGCGTAGCGCAGGTGCAGGCGGTCGTCGTCGGAGAGGCCTTCGGCGTCCAGCGCGGCGGTCATGGCCGCGAGGTCGGCCGGCGAGAACTTGACGGTCTTGAGGTTGGCCAGGCTCCACCAGACCTCGCCCAGGGTCGGGGCCTGGTCCAGGGCCTTGCGATAAGCCGCGACGCAGTCAGCCTGGCGGCCCACGGTCTTCAGCGCATGGCCATAGCTCATCCAGCCCTTCGGCTGGTTGGGATAATTGGCCAGCACGCGGTCATAGACGGCGATGGCGCGGTCGTATTCGCCCAACCGCGCCAGGATCGCGGCATAGAGATTGGCGTAGCCGGGATGGCGACCATCCTTGGTCGTCAGCTTCTCGATCTCGGCCAGGGCCTCGAGGTTCTTGTTCTGGCGATACAGCATGGTCGCCAGGTTGTGGCGGGCGGCGGCGAAGTTGGGGGCCAGCTCGACGCAGCGGGTCAGCAGGTTCTCGGCGTCGGCGTAGCGGCCCAGGCGCGCGCCGGTCTCGGCCAGCATCCGGATGGCGGCGACATCGCCGGCGTCGGCCTTCAACCGCTCGCGCAGCAGCCGCTCGGCCTCGCCCAGGCGATTCTCGGAGAGGGCGGTCGCCGCCTCGATCAGGATCGGGTCGCGGGTCGAGGCGCGCAGCTGGCGGGCCAGGGCCTTCTCGGCGCCGGCGCTGTCGCCCAGCAGGTCGAGGTTTTCGGAGAGGCCGCGCCAGGCTTCCGACAGGCGCGGCTCCAGGGCGCTGGCGTGGTCGAAGGCGCGAACGGCCTCGGCGGTGCGGCCCAGCTGCTCAAGGCTGAGCGCCAGCTCCAGCTGGGCTAGCGGCAGGTTCGGCAGGGCCTGGGCCAGCGGCGCGACGGTGTCGAGCGCGGCTTGCGGATCACCGGACAGGCGCAGGCCGGCGGCCAGGACGCGGGTGGTGTCGGCGTGGCGGGGCACGACTTCCAGGATCGCCCGCGCCTGTTCGGCGGCCAGCCTTGGCTGCGTCTCCAGAAGCCGCTCGGCATGTTCGAGCGCCGCGGCGAGGCTGACGGCGGGCTGGGCGGTCGTGGAGTCCATGCGGCGAGGAGAGCGGGTCACCAGCACAGGTGTCAATCGGCTGTGCGGTGCGAAATCCTCCCCCTGGCGGGGGAGGTGTCGAGCCGAAGGCGCGACGGAGGGGGAAGAGGCAGGATCAGCAAGCACTTCCCCCTCCGGTCGCTTCGCGACCACCTCCCCCGCCAGGGGGAGGATTTGGGCGCCGACGCCTACTTCCCGGTCACCGCCTTGTCGGCCTCCGCGTTCCGCTTGGCCGCCTCGCCCTGGGTGCGATCAATCGGCCCCTTCTCGAACCGCTTCTTCAGCTCCGCCAGGGTGTAGGCATTCCCCCACTCGAAGTGGCCGAACACCTTCTGGGCCTCCGGATTGTCGCCATAGCCGGTATTGGTCAGGCGCACCCGGGTCCTGGTCCCGCCGTCGATGGGCGAGAACTCGATCACGGTCACCGTCTTCTGGAACTCGCCCTTGCCCGCGAAACCCTCGGGGGCCTGGATGTTGCGGATCACCAGCAGGTGGTCGGGGATGAAGGTGACGATCTGGTTCTTGATGTTGTTCGGGTCACCGACCTTGGCCTTGGGGTCATAGCTGGCCTCGATCTGGCCGCCCGTGCGCAGGTCGACATGGGCCACGGCCACGGCCCAGCTCTTGAAACCATCCGAGGTGGCGAAGGCGTCGAACACCTGGTGCGGCGTGGCCGGAACGTCCATCGACAGCTGCAGCGCCTTCTGGCCGGCGGCGTCGACATAGGAGGTGTTCGACACGCCCGGGAAATCCTTCCAGCTGCGCGCCTGCTGCGCCTGGGCGGTCCCGGCCAGCGCAAGCAGCGCGGCGGTGGCGATCAGTGTCGATCTGAACATGGTCTATCCCTCCGGAACCCTTGAATGACCATTCAAGCCAAGCATGACTTGATCGATCGCTCAAGCAAAAAGTTGACTGATCATTCAAGCGTGCTACCCAAGGGATCATGGCCCCTTCGACCGCCCTCGACACCCGGCGACGCATCCTGCTGACGGCGATGGAGCTGTTCGCCGCCAAAGGCTACGGCTCGACCTCGGTGTCGGACATCCTCTCGCGCTCGCAGGCCAACAGCGGCAGCCTCTACCACTTCTTCCCGGGCAAGCAGGACGTGCTGGTCGGAGTGCTGGAGATGTACCGCGACGGCATCCAGCAGATGCTGCTGGACCCCGCCTGGCAGGGCGTTGAGGACCCCATCGACCGAATCTTCGCCCTGCTGGCCGCCTATCGTGGGGCCCTGCTGGAAAGCGACTGCCTGTACGGGTGTCCGATCGGCTCCCTGGCCCTGGAGCTGCACGAGCCCGACCCGCCGGTTCGCGAACTGCTGGCCGAGAACTTCAGGAATTGGACCACCGCCATCGAGGGCTGCCTGAAGGCCGCGGGCGATCGCCTGCCGCCGGGCGCGGACCTGCGCGGCTTGTCGGAGTTCATCCTGACGACGATGGAAGGCGCGGTCATGCAGGCCCGGACCCATCGCGAGATCGGCTATTTCGACCGCAGCATCGAGCAGTTGAGACAGCACATGGCGCTGCTGACCCAGCGCGTAATGGCCTAGCAAAAAACCTCGTCATCCCGGGCGGCGTAGCCGACCCGGGACCCAGGGGCAGCCGCACTGCCTTGGCCCCTGGGTCCCGGCTCTCCGCTTCGCCGCGGCCGGGATGACGAACGGGTTTTGGCTTCGGAAAAGAACTAAAGCCGATCTCTCAAAGCGTACCAACTCAGCCCCGCCACCGTCAGCGGCCAGCGCAGCAAGCGCCCGCCCGGAAACGGCGGGGTCGGCAAGCGCGAAAGCAACTCCACGCCCCCCGTTTCGCCCAGCGCGGCCTCGCCCAGCAGCCTGCCGACATAGGGCGCCAGCATCACCCCCTGCCCCGAATAGCCGGACGCCACGCGGACGCCCGGCGCGATCTCGCCGACGAAGGGTATGCGGCTCATGGTGATCCCCAGGGTTCCGCCCCAGGCATGGGTGATCGGCACGTCGGCCAGCTGGGGATAGACCTTCGAGAGGTTCTTGCGCACCAGCCCGGCGATGTCGCGCGGGAAGCCCGGCCGGTAGTTCTCGCCGCCGCCGAACAGCAACCGGCCGTCGGCGGTCTTGCGGAAATAGTTCACGACGAAGCGGCTGTCCGACACCGCCGCGTTCGAGCGAAGGATCGCGTCCGCGAGGTCGCCCAGCGGTTCGGTGACGGCGATGAAGTTGTTGATCGGCATCACCCGCGACCGCGCCGCGCCGGCCATGGCGTTGAGCGAGCCGTCGCCGGAGAGGATCAACTGATCGCAGGTGACCTGGCCGCTCCCGGTCTCGACGACGATCTTGCCGCCCTCGCGCCGCCAGGTCCGGGCGCGGGTGTTCTCGTGGATCACCGCGCCCGCCGCCAGCGCCGCTCGCGCCATGCCCAGCGCCAGGTTCAGCGGGTGGACATGGCCGCCGCCGCGATCGACCAGGCCGCCGTGATAGGCGTCGGTCCCCAGCTCGGCGGCGAGCTCGGCCTCGCCGATCAGCGCCAGCTGGTCATAGCCGTAGCGGCCCGCCATCAACTCGACATAGGCCGCGTCCTCGGCCTCGCCGCCGCGCTTGTGGCGGGCGTGGATCATGCCTGGCCGCCAGTCGCAGGGGATGGTGTCGGTCAGGGTCGTGAAGTGGGCGCGAGCGTCCTCGGCCAAGCGCCACAGGGCCAAGGCGTCGTCGTGGCCGACGGCCTTCTCCAGCCAGGCCTGGTCGCGCCGCTGGCCCGTATGGACCTGCCCGCCGTTGCGGCCGGTGGCGGCGGATCCGACGCGGCCGGCTTCCAGGACGACGACCTTGGCGCGGGATGCGAGGGCCAGAGCCGCGCCGAGGCCGGTGAAGCCCGCGCCGACGATGCAGACATCGGTCGCGGCGTCGCCGTCGAGCGGGGGCGGGTCGGGGAGGTGATGGGCCGTGGCAGCGTACCAATTCCCCTTCCCGTAAACCTCAAACATTCAGCAGCAGGAACTCCCGCTCCCACGGGCTGATGGTGCGCATGAAGGTCTCGTATTCGGCCTGTTTCACGCGGTCGTAAGCCTGGCAGAAGATCGGCCCCAGGATCTCGACCAAAGGCTCGCACGCGGCGAACAGCACCAGGGATTCCGACAGGCTGCGCGGCAGCTGGATGCCGGCGACGCTGGCGTCCGTATCGACCGGCGCGCTCGGCTTCAGTTCCTGGGTCATGCCCAGATAGCCCGCCGCCAAGGAAGCGGCGATCGCCAGGTACGGATTGGCGTCGGACGAGGGGATGCGGTTCTCCAGACGCCGGTTGGCCGGGTCCGAAGGCGGCACCCGCAGGCCGCAGGTGCGGTTGTCATAGCCCCACTGGGTGTTGACCGGCGCGCCCGAGTCCCTGGCGATGCGGCGATAGGAATTCACGTACGGCGCCAGGATGGCCATGATCGCCGGCAGATAGGTCTGCTGGCCCGCGATGAAGCCATGGAACAGCGCGGTTTCCCCGCCCTTCTTGTTCGAGAACAGGTTGGAGCCGTCCTTGTCGACGATCGACTGGTGGATATGCATGGCGCTGCCGGGCTCGGACGCCATCGGCTTGGCCATGAAGGTCGCGTAGATCTCGTGCTCCAGCGCCACCTCGCGGATGGTGCGCTTGAACATGAACACCTGGTCGGCCAGCTCCAGCGGATTGCCGTGGCGGAGGTTGATCTCCATCTGGGCCACGCCGCTTTCGTGGATCAGGGTGTCGATCTCCAGGCCCTGCCGCTCGGAGTACTCGTACATGTCCTCGAACAGCGCATCGAACTCGTTGACCGCGCTGATCGAATAGCCCTGCCGCCCGGTCTCGGGCCGACCCGACCGGCCGATCGGCGGCTTCAGCGGGTAGTCGGGGTCGGTGTTCTTGTCGACGAGGTAGAACTCGATCTCCGGCGCCACGACCGGCGCCCAGCCCTTCTCGGCATAGAGCGCCAGCACCCGCCGCAACACCTGGCGCGGCGCCTCCTCGACGGGACGGCCATCGGGGTGGAAGGCGTCGTGGATCACCTGGGCGGTCGGATCCTGGGCCCACGGCACGGCGGCCAGGGTGGCGAAGTCAGGGGTCAGGAAGATATCCGTATCGGCCTGCACCGAATTGACCGCGCCCACGAACTCCGGGAAGTCGCCGGTGATGGTCTGGTAGAACACCGCCAGGGGCAGGTTCATCGACGGCGTGCCAAGGAACTTGCGCACCGGCATGATCTTGCCGCGCGCCACCCCGGCCAGATCGGGCACCACGCACTCGATCTCCTCGATGCTTTGCCGCGCGAACCAGGCCTGAGCCTCTTCCAGCGACGAGACCCCGCGATTCAGCGTCGTCTCGCGCTTGGCCTTGTTGTGCTTGGGCTTCATGACACCACCTCCGGCTTGAGGGCGCGGAGCACGGGCTCGGCCTCGGTCAGAGACTGGCGGATGATCGCGACAAGCTTGTCGATCTCGGCGTGGGTGATGATCAGCGGCGGGCAGCAGACGATGCTGTCGCGAATGGCTCGGACCATCAGACCGTTCTGGATGCAGAGATCCCGCACGATCGGACCGGCCTCGCCCTCCTTGTCGAGGAAGCGATGATTGGTCCCCTTCTCCCGGACGATCTCGACCGCGCCGATCAGGCCCAGCGAGCGGGTCTCGCCGACCAGCGGGTGATCGTTCAGCGTCGCCAGCGCCTTGGCCAGATAGGGCCCGGTGTCGTCACGCGTGCGCTCGACCAGGCCCTCGCGCTCGATGATCTCGATGTTCTTCAGCGCCACGGCCGCCGCCGTCGGATGGCCCGAATAGGTGAAGCCGTGGATGAAATCCCCGCCCTTTTCGCGCAGCTCGGCGACGATGTGGTCGGCCACGCCGACGGCCGAGATCGGCAGGTAGCCGGACGACAGGCCCTTGGCCATGGCGATCAGGTCCGGCTTGATCCCGTAGTGCTGGTGGCCGAACCACTGGCCCAGCCGCCCGAAGCCGCAGATCACCTCGTCGCAGACCAGCAGGATTCCGTACTCGCGGCACAGGGCCTCGACCGCCGGCCAGTAGCCGTCCGGCGGGATGATCACCCCGCCCGCCCCCTGCACCGGCTCGCCGATGAAGGCCGCGACGTTCGCGGGCCCGACCTCCAGGATCTTGTCCTCGATCGCCTGGACCGCCCTCTTGCAGAAGGCGGCCGGGTCCTCGCCGAAGCCGTCGCCGAACGGATAGGGCTGCATGACGTGCTCGACCCCGGGGATCGGCAGGTCGCCCTGCACATGCATGTGCTTCATGCCGCCCAACGAGACGCCGGCCACGGTCGAGCCGTGATAGGCGTTCCAGCGGCTGATGAAGATCGTCCGCTGGGGTTGGTCCTTGAGCTTCCAGTAGTGGCGGACCAGGCGGAAGACCGTGTCGTTCGCTTCCGATCCCGACGAGTTGAAGAACACGTGGGTCAGGTGGCCACCCATCTTCTCGGCGATCTTGGCCGCCAGGGTCACGGTGGGCGGCGTCGCGGTCTTGAAGAAGGTGTTGTAGTAAGGCAGCTCCAGCATCTGCTCATAGGCGGCTTCGGCCAGCTCTGTGCGGCCGTAGCCGACATTGACGCACCACAGGCCGGCCATGCCGTCGAGGATCTGGTGGCCTTCGCCGTCATGGATGTAGACGCCGTCGGCGCGGGTGATGATCCGGCTGCCGCCCAGTTCGGCGATGACCTTGTGATCGGCCTGGGCCGGCAGATGGTGCGCCAGGTCCAGGCGCTTGAGCTCGGCGATGTCGTGGTTGCGGATCGGGACGGTCATGACGCTTTCCCTGCTTTCACTTTTTATTCCGCTCATCCCCGTGAAAGCGGGGACCAAGCGGTGTTTGGTTTATCAGCCAAATTTCTTCGTCATCCCGGCCGCAGCGCAGCGGAGAGCCGGGACCCAGGGGCGGCCGCACTGCGCTTGGCCCCTGGGTCCCGGATCGGTCCTGCGGACCGTCCGGGATGACGAGCTGAGGTGGGTTGAACTGACGTCGGTCACGACAACAACACCGCCGGCGAGCAGGCGTGCCAGCACAGCCACACCGTCTCGCCCAGCTTGAAATCCTCCTGGTCCCAGCGGGTCAGGTTCGAGCGCTGGACCTTGATCCGGCGTCCCCCGGCGATCTCGACCTCGTAGGTCGACTGACCGCCCAGATAGGCCTCGTGCTTGATCACCCCGGCGATGGCGTTGGTCCCCTTCGGACAGTCGCCGAGGTTGGGCGGCTCCTCGCCTTCCTTCTTGTGCAGCTCGATCTTCTCGGGCCGGATCGCCGCCCAGACCGCGCCGCCGCGCGGGCCGGTGACGCCGTGGTCGAGGAAGATGTCGACCGGCAGGTCCGGCGACTTGATCACCGCATGGCTGGGCTCGTCGACGGCCAGAACGCCCTCGAACAGGTTCACGCTGCCGATGAAGTCGGCCACGAAGCGGCTGTTGGGAAACTCGTAGAGGTCGCTGGGCGTGGCCACCTGCTGCAGCACGCCCCGGTTCATCACGGCGCAGCGGGTCGCCAGGGCCAGGGCTTCGTCCTGGTCATGGGTGACCATGATGAAGGTGATGCCGACCTTCTCCTGCAGGGTGCAGAGCTCGGTGCGCATCTGCTCGCGCAGCTTGGCGTCCAGGGCCGACAGCGGCTCATCCAGCAGCAGCACGCGCGGACGCTTCACCAGCGCCCGGGCCAAGGCCACCCGCTGGCGCTGGCCGCCCGACAGCTGGTCCGGCTTGCGGCCGCCCAGCCCGCCCAGCTGCACCAGGTCCAGCGCTTCCTCGACGCGGCGGTCGCGATCGGCCTTGGCCACCTTGTCGACCACCAGACCATAAGCGACGTTCTCAGCCACGGTCATGTGCGGGAACACGGCGTAGGACTGGAACACCATGTTCACCGGCCGCTTGTTGGGCGGCACGTTGGAGATGTCCTGGCCGTCGATCAGGATCTGGCCCTCGGTCGGTGTCTCGAAGCCGGCCAGCATCCGCAGCAGGGTGGTCTTGCCGCAGCCCGACGGGCCCAGCAGGGCGAAGAACTCACCCTCATTGACGGTCAGGGAGACGTCGTCCACCGCCGCCAGCTTGCCGAAGCGCTTGGTGACGTTCTCGAAGGTGATGATCGGTTTGCTCATTTCGGGTCCCCCGCCCCGTGGCCGCCCGCCCCATGACTGGCCGTCACGGCTGGGTCGCCCTGCAGTTTCAGCGCCGCCGCGGTCAGCAGCACGGTCAGCACGATCAGCACCGTCGAGGCCGCGTTGACCTCCGGCGTCACCGAGAAGCGGACCATCGAATAGACCTTCACCGGGAAGGTCACGGTGTCGGGCCCAGCGGTGAAGAAGGTGATGACGAAGTCGTCCAGGCTCAGCGTGAAGGCCAGCAGCGCGCCAGCCACCAGCGACGGGGCCATGTGCGGCAGGATCACGTCCTTGATGGTGCGGAACTCGCCGGCGCCCAGGTCGCGGGCGGCCTCCTCCATCTCGCGGTTGAAGCTGGCCATGCGCGCGCGGACCACCACCGCCACGAATGGGAACGAGAACGACACGTGGGCGATGATGATCGCCCCCAGGTTCAACGGCCACGGCAGGTCCTGCGGCCAGGGCATGACCCGCGCGAAGAACACCAGCATGGCCACGCCCATGCAGATCTCGGGCACCACGATCGGCAGGGCCAGGGCGCCGTCCAAGGCGGTCTTGCCGGGAAAGCGAAAACGCCACAGCAGCAGGGCCGCCGAGGCGCCCAGGATCAGGCTGATCACCGTCGAGACCGCCGCGATCGTCAGGCTGTTGCCGAACGCTTCCAGCAGGGCGGAGTCATGGAACAGCTTGTCGTAATATTTGAGCGTGAAGCCCTTCCAGACGATGTTGCGCTTGCTGTCGTTGAAGCTGAACACCATCAGGGCGATCAGCGGCGCGTAGAGGAACACCCCCACCATCGCCAGCCACGCCCGCATGGGCCAGCGGCGGAGATATTCGAGAGGACCGGGGGGAGATTTATGGCTCATCCCTTGGCCTCCGGCGTCCGCTTGGCCAGCACCGCCTGGATCGCGATGGCGATGAATGTCAGGTACATCAGCAGGAAGGACATGGCCGCGCCGAAGGGCCAGTCGTTGGCGCGCTTGAACTGGCGCTCGATGACATTGGCGATCATCTGGCTGTCGGGACCGCCCAGCAGGTCGGGCGTCAGATAGGCGCCCAAGGCCGGGATGAAGGTGATCAGGACTCCCGAGGCGATACCCGGCAGGGCCAGGGGCACGACCACCTTGAACAGGGTCCGCATATGGCCGGCGCCGAGGTCGAGGCTGGCCTCCAGCAGCGACCTGTCCAGGCGGTCCAGGGCCGAATAGAGCGGCAGCACCGTGAAGGGCAGGTGGACGTAGACCAGGCCCAGGATCACCGCGAAATTGTTGTGCAGCAGGCCCAGCGGCTGGAAGTCGCCCAACGGCTGCAGGCCGACCAGGGCCGCCAGCCCGCCCGCGCCGTTCCACAGCCATTCCAGGCTCTGGTTGACGTAGCCCTCGGTGCGCAGCACGGCGATCAGGGCGTAGGTGCGGATCAACAGGTTCGTCCAGAACGGCAGCATGATCAGCAGCAGGAGCCAGGTCTTGGCCTTGTCGGACGCGAAGGTGATGGCCAGGGCCACCGGGAAGCCCAGCACCAGGCACAGACCGGTGGTCAGGGCCGCCACCCAGGCCGACTTCAGGAAGATCTTCAGGTACAGCGGCTCGATCGCCCGAGCGTAGTTCGAGAAGGTGCCGCTGATCTCGATCTCGGTCAGGCCGGCGTTGTGGCCGAAGCTGTAGGCCCAGACGATCGCCATCGGCGCCAGGAAGAACAGCACCAGCCACACCAGCGGCGGTCCCAGCGCCGCGGCGAACACGGCTTTGGCCTGTTTCCAGGATTGTTCCATGGAGCTCTCCAGATCCTCCCCCTGGCGGGGGAGGTGTCGCCGCAGGCGACGGAGGGGGAGGAAGCCGGATCACCCGCTCTTCCCCCTCCGGCCTTCGGCCGCCTCCCCCGCTAGGGGGAGGATTTTCTCGCTACGCCGCCCGCACCCGGGTGATGACTTCTTCGTAGAGGCTGGCCTTTTCGGCTCCCTCGAAGGCGCCGTACTCGCACTTGGCCATCACCTCGGCGGGCGGGAAGATCACCGGATTGCCGCGGTAGTCCTCGGGCATCAGCGCCTTCGCCGCCGCATTGGGGGTCGGATAGAGGATCGTCTTGGTGATCTCGGCCCCGGCCTGGGCGTCCAGCAGGTAGTTGATGAACGCATGGGCGTTGTTCGGCCGCGGGGCGCCCTTGGGGATGCACAGGGTGTCGGAGTTGATCAGGCTGCCTTCCTTGGGCACCACGAAGCCGATGTCCGGGTCGTCCTTCATCACCTGGGCGATGTCGCCGTTGTACTCCAGGACCAGATCGACCTCCTTGGAGAGCAGCAGGTCCTGACCGTTGTCGTCATGGAAGGCCTTCACGAACGGCTTCTGCTTGATCAGCATCTGCTCGATCTTCGGGATCATATCGGCCGGGATGTCATTGACCGAATGGCCCAGATACTTGGCGCACAGGCGCACCAGGTCGGCGCTTTCCGACAGCAGGGCGATGCGGTCCTTGTACTTGTCGCTGTCGAACAGCCACTTCCAGCTGTCGGGAACGCCGTCGACCTTGCTCTTGCGATAGCCGATGCCCAGCAGCAGCCAGGTGTAGGGCATCGAGTACTTGCGGCCCGGGTCGTAGTCCGGATTGAGGAACGACGGGTCGACGTTCTTCAGGTTCGGGATCTTGGCGTGGTCCAGCGGCTCGAGCAGGCCGGCCTGGCTCATCCGGGTCACGAACTCGTTCGACGGCACGATGACGTCGAAGCCCGGATTGCCCGCCTTGAGCTTGGCGAACAGCTCGTCGTTGGTCGCGAACAGGCTCATGTTCACGTCGACGCCGGACGCCTTCTTGTAGTCGCCCAGGGTGGTCTCACCGATGTAGGTGTCCCAGTTGTAGAAGTTCAGCTTAGGCTCTTCCTGCCCCGGCGCCGTCTTCGGCTTTTCGCCGCAGGCGGTGAACGACAGGCCGATGGCCGCCGCGCCGAACGCGGTCAGCAGCGAGCGCCTCGAAGCGCCTCCGCGATAGTGACTGCTCATCCGAAACTCCCTCATGTTCGGTTGAAGTTCACGTTCCACTCCGCCGTCAGGCGTTGCGGAGATACCAATCGAAATCCAGTTCGGTGACGACCTCGAAGAAGCGCGCCTGTTCGGTGCGCTTGACCGAGACGAACATGTCCACGAAGCGGTCGCCGAGATACTCGCGCAGCACGGCCGACTTCTCGAACAGGTCGACCGCCGCGAACCAGTTGTTGGGCAGCCGGATGTTCTCCTTGGCCGCCGCCGCATAGCCGTCGCCGACCACGGCCGGGCCGGGATCGAGCTTGTTGGCGAGGCCGTGATGGGCGCTGGCCAGCAGCACCGCCATCACCAGGTACGGATTGGCGTCGGCCCCGGCGACGCGGTGCTCGACATGGCGCGTGGGCGGTGGACCGGCCGGGACGCGCAAGCTGACCGTGCGGTTGTTGACCCCCCAGGTCGGGGCCACCGGCGCATAGCTGTTGGCCTTGAACCGGCGATAGCTGTTGGCGTTCGGCGCCAGGATCGCCATGCCCTCGCCCAACAGCGCCTTCATGCCGCCGATGGCGTGCTTCAGCAGCGGCGAGCCTTCGAGGTCCTCGGCGGCGCACAGGTTGTTCCCGGCCGCGTCGTTGACGCTGAGATGGACGTGGAAGCCATTGCCGGCCCGGTCGCTCCACGGCTTGGCCATGAAGGTCGCCTCGCAGCCGTGACGCAGGGCCACGCCCTTGGCGGCGCGCTTGTAGAGCACCGCGTCGTCGGCCGCGCGCAGGGCGTCGGGCTTGTGCTTCAGGGTCAGCTCGACCTGGCCCGGCGCGAATTCGGAGATGGCGCCTTCCAGCGGCACGCCCAGCACGTCGGCCGTGTCCCACAGCTCGCGCAGGAACGGGGCGTGGGCCTCCAGTTCGGGCAGGCCGTAGACCTGGATGCCGCTAGGGTGCTGACCGGTCTGCATCGACCGGGCGGGCATCAGCTCGCCGCGTGGGCCGCGCTGGGTGTCGACCAGATAGTATTCCAGCTCGCAGGCCGCGACCGGCGTCAGGCCGTCGGCGGCGTAGCGATCCAGCACCCGCTGCAGCACGTGGCGCGGATCCAGGTCGTTGGGCGTCCCGTCCAGCTCGTACATCGACAGCATGACCTGGGCGACGTCGGGGCCCAGCCACGGGGCCAAGGTCAGGGTCCCGGGCGCGGGCCGCGCACGGCGGTCGGCGTCGCCGTCCTCCCAGACCAGCCCCGTGTCCTCGCAGTCGGCCCCGTTGGTGTCGACCACCAGCACCGAGCCCGGCAGGAAGCGGCCGTACTCGTAGATGGCTTCCAGTTCGTGCACCCGCAGCCGCTTGCCGCGCGGCACGCCGGTCATGCTGGTGAAGAACACCTCGACGAACTTCACCTGCGGGTTGGCGGCGAGGAAGTCGCGGCACTCCTGGATGTCGGCTACAGCGCTCATGCGTCCCCCATCGTGGTCGCGAAGCCGTCCACGGCCGCGACCAGCCGGTCGATCGCCGCGTCGTCAGTGACGGGCGAGACCAGCATCATGTTGTGGAAGGGCGCGATCAGCACCCCTCGGTTGATCAGCCACAGATGCAGCGCTTCCACCAGGTCGTGGTCCAGCGCCTTGCGCATCCCGGCGGCGTCTTTCGGCGGCGGATCGGCGAAGACCAGCTCGACCCGCGCGCCCACATGGACCACGGACCAGGGCAGTCCCCGCTCCGCGATCACGGCCTTCAGGCCCGCGACCAGGCGCTCTGCGCCGGCCAGCATCCTGGCATAGGCCGCGTCGGTCATGACCTCGGACAGCATGGCCCGCATGGCGGCCATGGCCAGGGCGTTGCCCGACAGCGTGGTGCCGATGCCAGACTGACCCGGCCCGATCCGCGCCTGAGCCTCGTCCATCCGCGCCGAGAGCTCGGCGGTTACGCCCCAGACGGCGGCCGGGATACCGCCGGCGATCGCCTTGCCCAGAACGAAGACGTCGGGCTCCAGGCCGTACTCACGAGCGTAGCCGCCGGGGCCGGTCGAGATCGTGTGGGTCTCGTCGATGATCAGCAGGGTCCCGGCCTCGCGGGTCAGCTTGCGCAGCGCGTCGTGGAAGCCGGGTTCGGGCAGGATCATCCCGCAGTTGGTCATCACCGGCTCGGTCAGCACGGCGGCGACGTCGCCCGGGGCGAGCGCGGCTTCCAACGCTTCAAGATCGTTGAACGGGACCACGCGGGTCGTCGCCGTCAGGTCCTGGACCTGGCCCAGCAGCCCCGGCTTCATCGTCGCGGCGCCGTCCTTCAGCACCACAAGGGCGTCGTCGACCATGCCGTGGTAGCAGCCGTCGAACACCAGGATCACAGGCCGCTGCGTCACCGCGCGCGCCCAGCGGATCGCCGCGCGGTTGGCGTCGCTGGCCGTGGTCGCCGTCTGCCACAGCGGCAGGCCGAAGCGCTCGGCCAGCAGCTTGCCGACGATCACCGCCGAGGCGGTCGGCAGCATGAACCCCGCGCCGCGTTTGATCTGATCCGCGACCGCCGCCGCCACCGAAGCGTCGCCGTGGCCGAACATGGCCGGGGTGTCGCCGAGGCAGAAGTCGTTATAGAGCTTGCCGTCGACGTCGGTGATCTGGGCTCCGACGCCTTGCGCCGCGAAGATCGGCGAGGGGCTGGCCCAGTCGTTCATCCAGTGCATCGGCGCGCCGCCGCGCCAGACGCCGACCGCCGCCTTGGCCATCGCCACCGAACGCGGATGCTCGGCGACGAAGCGCGCGGCCTCGGCCTCCATCAGCAGGTCGATGGCGCGGGGCCCAACGCTGGCGACGGCGGGGATCATGCGATCCCGCCGAAGCAGAGGTACTTGGTCTCGAAATACTCATCGAGGCCCTCGGAGGCGCCCTCGCGGCCCAGGCCCGATTCCTTGACCCCGCCGAACGGCGCGACCTCGGTGGAGATGATGCCCTCGTTGATCCCGACCATGCCGGCCTCGATCGCCTCGGCCACCCGCCAGCAACGGCCGACATCGCGGCTGTAGAAATAGGCGGCGAGGCCGAAGGGCGTGGCGTTGGCCAGCTCGATCGCCTGCTCCTCGGTGTGGAACTTCACGATCGGCGCGACAGGGCCGAAGATCTCCTCGTTGAACAGGCGCATGTCTGGCGTGGCGTCGGTCAGGACGGTGGGCTGGTAGAACAGGCCGCCCAGGTCGTGGCGCTGGCCGCCGACCACCACCTTGGCCCCGCTCGCGACCGCCTCGCGGACCAGGGCCTCGACCTTGACGATGGCCTTATCGTTGATCAGCGGGCCGATGACGACACCCTCGCCCGTCCCCGGACCGACCTTCATCGCCGCGACCTTCTCGGCCAGGCGCGCGACGAAGGCGTCGTGGATCCCGGCCTGGACGAGCAGGCGGTTGGCGCAGACGCAGGTCTGGCCGGTGTTGCGGTACTTGCTCGCGATGGCGCCGTCGACGGCGGCTTCCAGGTCGGCGTCGTCGAACACGATGAAGGGCGCGTTGCCACCCAGCTCCAGGCTCAGCTTCTTCATGGTGCCGGCGCACTGGGCGTAGAGGATCTTGCCCACGGGCGTGGAGCCGGTGAACGACAGCTTCCGCACCCGGCTGTCCTCGCACAGGGCCTTGCCGATGCCGCTGGAGTCCTTGCCGGTGACGACGTTCAGCACGCCCGCCGGCACGCCCGCCTCAACCGCCAGCCGGGCGATGGCCAGGGCGCACAGCGGCGTCTCGGCGGCCGGCTTGACCACCACCGTGCAGCCGGCCGCCAGCGCCGGGCCGACCTTGCGGGTGATCATGGCGATCGGGAAATTCCACGGCGCGATGGCGGCGCAGACCCCCACCGGCTGCTTGATCGAGGCCAGGCGCTTCCTGGGGTCCGGTGTCGGAATGGTGTGGCCGTAGGCGCGCTTGGCCTCCTCGGCGAACCAGTCGATGAACGACGCGCCGTAGACTACCTCGCCCTTGGCTTCCGCGAGCGGCTTGCCCTGCTCGGCGGTCATCAGTTTCGCCAGGTCGTCGGCGTGGGCGAGCATCAGGTCGCTCCACTTGCGCAGGATCGCGCCGCGTTCCTTGGCGGTCTTGGCGGCCCAGGTCGGGAAGGCGCGGTGCGCGGCCTCGATCGCCACGCGCGTCTCGCCGGGGCCGAGGTCCGCCACCGCCGCGATCACCGTCCCGTCGGCGGGGTTGAGCACCTCGAACGTATTGTCGCCCTCGATCCACAGGCCGTCGATGAAGGCTTCGGTCTCGACAAGGTTCAAGGGCATGATGGGTCTACCTCAGCGTCACGGACACCGACTTCAGGTCGGCGTACTTGTGCAACGCATGAAGGCTGCGGTCACGGCCGAAACCGGACTGCTTGAAGCCGCCGAACGGCATGGTGATGTCGCAGGCGTCCCAGCCGTTGACCCAGACCAGACCCGCCTTCAGCCGCCGCGCCCCGCGCAGGGCCCGGTTGATGTCGGAGGTCCACAGACCGGCGGCCAGGCCGTAGACGGTGTCGTTGGCCAGGCCGATGGCCTCGTCCTCGGAACCGAAGGTCATCACCCCCAGCACCGGGCCGAACACCTCCTCACGGGCCAGGGTGTGGTCAGGCTCCAGGCGGTCGAAGATGGTCGGCTCGACATAGAAGCCGCCGGTCTCCTGGCGGATGCGCCGACCGCCCAGCACCCGCCGCGCGCCCTGGCTGTCGGCGGTGGCGATATAGTCGAGGGCGGTGTTCATCTGCCGCTCGCTGACCATGGCGCCGAACTGGGCGGTCGGGTCCAAAGGGTCGCCGACTCTGATGCCCCTGGCGACCGCGACCACCCGCTCCAGGAACGAGTCCTTGATCGAAGCCTCGACCAGCAGGCGCGAGGCGGCGGTGCAAACCTCGCCCTGGTTATAGAACACGCCCCAGGCCGCAGCCTGGGCGGCGGCGTCCAGGTCGGGGCAGTCGGCGAAGACGATCTGGGGCGACTTGCCGCCCAGCTCCAGGCTGATCCGCTTCAGGTTCGAGCGGGCGGAATATTCCATCAGCTTGCGGCCCACGGGGCCTGAGCCCGTGAAGGCGATCATGTCGACGTCCATCGACAGCGCCAAGGCCTCGCCCGCGACGCCGCCCAGGCCGGGGACGACGTTCAGGACCCCCGCCGGGAGCCCGGCCTCAAGGGCCAGTTCGCCGATCTTGAGCGCGGTCATCGGCGACTGCTCGGCGGGCTTCAGGACGACCGAATTGCCCATGGCCAGGGCCGGCGCGATCTTCCACATCGCCATGTGCAGCGGGAAGTTCCAAGGCACGATCGCGCCGATCACACCGAGCGGCTCGTGGACGGCGTAGCTCAGGCGGTCGACCGGCGACGCGCCGACCTCGCCATAGACCTTGTCCAGCGCCTCGGCGTACCAGCGGCACGTGCCGATCGCGAGCGGGACGTCGACATTGCGGGCGTCCGAGATCGGCTTGCCGACGTCCAGGCTTTCCAGCAGGGCCAGGTCTTCGGCGTCGCGCTCCATCAGCTCGGCCAGGCGGAACAGGATCTTCTTCTTCTGGCGAGGACCCAGGTCACGCCAGCGACCGTCCTCGAAGGCGGCGCGGGCGCTGACGACGGCGCGCTCGACGTCCTCGCCCTGGCAGGCGGCCACCAGGTTCAGCACCTGGCCGTCACGCGGCGACACATTGTGGAAGGTCGCCCCCGACGCGGCCTCGACCCGCGCGCCCCCGATGATCGCCTGGCTGGGCAGTTCAAGACGCGAGAGACGCTCGGTGATGTCGGCTGGCAGGGTCACGCGGGTAATCCGTAAAAACTGTGATCACAGTTTGCATCACGACCGGAAGTGTCAAGCACTCGACTTACGCATTCGCCCCGGGAGCGGCCTCCACGGCGGCGCGCATCTTGTCCATGCCTTCGGAAAGGTCGGCGGCGATGGCGCGGCGGGCGCCGTCGGCGTCCTTGACCTTCAGCGCTTCTATGGCCTCGGCGTGGCGGTCGGCGACCAGGACGTCGGCTCCGACGCGGCCGAACACCACCCGCATGAACGGTCCAATCTGCAGCCACAGGCCCCCGGCCATCGAGAGCAGCACGTCCGCGTCCGCCCGCTCGTAGAGCGCGAAGTGGAAGGCGTGGTTGGCCGCCATGTAGCGATCGACATCACCCAGCCGCAGGGCTTCATCGAGATCGGCGTCGATGACCTGCAGTTGCCGGACCAGACTGGCGTCGGCATTGGCCGCGGCGCGGGCGGCCAGCTCCGGCTCGACCCACAGGCGCGCCAGCGAAAGCTGCTCCAGGCGATCGGCGGTCAAGGACGGCACCGACAGGCGCTTGTTGGCCGGATTGATCGCCAGCGCGCGCTCGGCCACCAGGCGGCGGACGGCGTCGCGGATAGGCATCGGACTGACGCCAAGCTCGGCCGCGAGGCTGCGCAGGGACACGCCCTTGCCCGGCGCGACGCGTCCGGTGATCAGGGCCTGGCGGATCGCCTCGTACACCTGGTCGTGGACGGCTGTTGAATCGGCGAGCGGCCTGCGGGTCTTCATCCGTCTTGTTCCGTGAGGGCTTGCCAGTTGGCGCGCAGTTGCGATCACAATGCAAGCATCTGAAGGATGCCCGCCATGCCCGATTTCGGCGCCAACGACCTCGACGCCTTCTGGATGCCGTTCACGCCGAACCGGCGATTCAAGAGCCAGCCGCGCATGCTCTCGTCGGCCAGCGGCATGCTCTACAAGACGCCCGAAGGCCGCGAGGTGCTGGACGCCACGTCAGGCCTCTGGTGCGTCAACGCCGGCCACGATCGCCCCCGCATTCGCGAGGCGATCCAGAAGCAGGCGGCCGAACTGGACTACGCTCCCTGCTTCAACATGGGCCACCCGCTGGCCTTCCAATTCGCCTCGCGGCTGGCCCAGGTGACGCCGAACGGCCTGGACCGGATCTTCTTCGCCAACAGCGGTTCGGAAGCGGTCGACACCGCCCTGAAGATCGCGCTCGCCTACCACCGCACCCGGGGCAAGGGGACCAAGACCCGGCTGATCGGGCGCGAGCGCGGCTACCACGGTGTCGGCTTCGGCGGCATCTCGGTGGGCGGCATCCCGAAGAACCGGATGTACTTCGGCTCGCTGCTCACCGGTGTCGACCACCTGCCCCACACCCATGGCGTGGCCGGTAACCTGTTCGCCAAGGGCCAGCCCGAGCACGGCGCCCATCTGGCCGACGACCTGGAGCGGATCGTGGCCCTGCACGACGCCTCCAACATCGCCGCGGTGATCGTCGAACCGGTCGCCGGCTCGACCGGCGTGCTGGTTCCGCCGAAGGGTTATCTTGAACGCCTGCGGGCCATCTGCGACAGGCACGACATCCTGCTGATCTTCGACGAGGTGATCACCGGCTTCGGACGGCTTTCAGCCCCGTTCGCCGCCGACCGCTTCGGGGTGACGCCCGACATGATCTGCATGGCCAAGGGCCTGACCAACGCCACCGTCCCGTGCGGCGCCGTGGCGGTGTCGACCAGGATCTACGACGCCATGCTCGAGGGCGCCGACGCCCCGATCGAGCTCTTCCACGGCTACACCTATTCCGCCCACCCGCTGGCCTGCGCCGCCGGCATCGCGACCCTGGAGACCTACCAGGAGGACGATCTCTTCGGTCGCGCGGCGTCGCTGGAGGGCTATTGGCAGGAGGCCATGCACAGCCTCGCCGACGCCCGCCACGTGATCGACATCCGCAACCTCGGCCTCGTCGCCGGGATCGAGCTGGCGCCCCGCGACGGCGCCCCGACCTCGCGGGCCATGGAAGTGTTCGAGACCTGTTTCGACCAAGGCCTGCTGATCCGCGTCACCAGCGACATAATCGCCCTATCGCCGCCGCTGATCCTGGAAAAGGCGCACATCGATCGGATGGTCGAGACCCTGAGATCCGTGCTGGCGAAGGTGTCCTAGGGGTCAAAGCCAAGCCCCGCCTAAGCGCCTGTTATGGCTACGCTTCCCCCGCGTGGGGCAACAGGTCGCAACCTGGGCGATAAGGCCGATTAAGACTCCGCGCCTAGCCTTCGAGGCTATGACGTCCATCATCGATCCACACGCGGATGGCTCCGAGCGTCGAAGCCATCCTCGCTACCGCGACGACAGTCCGGTCTATGTCTGCGACGGCGCCGTCGCGCGCAAAGGCGTCCTTCTGGACATCTCGGAAGGCGGCGCGCGCATCCGCCTCGCCGGCGCGCCGCCGCCCTGGCGGGTCGTGCTGGTCGATCCCCGGACCGGCCAAAGCCGCCTCGCGGACGTGGTCTGGCGCGGCGAAACCGAGTTCGGCGTCCGCTTCGTGCAAGAAGGCGTCCGCTATCGCGTCCTCAGGTCGGCCAACGATCTCGCCTGGAACGTGGCCGCCGACGCGCCGCGGCGCCGGGCGTCCTGACGCACGGAAGACGGCCTCTCGCGAGGCCTCAGCCGAACAGGGTGGTCAGGCCCAAGAGGCCACAGTTCGGATCGTTGACCAGGTAGAGCGGCACGTCGTGCAGGTAGGTGGCCATTCGCCCCTTGGCCTCGAAGCGGTCGCGCACGATGGCGCGGTCCAGCATCTCGGACCAGGAGACCACCGTGGCGCTGATGATGTAGATCCCGCTGCGGGCGCCCGCGGTCAGGACCACGTTGCCGCACACCGCACCCAGCCATCCCGACACCAGGGCGAAGACCTCGCGCGCGACGGGGTCGCCCTGCCTTGCCGAGGCCAGCATCGCCTCCAGGGAGGCCGGGCGCGCCGGGGCGCCCGCGAGGGTCGAGACCGCCAGGGCGACGTCCAGCATGCCCTGGCCCGCTAGAACGTGCTCGGCCGAGACGTGGCCGTGCATGCCGCGCAGGATGCGGATCACGTCGGCCTCGCGGTCGTTGGCGGCCGCCAGGTCCACGTGCCCGCCCTCGGCGGCGGCGGCCGTCCAGCCGACGAAGCCGTCAGGATTGAGGAGCGACATGCCCACGCCGTCATTGGACGGTCCGATGGCCCCGGCGGGCGTGTCGCGATGGGGGACACCGCCCCCGATCTGTTCGAGGGCCGCGCCCTCCAGCAAAGGCACCGCCAAGGCCCGGGCGGTGAAGTTGTTGACCAGGTGCATCCGAGGCGCGCCCAGGCGCTCGGCGATCACCTCGGCTTCGAGCCGCATGGGCGAATGGGTCAGCTTGATGACGCCGTTCAGGTTCGGGCCAGGCGCGGCGATGGCGGCGCCGAAGAGGGAGCCGTCGAACCCGGCGCGAACCTTGGCCATCAGGTCGAGGAGTTCGTCCTGGCTCGTGCAATCGACCGTCGTCACCGAGATGGGCGGCATACCGCGTTCGGCGAGGGCGATGCGCGCGTGACGCCCGGTCACGTCCGCCAACAGGACGCACGGCATCGGGTCAGGGATCACGTTCATTCGACGATCTCCTTTGGGCGCGAGACGAAATTGCCTCGCGGCCCATCTTCGTCCAATGCGCGACAGCGTCGCAGCCGCCCACCTGGACGCCCACTAGAAGGCCCATCGAGCGTCCAGAAACAGGCTGCGCGGCGTCTCCGCGCCCACCGCGCCGAGCTGCACGTTGGCCGAGGTCGAACCGAATTCCGGATGGTGAGCGTGCAGGAGATTGGCCCCGTTGAGCACCATCTCGAACCGCTCGGTGACACGCCAGCGCAGACGCGCGCCCAGCTCCGTATAGGCCGGCGAAGCGGGGCTCGGCAGCGCGCCGACGCGCCGGACGTCGACGTCCAGGCTGACCGCCTCGCTCAGTCGCGCCCGCGAGCGCAACGAAACCTGATAGTCCGGGTCGTTGCCGGCGCTCTCCACGCCCACGATCCGCGACGAGCCGGGCCTCAGCTTAAGGTCCTTGTCG
This sequence comes from Caulobacter sp. GW821-FHT11E10, assembly GCF_058808375.1. NCBI lineage: Bacteria > Pseudomonadati > Pseudomonadota > Alphaproteobacteria > Caulobacterales > Caulobacteraceae > Caulobacter > Caulobacter sp. GW821-FHT11E10. The sequence goes on from NZ_JBXARP010000010.1 coordinate 209,249, forward strand.
AGCCAGTTCGCCGCGGCGCTGATCCGCCAGTTTTCCCGCAGCTGATAGGCGCCCCACAGCTCCAGACCGTGCGTCTGGCCCACCATCTCGTTGGCGAAGACGATGGGCAGGCCGCCGTTGGTGAGTTCGAAGCTGCGCAGGTCGTCATATCGATTGAGGAACGCCGAGATCGAGATCGTCGCCCGGGGCGACGGCTGGACGCGCCACCCGGCCTCGTAGGCCACGAGCTTCTCGGCCCGAAACGACGCGCCGGTCAGGTAGACAGCGGAGCCCAGGAACTGGGTGAAGTCCCGATCCAGGCGCGAAGGCGTGCGCACCGCCCGCGAGACCGCCGCCCAGACCATGGCGCGATCCGAGACCGTCCAGGCCAGCCGGGCGCTCGGCAACAGCTCGGCGGAGACGTAGGGGTCGTCCTCGACCTTCAGGCCAAGGGTCAGCTGGACCGCCGAACCCAGCGCGATGGTGTCCTGGGCAAACAGGTTGGCGAAGGTCAGACCGCGGCCCACCGGCGTGAACACCTGGGTGTTCGGCGGATTGGGAACGATGGGGAAATGATCCTTGATCACCCGATAGCCGCCGCCCCAGACGACCTGGTGCGCGCCGCGCCGGAAGGCGTGCTGCATGTCGAGATCGTAGGTGCGCTGACGATAGCTGAAGCGACCGCGCACCGACCGCTGCAGATCGTCGTAATAGCTCTGCACCTGCAGGCTGCCGCCGCCCAGCGACCCGCGCCAGCGTCCGAGCAGGTTGTAGCCGAGCAGATATTGATCGGCGGTCGGGCTCAACGACTGGTCTTCCCGGCCCCGATAGCCGTCGCCCTGCAGCGTCAGCTCGCCCGAGCGCAGGGTTCCATCGAGGCGAAAGCCGCCCTGCCATTTGCGCCAGCCGTCCAGCGCGTCCTGGCTCGACGCCATCCGGCTGGACTCGTAGCCCACGCCGGAGAGGTGGACCCGATAGGACCAGGCGTCGCTCAGCGGCCCGCCAAACTGCAAGGTCGCGCGGCGGCTCTCATCGCCGGCGCCGATCGTGACGCTGCCCTGCGCAACGGCGGACGCCCGCCGGGTCACGACATTGATCACGCCGTTGACCGCGTTGGCGCCCCATAGGCTGGCGCCGGGACCGCTGATCACCTCGATCCGCTCGATCAGTTCCGCCGGCGGATCCTGGGCGTCCCAGAAGACCCCATGCGAAAACGGCGTGTAGACGCTGCGCCCGTCGATCAGAACCAGCAGCTTGTCCGCCGCCGTGCCGTTGAAGCCCCGCGCCGAGATCGCGTAGCTGGAGGCGGTCACCCGCGCCACGTGGAGATTGGGCGCCAGCCGCAGAATCTCGGCCAGGCTGGTCGCCCCGGCGCGAACCGCGTCGTCGTGGGTGATGACGTAGATGGCCGCCGGGGCGTCGCTCAAGGGCTGAGGCGCCTTCGACACCGACGAGACCTCGATCTGGGCCAGTTCCTCGAGCGACAGCTGGCTGAGGTCGCGCGGCGGCGGCGTGGGCGCGTCGGCCAAGGCGAAGCCGTTCACGACCAGACCGATCACGATCCCGCAGGTCGTTGCGCTCCAGAAGCGCTGAACACGGAGCACGGCCGGCACGTTGCCTCCCAGCCAATCGCCTTGGCGGCTATAGGCGAGGCGCGCTCGCCTAGAAGGCGAGACGATCCCACCCGACCGGGCGCGTCAAGCGTGGAATTCGCGGGAACCTCTTGCGAGGTCGGGCCTGGGGTCTTGGCTCGACCGGCAAAGCGCCGATGTCAGAATTGCCCGCCCGACAGCGGATCCGGCATTTGACCCAAGCGACGGCCGCCAAGACGCTCCAGCTCCTGCTGCATCCGCAGAACCTGGCCGCCAAGACTGGTGACGTCGCTTTGCAATTGAGCGTTTCGACGCTTGAGGTAGTCGTTCTCGCGACGCATCGCCTGGGCGTCCTCATCGGTCATGATCGTGGCCCCTCGGCGTCAAGCCTGGGCGCCATGCGAATGACCGCGCGCAGCAGAGCCGCGCGGTCTGGATCAAGATCGGGCTCTCGAAGCTCCTTTCGCGCGCCCTCCACGATCTCTCCCTTGTGGCGGTTGCCGAGGAAGAAGGCCTCCGCCCGAACCTCACGCATTGAAACCTGGCGAGCGCCGAAGGGCGCCAGCAAGGCGCTCCAGAACGTCATCGGCGGGGCCGGCGCGCGAGAGGGCGGGTCTGAATGGCAAGGGCGGACATGACGTCCTTTCGGGCCGACGATCCCGCATGGCGCGGGGCGATCCGTGGCTCGGCCATGATAGCGCGGTCAGGGAGTGATGGCTCCCCCACGGCGCAATCATTTCCCCGCCGGCCGGCTGCTCATGCTAATGTTCCCTTGAGGCGCGCAGTCACGCCACCGGATCGATCCGCCCCGCGGAAGGTCCCAGGTCCCGAAGCCGGGACGCTCACGCGCCCCGTTCACGCCCTGAATTTCCGCTGATCCGACCGCTGGGCGTTAGCCCGCCTCGTTTCGTCGCGACCGCCATCAGCGTCCTCGAAAGGAACCTCCCTTGTCCAAAGGCAATCGTGAAGTCCGTAAACCCAAGACCGCCAAGCCCAAGGTGATCGCCGCCGCCGCTTCCGTGACGCTGTCGCAGACGCTGGCGCCGCGAAAGAAATAACGCCCGCGCTGTCGAGAAGACCGAGCGCCGCGGCCCCGTCGCCTCCTACGAAAGACCAGCCTCATGAAGACCTATCCGGGAACCCGCCCGTCGGGACCCAAGGGTTTCAACGACCCTCGGTCGACTGGCGGCCAGCCGTCCAAACCGCGCCCGATCGATCCCGACGCCCTGCGAGGCACAAAGTCTTGATCCAGGCCCCGCGCCAAGCGGCGCCGACCGTCGCCTACCTCATTCTGGTTCATCGCTATCCCGAGCAGTTCAAGCGACTGTTCAAGGCGATCCACGATCCGGCCAACCACTATCTGATCCACGTCGACAAGAACTCCGGCGCGCACCTGGAGGACGACATTCGCGGGTTCCTCGCGTCGTATCCCAACGCGGCCTTGCTGGAGAGCAAGCGCGCGCTCTGGGGCGGCTACAGCCTGGTCGACGCCGAGTTGCGCGGCATGGAGCGGCTGCTCGAGATGGGCGCCGACTGGGAGTTCTTCATCAATCTCAGCGGCCAGGACTTTCCCCTGGCCACGCAAGGGCGCATCCGAGCCTTTCTCGACGCCAATCGCGGCCGGGAGTTCATCCGGGTGCTGGACCAGGCCAAGAGCCGTCCCGACACCATGGGCCGGGTTCTCGAGCATGTGGTCGAGCACGCCGACCGGATCATCAACAGCCTGGTGACGCGGCTCTTCCTGGCCGGGGCCAAGCCCTATATCGGCAATCAATGGAAGATCGTCAGCCGGGCGTTCTGCCAGTTCGTCTGCCACGACCCGTCGGTCGATCGCTACAAGGCCTTCTACCGCAACACCTTCATCGCCGATGAGGGCTTCTTCCAGACCGTGATGATGAACACCGCCGCGCATGGCGAGGTCGTCAACGACGACAAGCGGATGATCGACTGGGTGCCCGATGGCGACATCAAGCTTCGTCCCCGCACGTTCACCGTCGCCGACGCCGACGTGCTGACCAGCAGCGCGGATCTCTTCGCGCGCAAGTTCGACGCCGAGGAGGACGCCGAGATCCTCGACATCCTGGAGGCTCACCTGCGGGCCCAGGACGTCGCGAACGAGCCCTCGCCGACCATGGTCGACGACGCGCTCCCGATGTTGGTGGCCTAGGGATGAGCGGCGCCCAATCTTCAGGATCGGGCGCCGCCGACGGGGCGATCGCCACACGTATCCTGATCCCGTTCGTCCAGGTCGAGGACGCCCAGACCCTGGCCCAGGCGATCGTCAATACGCTGCACGAGCCGTTCCTGGTTCTGGACGCCGACCTCAGGGTTCTGGTGGCCAGCCCCTCGTTCTATGGCGCGTTCAAGGTCAAGCCGAACCAGACCATCGGCCGGTTGCTTTACGACCTCGGCGACGGACAATGGGACATTCCGGCGCTGCGCCTGCTGTTGGACACGATCATCCCCGAGCGGACGGCCATGGACGCCTTCGAGGTCGCCCACGACTTCCCTGGCCTGGGTCAGCGCATCATGCTGCTCAACGCCCGCAAGGTCCTCTACGAGACCAGCGCGGCCACCACGATCCTGCTGGCCTTCACCGACGTCACGGCGCGGCGCGCGATCGAGCTCGAGAAGGACCAGCTTCTCACCCGGACGGAGGATCTCCTGCGGCAGACCGAGATGCTGATGCACGAGATGGGGCATCGGGTCGCCAACAGCCTGCAGATCATCGCCAGCGTGCTGATGCTGAAGGCCAGGAGCATCGCGTCGGAGGAGACGCGGGAACATCTGCGCGACGCGCACCAGCGCGTCATGTCGGTGGCCACCCTGCAGCGCCACCTTCACGCCACCGAGGGGGTCGAGACCATAGAGCTCGGCGCCTATCTGACCACGCTTTGCGCCAGCCTCGTGGAGACCATGGTCGATGAGCGCCAGCCGATCTCGATGACGGTCACCACCGACGGGGGCCCGGCGCCATCGGCCCAAGCCCTGAGCCTGGGCTTGATCGTCACCGAACTGGTGCTCAACGCGATCAAGTACGCCTTTCCGGTCCCCCGCGAGGACGCCGCGATCCAGGTCACCTACGACCGCGACGCCAGCGGCTGGCGGCTGGTCGTTTCCGACAACGGCGTCGGCAAGGCGTCGGACGCGCCAGCGAAATCCGGCGGCATGGGAACGGTCATCGTCCAGGCGCTCGTCGGACAGCTGGGCGCGAAAATCGATGTGCGAAGCACCGAGACGGGCCGGACGGTCTCGATCGTGGGCGTCGGCTAGCGCCGCCCCTAGCCTCTCGGCCGGAACGACATCGCCACGTCGCAGCGCTCATAGCGGGCCGCGAACTTCTGCATGATCTCGTCGTCGTGGACGAAGCCCAGCTTCTCGTAGAGATGAATGGCCGCCGCGCACTTCCTGTTGGTCAACAGATAGACCTTGTCGAAGCCCAGGCTGGAGGCCCGCTCCAGGGTCTTGGCCAGCAGGAATTCGCCGGCCTTCAGGCCCCGCGCGCTCTTCAGAACGCCCATCTTGGTCAGCTCGACCCAGCCGTCCTTGGACACCATCAAGGCGCAGGTCCCGACCACGCCCAGCTCGGCGGTTTCCGCGAACAGCACCGCGCCGCCCTTGTCGAGGATCAACTCGCGCGGCTTGGACAGCAGGGCGATGTCGTTCTCCTCGAGGACGAACATGTCCTCGATCCACTCCGCGTTGATCCGATAGAAGGCTTCGGCCAGGTCGTCGGAGAAGTCGCGGGCCCACAGGGTCGGGGAGCCGGCCGCGTCGACGCGGGCCTTCAGCGGCGCGTCGTCCAGGCGGGCCTCCAGCTTGGCGATCCCCTGCATGAAGTCGCCCGGCAGACCCTCGCACAGGGCCGAAGCGGCCTCCTCGACGCGCGGCATCAGCACCGTCTGGATGCGGACCATCAGGGCCTCGCCGGCCGCGGTCAGGGCCAGGCGCTTGGTGCGCTGATCCTCGGGCGAGCGCCGGGCCTCGACCAGCCCTTCCTTCTCCAGCGCCAGGACGGCGCGGGTGACGGTGGGCTGGCTGATGCGCAGTTGCTCGGCCAGCTCGCCGATGGTCGGCGGGCCGTGCAGGCGGATGGCCAGCAGCATCGACAGCTGACCGGGCTGGATCGGCATGTCGAGACTCTTCAGCACCTCAGCCGCGTCCGCCTGCAGACGCTCGGCCAGCCGCTTGAGCCGGCTGCCCAGGAACCCTACGCCCAACCCTGCCAGAACATCCGCTTCCATGGCCGCACCTCGATACATAGCACGCTATATAGCTTGCTATGAGATGGGCGGGCGCGCAAGCGTTTCTCGCTCGTGCCTACATGTCGAAGCTGGAGGTCACCGCACAACGGATCTGGCCATTGACGACCTCGACCGCCGCCGCCCGGCCCATGGTCAGGTCGTAGAACCGCTGCTGCCCCTTGGTCGTCACCGCCAGATAGTCGGGCGAATTGAACTTGCAGACCGCATAGCGCACCGGCGCGCCGTCGATCTCCTCGGTGCGGTGGGTGCAGGTCATCGCCCCGCCGTGGCGCTCAAAGACCGCGCCGTCATAGGGCGTGACGGACGGCCCGCGCTGGACATCGCGGAACCGGGCCGCGCTAAGTGGCGCGCAGGCCGGCCCCTCGGCGCGCCAGAACGACGCCCTGGCGCTGGCCCGCGCGTGCTGATCGTGCGCCAGGACCAGAAAGCCCGGCGCGCTGACCAGGATCGTCAGGGCGACCAAGGCCGCCGTTCGCCGCCACCGCTCACGCGAGGGCGCTTCCAGGGGCAGTTTGACGATCTGGATATCCTCGGACGCCATCAGGACCTCTCGCTACGCCAGATAGATGTACAGATGTAATTCTAAATCGCAACCTTGTCACCCAAGAACGTTGATCGCCACGCTTGACGTCATGTCGCTACATTTGTAACGTACTCGCGACATCGCAGAGATCCCGTCATGACCGAACCCTCCGATCTCGAACTCGAAGTGCTGAAGGCCTTCTGGCGTGGCGGCGCGATGAGCGCCCGCGAGGCGCAGGTCCTGATCGAGCCCGAACTGGGCTGGAGCGCCTCGACCACCCGCACCGTGCTGGAGCGCATGGTGGCCAAGGGCCTGCTGATCCGGCGTTCGGTGCACGGCCTGGCGGTCTACGAGGCGCACAAGGCCAAGGTCGACGTGATCGGCGGCGTGCTGAACCGCCTGCGCGGCCTGCTCGAGATCGACGGCCGCCTGCCCGCCTCGGCCTTCGCCGGCAGCCAGATCCTGTCGGAGACCGAGATCGCCGAGCTGGAAACCCTGCTGAACACCGCCCAGGTTCGTGGCGCCAAGGAGGTCAAGTGATGCATCCGCTACTCGCCTCCACCGCCCTGGGCCTGGTCGCCGCCTGGCCCGTCGGGGCCCTGGGCTTTGGCCTCGGCCGCCTGGTCGAGCGCCTGACCGACGATCCGCGTCCGCGCGCCGCCGCCTGGAGCCTGGCCTACGCCCTGCCCGCCGGTGCCCTCGTCGCGACCGTGGCCCTGACCTTCTCGCCCGCGCCGGAAGCTCCCGTGGTCGCCCCGCCCCTCGTGGTTGAAGCGCCGATCGTCGCTGCGCCCCGCGCGGTGGAAGCGCCCGTCATCGCGACCGCGCCCGGCTGGACCCCGGAGGGCGAACTGGCGACCAACCTGGCCTGGAGCCTGGCCGGACTGTCCGTCGCCGGCCTGCTGGCCCGTGGCTGGCGCTGGAACCGGGGACGCCGCCGCCTGGCCGCGATCCGCAAGGCTTCGGAGCCCTGCGACAACCCGATCCTGATCGAAGCCGTCCGCCTGCGCGCCGCGCGCCTGGGCGTGAAGCCTCCGCCGGTACGGGTCAGCGCCGACATCGCCGAGCCGCTGCTGGCCGGCCTGCGTCGCCCCGTGATCCTGCTGCCCAAGGCCCTGACAGAGGTCACCGACACCCAGCGCCTGGCGCTGGTCTGCGGACACGAACTGGCCCATCTGCGCCGGGGCGACAACTGGCGGATCCCGGCCGAGGAAGCCCTGGCCGGCCTGTTCTGGCTGACGCCGCCGATCGCCGCCTTGCGCGGCCGGATGCTGGCCGCTCGCGAAGCCGTCTGTGACCTGACCGCCCTGGACGGCGCCGCGCCGGAGGCTCGCCGCGACTACGCCCGCGTCCTGGTCGAGGCGCTCAAGGCCAATGCCCAGCCCTCTCCCCAATCGGCCTTCACCGGCCGCGACCGGAACCTGGTCAGCCTGCGCCTGTCGGCCATCCTGCAGCCGCGCGGGAGCGCCTCGGCCGGTCGCATCGGCCTGGCCTTCGCGCTCGGCGGGGTCCTGACCGTCGTCACCGGCGCCGGCTCATTGGCCCTGGCCGACCAGGCGCGTCGCCTCGCCCCGCCGGAACATCACGCCCACGAAGCCCAGGCCGTGGCCGAGGCGGCGCAAGCCGCCGAAGCCGCCCGGGCCGCCGCCGCCCCCGAGGCCGTCGAGGCTGAAGCCGCGCGCGCCGTGGCGACCACCGCGACCGAGGCCGCCGAGGTTGCTCGCGCCGCGGTCACCGCCCAGGCCGTGGCCGACGTGCGGGCCGAAGCCATGGCCCGGGTCGAGGCGACCGCCCACGCCGAGGCCGCGGCTCGCGCCGAAGTCGCCGCGCGGGCGGCGCATGCTCAGACCGCCCAGGTCGCGGCCCGGGCGCAGGCCGCCGCGCGCGCCGCGACCGCCTGGGCGGCCGACCCTCGCCCCAGCCCGGACCCTCGTCCCGATCCTGATCCGCGCCCGAACCCGCATCCGGAGCCGTTGCCAAATCCCAGTCCGACCGGCGCGCTCGAGATCATGGCCGACATGCAGAAGAACAACCCCGCCCGACGCGAGGTCGTCTTCCTCGGCGACGTAGCCGTGAAGGGAAAGCTGGACCCCGTGCGGGTCGATCTTAAGGTCAACGGCCAGCCTGCTGTGCGCTGGTTCCAGCCCAGCGACCTCCCGGCCGGCGCTATCCAGCGGCTCGAAGTGAGCAACCAGCGCACCGCCATCACCGGCAAGGTCGTCGTCAACGTCGTGACGAACGCCAAGGTTCAGTAGCGTCCAAGCGCGGAGTAGCTCCATGAACGCGTTTTTCGCCTCCGCCGCCCTCGGCCTGATCGCCGCCTGGCCCGCCAGCGGCCTGGGCTGGCTGCTGGGCAAGGCGGCTGACACCCTGACCGACGATCCCGCCCTGCGCGCCGACGCCTGGAACAGGGCGGTGACGCTGCCCCCCACCATGCTGGGCCTGATGCTGGGCGCTTCGCTATTGCCCGAGGAGACCACCACGCCGGTCTACCAGGCCGTGGTCAGCGCCAAGGCCGTCGCCTCCGCCGGCGCGGTCATGCATGAAGCGACCCTGCGCGCCTTTCCCGCCCTCGACGCCGGCGAGACCGCCGGAGCCGTGCTGATCCTGGGCGCGGCCGCCGGCCTGGCCGTCGCGGCGGTGCGGCAGGCCATCGGACGGGTGAAGCTGGAGCGCATTGTGCGCGAGTCGCGTCCAGCCGCGTCCGAACTGGCCCTGGCCGTGCGCGCCGCCGCCCGACGCATGGACACCGGCCGTCCCGAGGTCAGGATCAGCGACCAGATCGACCAGCCGCTGCTGGCGGGCCTGTCGACGCCGGTCATCCTGCTGCCGGCCGAACTGGTCGAGCGCCTGAACATCGACCGCCTGGTCCCGATCTGCGCCCACGAGCTGGCGCATCTGAAGCGCGGCGACAACTGGCGGCTGATGGCCGAGCACCTGCTGGGCGGCCTCCTCTGGATGGTCCCGCCGGTAGGCCTCCTGCGCGGCCGCGCCGCCGCCGCCCGCGAGGAGCTGTGCGACGCCCTGGCCCTGGACGGCGCGGCGCCCGAGATCCGACGCCGCTACGCCGAGAGCCTGATCGAGGTGCTGCGCGGCCGCGCCGCCCCCACCCTTCACCCCGCCTTCACCGGCAAAGGACGGAAGCCGACCCTCATGCGCCTGAAAGCCATCACCGATCCCCGCCGCCCCGCCGGCCTCGCGCGCAAGGTCGCGCTGACCTTGGCCAGCGCCGTGGCGATCACAGCCGCCGGCGCGACGTCGATCGCCCTGGCCCAGCACGCCCAAAGCCAGGGCAGCCGCACGATCATCAGCGAAGACAAGAGCGGCCAGTATGTCGACATCCGCTCCGACTTCGTCCGGGTCACCAACGCCGAGATCGTCAAGGGCAGGCTGAAGGTCCCCGACGGCCAGGTCTCGACCTATCATGGCCACGTCAAGATCCGTGGTCGCCTGCGCGCGCCGGAGACCACGGTGCTGCTGAACGGCGAGACCCCGCCGGTCGGCTTCGACCCCACCACCCTGCCCGACGACGTGATCGAGCGGCTGGAGGTCATCAATCACCCGATCCCGGCGGGCTCGCGGGTGACGCTGAACATCTTCCTGAAGCCGGGCGCCTAGGCCTCTCACCGAGTTTATGACACCGGTGGACAAGGCCGGACTCGACCGTCATTTTCACCCTGACCCATAGGGGCGGCGCCGAGAACGCCGCCCCGCCTTGTCGGGATGGAACATGCAAAGCCGCCACCTTCGCCACGCCGCCGGCGCCCTCGCCCTGATGCTGATGGTCGGGGCGGCCGTCCCGGCCTTCGCCGCCGATGTTCTGGCCTTCCCTGGCGCCGAGGGCGCGGGCCGGTTCAGCGTGGGCGGACGCGGCGGCGCCGTGCTGCGCGTCACCAACCTGAACGATTCCGGCGCCGGCTCCCTGCGCGCCGCCGTCGAGGCCAAGGGCCCGCGCACCGTCATCTTCGACGTCGCCGGCACGATCCAGCTGAAGAGCCCGCTGAAGATCAGCAACGGCCAGATCACCATCGCCGGCCAGACCGCGCCGGGCGGCGGGATCACCGTGCGCGACCAGACCCTGATCGTCGGCGCCGACGACGTGGTCATCCGCTTCCTCCGCTCGCGCCTGGGCGCCGAGAGCAAGGTCGAGGGCGACGCGATCTGGATCTCGGGCGGCCGCCGGATCATCCTCGATCACGTCTCGGCCAGCTGGTCGGTGGACGAGACCCTGTCGGCCTCGGCGCGCTACGACCAACCGGGCCAGGGGTTCTATGACCTGACCGTCCAGTGGTCGATCATCGCCGAGAGCCTGGCCCACTCGATCCACGTCAAGGGCGACCACGGCTACGGCAGCCTGATCCGGGGCGGCAACGGTTCGAAGATCAGCTTCCACCACAATCTGTGGGCCAACCACATGGCCCGCATGCCGCGCCCCGGGAACTACGCGCCCGCCGACAAGGACCCCGTCGGGGCGTTCTTCGATTTCCGCTCCAACGTCTTCTACAATTGGGGCAAGAGCTATGCCGGCTACGACGCCGACAAGGCGGCCCTGGCGGCTTACAACTTCGTCGACAACGCCTATGTGCCCGGCCCGAATTCCGGGAAGAACGTGGCCTTCCAGGAGACCAACAGCCTGGCCAAGGCCTATTTCGCCGGCAACAGCATGGCCGGCGCGGTTCCGGCCGATCCCTGGAGCCTGGTGACCTTCACCATCCCCGAGCCCGCCGGCTATCGCCTGGCCGCGCCGCTGGACGTCGGCGTGGTGGCGCCCGAGCCGGCCGACAGGGCCTATGAGCGCATCCTGGCCGACGCCGGCGCCTCGGTCTGGCGCGATCCGGTCGACAAGCGGATCATCCAGGGTGTGAAGACGCGAACCGGCAAGGTGATCAACACCCACGAGGACGTCGGCGGCTGGCCGGTTCTTCCGACCGGCAAGCCGGCCAAGGACACGGACGGCGACGGCATGCCCGACGCCTGGGAAAAAGCGCACGGCCTGGATCCGAAGAAGGCCGATGGCGCAGCGGCGACCAAGGACGGGTGGACGAACCTGGAGCTCTACCTGGCGGACGCGGCCAAGGTGCGGGGGTAGGCATCAATCCTCCCCCTAGCGGGGGAGGTGTCGCCGCAGGCGACGGAGGGGGAAGTTCTGCCGAGCTTGCCCCTTCCCCCACCGGCGCTTCGCGCCACCTCCCCCGCTAGGGGGAGGATCTTTGCGGCTTTTGCGACGCGGCCCCGTTTCAGCTAGAAGCCGCCCCATGTCGCACAACACCTTCGGTCACCTGTTCCGCGTCACCACCTGGGGCGAAAGCCACGGCCCGGCCTTGGGCTGCGTCGTCGACGGCGTTCCGCCGGGCATCGCCCTGACGGCCGAGATGATCCAGGGGTTCCTCGACAAGCGCCGCCCGGGCAACGGCAAGTTCGTCACCCAGCGCCAGGAGCCGGACGCGGTTCGCATCCTGTCGGGCGTGTTCGAGGACGAGCGCACGAACGGCCAACGGACCACCGGCACGCCGATCAGCCTGATGATCGAGAACACCGACCAGCGCAGCAAGGACTATGGCGAAATCGCCCAGGCCTTCCGCCCGGGCCATGCCGACTATCCCTATTTCGCCAAGTACGGCGTGCGCGACTATCGCGGCGGCGGCCGCAGCTCGGCGCGCGAGACCGCCGCGCGGGTGGCGGCGGGCGCGGTGGCGCGGCTGATCATCCCCGGCGTCACGATCCGCGCCGCCCTGGTCCAGATCGGTCCGCACGCGATCAACCGCGATAACTGGGACTGGGCCCAGACCGAACAGAACCCCTACTGGTCGCCGGACGCCGCCATCATCCCGGTCTGGGAAGAACACCTGGAGACCATTCGCAAGGCCGGCTCCTCGACCGGCGCCGTCGTCGAGGTCGAAGCCGTCGGCGTGCCGGCGGGCTGGGGCGCGCCGCTCTATGGCAAGCTGGACGCCGAACTGGCCGCCGCCCTGATGTCGATCAACGCCGCCAAGGGCGTGGAGATCGGCGAGGGCTTCGCCAGCGCCGCCCTGACCGGCGAGGACAACGCCGACGCCATGCGCCTGGGGCCGGACGGCGAACCGGTGTTCCTGTCCAACCACGCCGGCGGCGTGCTGGGCGGCATCTCGACCGGCCAGCCGGTGGTGGCCCGCGTGGCCTTCAAGCCGACCTCGTCGATCCTGATCCCCCGCCAGACCCTCAACGAGGCCGGCGAGGAGATCGACCTGCGCACCAAGGGCCGCCACGATCCGTGCGTCGGCATCCGCGGCGTGCCGGTGGTCGAGGCCATGACGGCTTGCGTGTTGGCCGACGCCTTCCTGCGCCACCGTGGCCAAACTGGCGGCCAGACGTTCTCGCCAGGCGCGAGTCGCTAACGCGCCGATAGAGGTCAATGAACTTCGGTCGAATTGGTCTTACCACTGATTTAACTTGGCTTTCCGGTTGACCGGACTGTGATCACGCCTGTAAGGCTCGGACAGGCGCTTAACCCGAGACGCGAGCAAAACGCGCATAGGTTGCGGCCAAAATAACGCGATGACTGAGGGGTTCAGCGCGTGCGGTTCGACCTGTTGAAGATCCTGCTGGTCGACGACAACCAGCACATGCGCATCTTGTTGATCGAGATCCTGCGCGCCATCGGCGTGCGTCAGGTCTACGAGGCCATGGACGGCGCCGAGGCGCTGTCGATCATGCGCCAGGTCCCGATCGACGTGGTGTTCACCGACCTGTCGATGAGCGGCCTGGACGGCATCGACTTCGTCAATCTGCTGCGCAAGTCGCCCGACAGCCCCAATCCGTTCGCACCGATCGTGATGATCACTGGCCACTCGACCCAGCGCCGCGTGTGCGAGGCGCGCGACGCCGGCGTGAACGAAATCCTGACCAAGCCGATCACGGCCCGCGGCGTGGTCCACCGCCTGACCCTGTTGATCGAGAACCCGCGCCAATACGTGCGGACCGAGGACTATTTCGGCCCCGACCGCCGCCGTCGTGACGATCCGCGCCACCAGGGCCCCTGGCGGCGGTCCGAGGACGAGAACACGACCTATCTGGATTTCCCCGAAGTCGGACGCGGCCATCCGACACGGAGAATTTAAACCTTTTGCCCGCTAGAACGTGGTGAACAGCGTTTTATGAGCTTCACCATGACCTTCCGCCGCCTCGCTCCCCTCGCCGCCGTCCTCGCGATGGTCGCCCTCTCGCAGACGGGCTGCCTGGCCGCCGCCGCGGTCGGCACCGTGGCCGGCACCGCCATCGGCGTCACCGGCGCGGTCGTCGGCGGCGCCGCCAAGATGGGCGGCAAGGCCGTTGTGGCCACCGGCAAGGCGGTCATCCCCGGCGACAGCAGCAAGAACGACCTGGGCGATCGCCGGGAAGAGGAAGAGTAGCTCTTGTGAAAGATGCTCCCCCGCTGGGGGAGCTGTCGGCGAAGCCGACTGAGGGGGCTAATGCGGCCTAGGCCGAGCTGCCCCCTCCGGCCCTCTGGGCCACCTCCCCCAGCGGGGGAGGATCTTCAAAGCGTCAGCGCGCAGCTCTCGCCGATCGTCGGGCGCGAGATCACCACGCGTGACAGGCCCGGGAACGCCGGCGTCAGGCGCTCGGCGAAATAGAGGCAGAGACGCTCCAGGGTCGGGCTTTCCAGACCGGGGCGATCGTTCAGCAGACCATGGTCCAGCTCGGTGGCGACTGCCTTCAGCGCGGCGTCCAGGCCGTCCAGGTCGGCGACCCAGCCGGCGTCCTGCATCTGCCCCTTCACGCTGGCCTCGACCTTGAACGAGTGGCCGTGCAGCTTGCGGTAGCGATGGTCGGCGGGACCTTGCTCGATGTAATGAGCCGCGTCGAAATGCGCGGCCTTCGTGATCTCGAAGACGGGCTTCATCAGGTACTTCTTTTGACAAGGCCTGGGAGGCTCTAGCGCAACGACCCTGTCACCAAGTCGCGCGCCTTATCCGTCAGGGCAGGCCGAGATATTTGTGCGTTTGGACGCTTAAACGCCATTGGGGGTGGGAAAGGCAATAGGCGACGGCCAATTGCGTGTTCCTGTCGCGGTCCGGCCCGTCCATCGGCTGCAGGTAGAAGCGCTCGAAATCCAGGTCCGCGAACCGCTCCGGCATGGCCTTGTCCTGCGGGTAGACCAGCTTCAGCTCCTGGCCCGAGGTCTGGACTACCGGCGCGTCGGCCTTGGGGCTGATGCAGATCCAGTCGACGCCGGCCGGAGCTTCCAGCGTGCCGTTGCTCTCGACGGCGATCTGGAAACCGCGCGCGTGCAGGGCTTTGATCGCCGCCTCGTCCAGTTGCAGGAAGGGCTCGCCGCCGGTGCAGACCACCAGGCGGTCGTCCGGCCCGCCGGTCCACTGGGCCTCAACGGCGGCCGCCAGATCGTCGGCCGTGGCGAACTTGCCGCCGTTCTCGCCGTCGGTCCCGACGAAGTCGGTGTCGCAGAAGGTGCAGACCGCCTTGGCCCGATCCTGCTCGCGGCCGGTCCACAGGTTGCAGCCGGAGAAGCGGCAGAACACCGCCGCCTTGCCCGCCTGGCCGCCCTCGCCTTGGAGGGTCAGGAAGATCTCTTTGACGGAATAGGTCACGCGCCCACCGGATCCTGGGCGAGCGCCTCGCGCCCCGCCGCGTCCCACTCGACATAGCCCTTCTCGCGCAGCTCGCACGCCGGGCAGGTCCCGCAACCATGGCCCCAGGCGTGCAACTGGCCACGTTCGCCCTGGTAGCAGGTGTGGCTTTCCTCGACGATCAGCTGGACCAGGTCCTCGCCGCCCAGCGCCTTGGACAGCGCCCAGGTCTGGGCCTTGGTCAGCCACATCAGCGGGGTCTCGACCCGGAAGCCGCGATCCATCCCTAGGTTCAGGGCGTTCTGCATGGCGTCCAGCGTGTCGCGCCGGCAGTCGGGATAGCCCGAGAAGTCGGTCTCGCACATGCCGCCGACCAGGGCGTCGACGCCGCGCCGGTCCGCCAACGCGGCGGCGTAGATCAGGAACACCAGGTTGCGGCCGGGCACGAAGGTCGAGGGCAGGCCGCGCTCGGTCATCTCGATGGCGCGGTCGGCGGTCAGGGCCGACTGGGCCACCTGGCCGAAGCTGCGGATATCCAGCACGTGGTCCTCGCCCAGGCGGTCGGCCCATTGCGGGAAGCGCGCGGCGATCTCGCGGCGCACGGCCTGGCGGGCCTCCATCTCGACCAGATGGCGCTGGCCATAGTCGAAGCCGACCGTCTCGACGCGCGCATAGCGCTCGAGGGCCCAGGCCAGGCAGACACTGCTGTCCTGACCACCGGAAAACAGAACCAGGGCCGCGTCACTCATGCGGGGCGCTCGATCTTCGAAAGGGGGAACATGGCCCCTCCTCTACACGAGCCGAGGCCGCCCCGGAACCATCGCGCCATCGCCATGCCGCCGAGCCCCCGACTCGGGCGATACTCCGACAACGAACGAAGTCGAAGTCTTTCGCCCACGAACTATAGCATCCCCCCGTTGTTGCAGGGACGTATTGGGAATGCGCGGGCCCGCGTTCCGCTACGGCAGCCGCAAACCCAACCTTCTAATTCGCCGGAAACTTACCCGCGCCAGGAGAACACCACCTCTCGGAAAGTGAAAAGGTGTAACCTATCGCTGTTCACTTACGTTTGAGCCAGTTGACAGCTTTCAAACGCAAGTATGCAATCTCCCAATGCTGCGAAGGGCTCGCCGTACGCCCGCGTGGTGAAAAACGGTACGGCGCCGAGGAAACACCGACGCTTGCAGGCGCCATCCATAAGGCGCCGCTTGTGTCCAGGGAGGGAATTCAATGTCGCAAACTCTGCGTATGCGGAGCCTTTTGGTCATGGGCGCTTCGGCGATCGCGATCTCTGGCTTCGCCGTCCCCGCTTTCGCCCAGCAGCAATCCGGCCCCGGGACCGTCATCGAAGAGCTGGTGGTCACCGCTCAGAAGAAGGAAGAAGCGCTTCAGGACGTGCCGATCGCGGTGTCGGCCTTCAGCCAGGATTCGCTGGAAGCGCAGAAGATCGACGGCGGCCCGAACCTGCAGCTGGCCATTCCGAACGTCACCTTCGCCAAGAGCAACTTCACCAACAGCTTCAACTTCCAGATCCGCGGCATCGGGGCCAAGGCCGTCGGGGCCTCGGCCGACCAGGGCGTCGGCGTCCACGTGAACAACGCCCCGCAGCAGTCGGGCAATCTGTTCGAAGCCGAGTTCTACGACGTGGAGCGCGTCGAAGTGCTGCGCGGCCCCCAGGGCACGCTGTACGGCCGTAACGCCACCGGCGGCGTGGTCAACGTGATCACCGCCAAGCCCGTCGACCAGTTCGAAGCCAATGTCCGCGCCGAGTACGGCAACTACGGCTCGACCAAGTTCCGCGGCATGCTCAACGTGCCGATCTTCGGCGAGAAGCTGGCCGTCCGCCTGGCCGGCACGACGCTGAAGCGCGACGGCTTCGTCACCAACACCTTCAACCAGCACAAGGTCGACGACCGGGATCTCTACGCGACCCGCGTCCAGGTGATGTTCAACCCGACCGAGAAGCTGCGCACCAACTTCATGTGGGAACGCTTCCACGAGAACGACAACCGCGCCCGCACCGGCAAGCAGCTCTGCACCAAGGACAACGGCCCGGCCACGGTCGGCGGCGTCCCGACCGGCGCCTCGCGCGTCTTCCTCAGCCAGGGCTGTCTGCCCGGCTCGCTGTACGCGCCCGCCGCTTATGGCACGGTCAATTCGGCCGGCTCGCTGACCGGCCTGCTGGGCAACATCTTCGGCTTCACCTCGGGTGACGTGAACGCCGGCGACACCACCTCGACGAACCTGCGCGAGATCGAGACCACGCTGGATCCGATCTACCAGTCGGGTTCGAACACCTACCAGCTGACCCTGAACTACGACATCTCCGACGAACTGACCGTCACGGCGATGACCTCGTACGGCAAGGGCAGCGTCTGGACGAAGCAGGACTACAACCGCAACATCTCGACGGTGCCGTTCAACAGCACGCCCTTCACGCCGGGCGGCTTCTTCAACGACCCGCAGGTCGGCAACACCAACAAGTTCACGACCATCGACGTCTCGTCGGGCCGCTCCGAGCAGTTCAGCCAGGAACTGCGCCTGCAGTCGGCCTTCGACGGCCCGCTGAACTTCAACGTCGGCGGCATCCACTTCACCTACCGGACGCTGACCGACTACTTCGTGATCGGCAACTCGCTGACCCTGTCGTCGATGGCCCTGAACTTCCAGAAGACGGGCAATCCGAACTGCAACCCGGCGACCACCGCCAACTGCATCGGCATCGACACGGCGGCCACCCCGACCGGCGACGGCCACAACTACTATGACAACCGCACGCCCTACACCCTGGTGTCGGACGCCCTGTTCGGCGAGGTCTACTATCAGGTCAACGAAGACCTGAAGTTCACCCTGGGCCTGCGTCAGACGCGCGACAAGAAGGCGGTCAAGAACTACTCGACCGTGCTGCTGGCCCCCGGCTACGGCCTGACCCGCAACCCGACCAACCCCGACCAGCGCGCCCGCTTCACCGAGACGACCGGCCGCTTCGGCGTCGACTACAAGGCCAAGCTGGGCTTCACCGACGACACCCTGCTCTACGCCTTCTATTCCAAGGGCTATAAGGGCGGCGGCATCAATCCGGGCGTCCCGGCGGGCGCGGTCGGCATCAAGCAGACCTTCGCGCCGGAGTTCGTCAACGCCATCGAAATCGGCACCAAGAACACGATGGCCGGCGGCAGCGTGCTCTTCAACGTCACGGGCTTCTCGTACGACTACAAGGGCTACCAGATCTCGAAGATCGTGAACCGGACCTCGGTGAACGAGAACGTCGACGCCAAGGTCTACGGCTTCGAAATAGAGTCGATCTGGTCGCCGGTGCGGAACCTGAAGCTGAACGCCAACATCGGCTATCTGCACACCAAGATCGGCGACGGCGTCACCTCGATCGACACGATGAACCGGACCCAGTCCAACCCGGCCTATACGGTCGTGAAGGTCGGTCCGAACGCTTCGTCGGTCGGCGCCAACTGCGTGCTGACCACGGCCGGCGTCGCCACCGTGATCGGCGCGGGCGCGGGCGCCACTCTGCCCTTCGCCTGCACCGGCGCGGCGGCCTATCAAGGCTTCCTCGCCACCCCGGCCGCCGCCGGCGGCGCGGGTCTGCCGGCCGCCACGGCGGCGTTCCTGGCCAACTCGACGGGTCTCTACAACTACGGCGCCGGCTACTCGATCGAAGGCACCGTGGCCAACCTGTCAGGCAACGAACTGCCGAACTCGCCGCACTGGACCACCTCGGTCGGCGCTCAGTACACCTTCGAACTGTCGGGTGGCTGGTCCGCCACCCTGCGCGGCGACTACTACCGCCAGACCAAGCAGTTCACCCGGGTGTACAACACCACGTACGACACCCTGCGGTCGTGGGACAACGGCAACATGACCCTGAAGGTCGAGAAGCCCGAGTGGGGCGTGTCGATCGACGCCTATGTGAAGAACATCGGCAACAAGACCCCGATCGTCGACGCCTACACGACGGACGACAGCTCTGGCCTGTTCACCAACGTGATCACCCAGGAGCCGCGCCTGTACGGCATCGCGATCACCAAGTCCTGGTAAGTCTTCCTCGCGAGGACGAACCGAGGGGCGGCGGGCAACCGCCGCCCCTTTTCGTTCGCGTCGAGGTCGCCGAGTGACCGAAATGAACGGTTTCCGCGACCTGCGCCTTGAGAACGCTTCCAACTTAACGACTCCGCAAGGCGGGCGAGGGCAAGGTGCCTGTCCAAAGTCCCAGCGAAGCGCCGTATGGAAACGCTGAACCGCCTGATCGACATCCGTCCTCCGATCGCGCCCACCACGCCCTGCGGTCAGGTCGTGGCGATGTTCGACGCCGATCCGACCATGCCGGCCGTTGCGGTCGTCGAGAACGGCGCGCCCGTCGGCCTGGTCTATCGCGACGTCCTCGTGGGCATGATGCAGGTCGCCGGCGAGCAGCTGGCCGACAAGCCGATTTCCGAGGTGATGGACCGCGCGCCGCGTATCGTCGCCGTCGACACCGACTCCAACCTCTTCGTCAACGGTCTGGCCGACAGCCCGACCCCCGTCTTCCGCACGGCCTATATCGGCGTGGACGCCGCCGGCTATTACGTCGGCGTAGGCGGCCTCGGCTCTCTCCTGAACTCGCACCGCCGTCGCCAGCGCGAAGTGCGCGACGCCCAGGCCATGGTCGAGCGCATGGCCGTCGACATCGGCGCGCACCTCAACGGCGTCCTGGCCATCACCGAGCGCCTCGAGCAGCAACGCCTGACGCCCGACGCCGCCGCCTTCGTCCGCGCCATCGGCGACACCAGCCGCGACATGGGCGCGACGGTCAGCCGGGCCATCGACCTGCAACGCTCGGCCAACGGCCAGCTGACCTTCAACACGACGCCGACGCGCCTGCGCGACCTGGCCGACGCCGTCGAGGCGCGCTGGGCCAGCCGCGCCCACGAGGGCGGCTCCACCCTGCTGGTCTCCTACGACGGCGAACCCGAGTGCGGGGTCGAGGTCGACGGCGAGCGCCTGCTGCAACTGTTCGACATCCTGATCGAGAACGCCCTGGCTTCCGGCCGCGGCATGATCGAGGCCCGCCTGACCGCGCGCGCCGACGGCGACCGCATCCGGCTGGAAGGCCAGGTGCGTGACAACACCGGCGGCCGGGCCGAAGACCGCCTGGCTCGCGTCAATGAACCCCTGGGCGCCGCCAGCCAGCAGGACAGCAGCGAGATGGCGCTCAGCGTCGGTCTGGCCCTGGCCCATCGCGTCGCCCGCGCCCTGGGCGGCCCGCTGCTGGCCGAGGCCAATCGCGGCTCCGGCCTGACCCTCGGCTTCGCCCTGTCCGCCGCCCCGGCCATCGCCGCCGCCGAGCATCACGACAACGAGCCCTCCGTGCACGGCCGCGCCGCGCACATCCTCATCGTCGACGACAACGCCACCAACCGCATGGTCGCCGAGGCGCTGTGCGACATGTTCGAGTGCACCTCGGAACAGGCCGTCGACGGCGTCGAGGCCGTCGAAATGGCCAAGGCCGGTCGCTTCGACCTGATCCTGATGGACATCAAGATGCCGCGCATGGACGGCATCGCCGCCACCCGCGCCATCCGCGAAATGGGCGGCGGCGTCGGCTCGGTGCCGATCGTGGCCCTGACCGCCAACGCCGATCCGGCCGACGTCCAGACCTACATCGCCGCCGGCATGCAGGACGTGGTCGAAAAGCCGATCAAGCCCGAGCGCCTGGCCATCGTGCTTAGCGCCCTGCTGGGCGGCGAAGACGAAGACGGCGCCGAAGTCGCGGCCTAGGAGCCGAAGCTTCCGGGCGGCTTTTCACCACCGAAGTCGCGAACTTCACTCATCCAAAAACCACCGCCTTCCCAGGCCTTGTGCCTGGGACCCATGCCATGGCTGGGCTGGACGATCGTCGGTAGAACCCGCCGGCGTGAACGCACCCCGTCTAAAGCAGCGTGGGCTGAACCCTGGGCCCTAGGCATAAAGCCTAGGGAGGCAGGCCTTTTGGGAATGGGGACGTCATACGACACGACGGACGACCCATGTACGCGAACACCACTCCACTTGGGATAGTAGGCGCTTGGCGCCGGGCTGTGTCCGCGCCTAGCCTAACCATAGCGTGAGTACGGAGCTGCGTGTGCTAACCACGGCGGAACAACAGGCCTGGGCGTTTCTCAGCAAGGCCCCTCACCTGGGCTCGGCGGATGAGGTGGAAAGCCACTTCGCCCGCGCGATCGCCGCCTTCGGCTATGACAGGTTCTGCGCCACCCTGATCAACGCCGAGCACTACGGCAAGGAACCGCCCACCCTCAGCCGCCGCGACTTCGACGTGTGGGACGGGCGCTATTGGAGCGAGCGCTACGTGGTGCACGACCCGTGCATCAAGCTGCTGCTGAAGTCGCCGCGCTCGTTCGCCTGGACCGACGCCAAGCCGCTGGGCGACGGCCGCGCCCAAACCATGTGGGGCGAGGCCTCGGACCTCGGGATGAACGACGGCTATGTGGTCCGGGTGTTCGGTCCGGCGGGCCAGGAGGTGCTGATCCGCATGGCCACCGAGGCTCCGGACACCGACCCCACCTCCCGGGCCGTGGTCGAGAGCCTGGCCACCGTGTTCGGCTCCACCATGCTCAAGCACTGGGAGCTGCAGGACGACAATCCCGACTACGGGGTGATCTCCGAGCGCCAGGCCCAGTGCCTCTATTGGGCCAGCCGGGGCAAGACCGACTGGGAGATCGGTGCGATCCTCCAGCTCTCGCCGCGCACGGTCCATCACCATGTCGAGGCGGCCAAGAAACGTCTGGGCGTGGTCAAGCGCCAGGAGGCCGTGATGAAGGCCGGCGAGCTGGGGCTGTTCTCGAAGCTTTGAGCGCTACCAGCGCCGCCGCCCCGTCACCACCTCGAACCACAGCCGGAAGTCGCCCATCAGGCTGAAGAGCGGATACTTGAAGGTCGCGGGCCGGTTCTTCTCGAACACGAAATGGCCGACCCAGGCGAAGCCGTAGCCGACCAGCGGCGCGGCCACGAAGAAGCGCCAGTCGCGCAGCAAGCCCAGAACCAGGCAAACGATCACGAGGCTCGTGCCCACCACGTGCAGTCGTCGGCTGACCGGATTGACGTGTTCGGTCAGGTAGAATGGGTAGAAGGCCGCGAAGGTCCGGTAGCGCTCGTCTGTGGCGGTGCTCATGACGCCGATGCTGTGCCCTGCCCGTCGTCCTGGCAAGCGTTACGCGCGGTTTCAAAAGACGCCATAGGCCGTTTGGCCTATCGCGCTTTGCCTGGATCATGTCCCCTATTCAGGCCGTCCAACAGCCAGTTTTGGCGACAGCCAGCTTGGGGGCCGGCCATGATCCACATCATCACATCCGAGAACCGTCACCTGTACGGCCCGCAGCTGTGGGCCATGCACGAGGAGCGCCGACGACAGTGCGTCGACAAGAACGGCTGGGTCGATCTGGTCGTGCTCGACGGCGGTGAGCTCGACGACTACGACGACCACCGCGCCATCTATCTGCTCGGCTTCGACGACGACATGGAGAAGCTCGAGGTCGGCCTGCGGCTGCGGCCCACCGACGACCGCTGCATGCTGGCCGACAAGTTTCCGCACCTGATCGCGCCCGACGAAACGCCGAAGAAGGCCGTCGATGTCTGGGAGGCGACCCGACTCTTCACGACCGAGGCCTATCGCCGGCGCAAGGGCCCAGGGCGCGGCGAGCGGGTCTTCGAGTGCTGGGCGGCCGCCTTCGAGCTGGCCCTGCGCCACGGCGTGACCCGCTTCGTCGGCATGATCGACATGCAGCTCTATCCGGGCATTCTGAACTCGCCGATCGACACGCGCCTGGTCGGGATCCCACGCCCTTACGCCTACGGCGTGGTGGCCGGATCCGAGATCGCGGTCTCGCGGGCGCTCCTCGATCGGGTGCTGGAGTCGATCGGCCGGGAGTCGCCGGTGGGCTACGAAATCGACACGCTCGACATCATGGCGTTCGGCGACCTGCCCGCGGTGCAGCGCCAGGTAACCCGCGCCATGACGCCGCAACTCAACGCGGGCGTCGAGCGCGACGAGACCTTCGCGGCCGAAACCCTGTTCCGTCTGCACGACAACACGGGCCACGCGCGACGCATCTGGGGCGGACGGCTGCGAGATGGCGAGGGAGCCTGGCGCCTTAACGCATAAGGCTTTGCGGCGTTCGGCCCGTCCTGTTAAGCGCGGGTCGGACGGCTCGTCGACGACGCCCTTCCCGTTGTTCGCGCAACTGGAAAGCCGGTCACCCTCCAGTTGGCGGCGAATCGCTCCGTACGCGAATAGCCTCCCCGAATCGGGGAGGGAAGCTAAACCATCGCGACGTAACGCCGCGCTTGGATCGGTTTGCTTCCACCGACGTCACGGTCGTGTCATTTTCTCTGGACAACCGTTGGAGGCGGAATCACATGAGCGAAGAAACTGAAGGCCGACGCCCCAACCCCGTCGACTTGCATGTCGGCGGCCGCGTTCGGATGCGTCGCAAACTGCTGGGCGTCAGCCAGGAACAACTGGCGGATTCCCTCGGGCTGACCTTCCAGCAGGTCCAAAAGTACGAGCGGGGCGCCAACCGCGTCAGCGCCAGCAAGCTGTATGAAATCGCCAAGACCCTGCAGGTCCCGGTGTCGTTCTTCTTCGACGGCCTGGCCGACCCGATGAGCGGCGCCGAACTGGATGACGCCACCCAGCACGCCGAAAAGGTGGTGCAGGAGTTCCTGACCACGCCGGAAGGCCTGGAACTGGCCGAGGTGTTCCCGAAGATCGGCCGTGGCCGCGTTCGCCGTCAGGTCCTGGACCTGGTGCGTGCGATGGCCGACGAAGCCGCTCGCGGCGACGCCGCTTAGAGCATGGCGACCGCCACGCTCTAAGGAGTTGATTTAGAGCCCTTTTAGACGCCTCACATGATGCAAGGCTAAAGGGCTCTAGGCGACACACGGCATACCGGCGCGCGGGGAAACGCGCCGGATTTCGAACGAGACCTCGGTTGGCGGACCGGGGTCTTTGTCGTTTTGGGAATGGGCTCAGCCGGTCGAGGCGGCGGACTGCGACGCCAGCCAGATCCGCTTGGCCGTCTGCGCGGCGGACGGGGCGAGACCCCGCAGATCATAGGTCCGGACCAGCCGCATGCCGACCTCGCGGTCGCGCTGCCAGGCGATAGCGACGTCGTGGGCGAGGCCCGCGGCCAGGTCGACCAGTTGCACCTGCGCGGGCGGGACGGTGCTGGACAGCATCTGCACCCGGGCGCCGCTGCTCGACAGGTCCCGGATCACGCAATCCCACGCGAAAGCGCCGCAAAGGACCTTGCCGGACCTCTGCGTTTGGATGCGGACAGCCGACCGCCGGTCATGTTCATCGCCTGACGGGTATTTCGCCATACAGGGATAAACGCACGGCGCGGTTAATCGCCCGTGCAGACGTAAGAATTTTGTAGTGAAGCTTAACAGGTTTCGACCCCGGCCCGGGTTTCGGCCGCAAGTTTGACAACCTTGTCAAAACACTCTCCGGCGGTGCTAGGCTTGAAGCACCGAACGATGTTACCGGTACAAGGATAACCGTCTGAAGCCGGATCAAACCGGCGCGAGAGGAAACGACATGGCGAAGGGATCGGTCCTGTTGGCCGATGTGAACGGGCGTGACCTGGCCGTGGCCGTCGTGCGGCCCGGCGATCCGCCCCGCGTTCATCGCGAGTTCTCATGCGCCTCGCTGCGCGAGCTGGAGCAGCAGCTGAACCAGGCCCTGGCCGACAGCCAGAGCAGCGAACTGGTCGGCGCGGCCGTTTGCGGCGCCGGACCCGAGATCGATGGCGCCATCGCTCTGACGGCCGGCGACTTCACCGTCACCCAATCCTGGCTGCGGGCGGTGCTGAAGACCCCTCGCGTCGCCCTGCTCAACGACTTCGCCGCCTGCGCCCTCGGCGCGCCGCGCCTAGCCCCCACGGCCATGACCCTGATCCATGACGGCAAGCCGGCCAAGAGCGCGCCGATCGCCGTGATCGGCCCCAATCTCGGCCTCGGCGTCGCGGGCCTGTCGCCGCATCGGATCGACGGCTGGGTCCCGGTGGTCAGCGAGGGCGGCCACATCGACTTCACTCCCGGCGAAGCGCGCGAGATCCCGATCTTCGAGGCGCTGCAGGCCAAGTATGGCCGGGTCTCGGCCGAGCATTTCCTGTCGCAGGCCGGGCTGATCGACATCCACGCGGCCCTCGGCGGCGGCGAGAACGACAGCGACGACCTGATCCTCTCGCGCGTCCGTGACGGCGATCCCCGGGCCCGCGAGGCCCTGTCGATCTTCAGCGCCCTGCTCGGCGCCTTCGCCGGCGACGCGGCCCTGATGTTCGCCGCCCGTGGCGGGGTCTATATCAACAGCCCGCTGATGGAGCGCGTCGACGGCCTGCTGGACCACGCCGCCTTCGTCCGCCGTTTCGCCGACAAGGGTCGGATGAGCGCCTATCTGCAGGACATCCCGGTCTATCTGGCCAACGGCCGCTGCACCCTGCTGGGCCTCTCGGGCCTCTTCAGCGCCAGCGACATGAAATACACGGCCGAAGAGGTGAAGTTCCTGGACTGCTGAGAGAGGCAAGCCAAGCAATCGAAATCCTCCCCCCAGCGGGGGAGGTGTCGGCTCGAAGAGACGACGGAGGGGGAAGAGGCCAGGCTTCAAGCGCTTCCCCCTCCGGTCCTTCGGACCACCTCCCCCGCTAGGGGGAGGATCTGGCGCACCCTAGATCAGCGCCGCGATCTTCTCCGGCTCGAGCGCCATCTCCAGGTCGCCCAGGATATCGGCGACGTCCTCCAGCCCCACCGACAGACGCACCAGGCCCTCGGCGATGCCCGCCGCCGCGCGTTCCTCGGGGGTATAGGGCGAATGGGTCATGCTGGCCGGGTGCTGGATCAGGGTCTCGGCGTCGCCCAGCGACACGGCCCGCCGGATCAGGGTCAGGCGGTTCATCATCGAGACCCCCGCCGCGTGGCCGCCCTTCAGTTCGAAGGCCATCATGCCGCCGCCGCTGGCCATCTGGCGCGCGGCCAGGTCGCGCTGCGGGAAGCTCTGCAGGCCCGGATAGAACACCCGCTCGACGGCCGGATGATCCTCAAGCCAACGCGCGACCGTCTGGGCGCTCTGGCTGTGGCGGCCCATGCGCAGCGCCAGGGTCTTGAGGCCGCGCATCACCAGGAAGGCCGTGAACGGCGACATCACCGCGCCGGTCATGTCCTTGACCCCGACGAGGCGCACCCTGGCCATGTCCTCGACGCCGCCGGCGGCGATGCCCCCGACCAGATCGCCGTGGCCGCCCAGATACTTGGTCGCCGAGTGGACGACGATGTCCGCGCCCAGGCCCAGCGGCCGGGTCAGACAGGGCGTGGCGTAGGTGTTGTCGACCACCACCTTGGCCCCCGCCCCGCGCGCGATCCGGCTGATCGCGGCGATATCGACGAGGCGCATGTTCGGATTGGCGGGGGTCTCGAAATAGACGATCCGGGTCTTGTCCGAGATCGCTTCGGCCAGGGCCTCGGGCCGGGTCATGTCGACCTGGCGCACCGTGACGCCGAACCGGGTCAGGCCGTCGCGCAGGAAGGCGAACGTGCAGCCGTACAAGGTCTGGTCGGTGATGACCTCGTCGCCGGACCGCAGGAAGCTCCACAGCACGGCGGTGATCGCGCCCATGCCCGAGGCCGTGGCTACGGCGGCCTCGGCGCCTTCCAGGCTGGCCAGGCGGCGCTCCAGCAGGTCGGTCGTCGGGTTGGAGATCCGTGAATAGAAGTGGCCCTCGCGCGTCCCGGCGAACATCTCGCCACCGGCCTCGGCGCTCTCGAAGGCGAAGGTCGAGGTCAGATGAACCGGCGGCGTCAGGGCCCCGTGCTCGTCGGCGGGATCATAGCCCGCATGGATCGCCCGGGTGGAAAAGCCGCCGTTCTCGCTACGCATAGGTCACTCCGTGTTGGAGCGAATGTGGCGTGGAGTCAGGCGCAAGAGATTGCAAAGTCTGCCACGATGGGCTTCTGTTTTGGCAGATTCTGCTCATGAGGCCGCCAGTGGATACCCCCAATGGATACTAAGGACCGCCAGATCATCCGGGAGCTGCAGAAGGACGGCCGGTTGACCAACCAGGAGCTGGCCGAGCGGGTGAACCTGTCGCCCTCGCCCTGCCTGCGCCGGGTGCGAAACCTGGAGGCCCAGGGGGTGATCACCGGCTACACCGCCCTGGTCGACCAGAAGGCCTATGGCCTGCCGATCACCGTCTTCGTCCGCGTTCGCCTGGACCGCCACGGCCAGGACCTGATCAAGGGGTTCGAGGAGCAGGTGGCGCGGATCGACCAGATCCTGGACTGCTTCCTGCTGGCCGGCGGCGACGACTATCTGCTGCGGGTGATCGTCGACAGCCTGGAGGCCTATGAGGACTTCATGCGCCGCAAGCTGCACGCCATCCCCGGCATCGCCTCGATCGACACCAGCTTCGCCTATGGCGTGGTCAAGCAGACGCGGGTTTTCCCGGTCGCGGGCTGATCCCCGGTCACGCGAACGTCAGAGAAACCGCCTTCCGAAGCCATGCCTTACCGGTACGATGCCCTTGCGATGATCGACGAAGCGCCCGCCCTGTCTGCGTCCCCAAGCGTCACTACGGCCCTGAAACACGCGCCGCTGGGCATCGCGATTTTCGATAGCCAGATGCGCTATCTGGCCGCCTCGCGGCAGTACCTGACCGACCAGAACCTGCCCGCCGACCTGCCGCTGATTGGCCGCCGACACTACGACGTCTTTCCCGAAGTCCCACAGAAGTGGCGCGACCTGCACGCCCAGGTCATCGCCCACGGCGTCGAGCTGCGCCACGAGGGCGACCCCTATGTCGACCGCGAAGGCCGCACCGAATGGATCCGCTGGTCCATGGCCCCCTGGCGGCGCGACGACGGCGAGATCGGCGGCCTGATCCTCTATACCGAGGTCGTCACCGCCGGCGTCCAGGCCAGGCTACAGCTGGAGGCCGCCGAAGCCCGGTATCGCGCCATCTTCGACCAGACGGCCATGGGCGTGGCGCGGCTGGCCCAGGACGGCGAGATCCTGGAAGCCAATGACAGCTTCTGCGCCATCCTGCGCCGTGACCGCGAGGCCTTGCTGGGTCGACGCCTGGTCTCGATGGTCCACGAGACGGACATGGCCCAGGCCCTGGCCGACGGCGCGGCCCTGTGGTCCGGCGATCTGGAGACCTATTCGGCCGACCGCCGTTTCGACGGACCGGCCGACGGTCCCGATCCCGGCGATATCCTCTGGCTGCACCTGACCGTCTCGCTGGTCCGTCCCGCCGACCAGCCGCCGCACATGCTGATCATCCTCTCCGACATCGGCGTGCGCAAACAGGCCGAGAGCGCCCGAGAGCGCCACCAGACCCAGCAGCGCCTGCTGGTCAACGAGCTGAACCACCGCGTGAAGAACACCTTGGCCACCGTGCAGTCGATGGCCGCCCAGACCCTGCGCAACGAGCCCGACCCGCTGGCCGCCTTCGAGAAGCTCGAGGCGCGGCTGCTGGGCCTGTCGCGCGTGCACGACATCCTGACCCGCGAGAGCTGGCACGGCGCCGACCTGCGCGACGTGGCCGAGCGCGCCCTGCGCCCGTTCGACGAGGCGGGCGCCCGGGTCAGCCTTGACGGTCCGTCGGTCCGGCTGCAACCGGGCGGGGCCCTGACCATGGCCCTGATCTTTCATGAGCTGGCCACCAACGCCCTGAAGTACGGAGCGCTCTCCAACGCCGACGGCCGCGTCACCCTGACCTGGACCTTTGATCCCCAGACTCGGGCCCTGGAAGGGGCCTGGACAGAGGCGGACGGGCCGCCCGTGGTCCGACCGACGCGAAAGGGCTTCGGCTCCCGGCTCATCGAACGCAGCCTGCGCGGCGAGCTGAAGGGCGCGGCGACCATGGACTACCATCCCGAGGGCCTGCGTTGCGCGCTGAGCGCCCGCCTGCCCGAAACGCCCGAGGCGCCGCCCCTGGCGCCGGACTGAGGCGATCGAAGCCCGACTCATGGCGGGTCGCCGCTTCCCGCGACGTCCTTACTGCAACTATCCCTTTCCGACGCATCCCACACGTCGGACGCCTTCGCCGGCCGGGGCTCCTGAGCTCCGGCCGGACGCTTTCCCCCTCTCGTGCGAACCCGCGACCGCCGGTAGGCTTGCGTCATGACGCTCGCCCGACTCACGCGCCGCTCCGCCCTTGGTTCGTTCATCGCCGCCGGCCTGGCGCCGGGCCTGGCCGCCGCCGCGCCGCCAAAAGCCGTCAAGGAAGACTGGAAGGCGCTGGCCGCCGATGTCCGCGACGAGTTCCAGTGGGCCTGGCGGGGCTATGTCGCCAAGGCCTGGGGGAAGGACGAGATCAACCCGGTCAGCGGCACGTCGCAGTCGTTCTTCGTCGAAGGCCATGACCTGGGCCTCTCGCTCGTCGAGGCCTTGGACACTTTGTGGATCATGGGCCTGGACGCCGAGTTCCAGGCTGGAGTGGACTGGGTGAAGTCCAGCCTGTCGTTCGATGTGAACGGCGAGGCCCAGGTCTTCGAGACCAATATCCGCCTGGTCGGGGGCCTGATCTCGGCCCACCTGGCCTGCGGCGATCCGGTGCTGCTGGCCAAGGCCAAGGACCTGGCCGACCGGCTATTGAAGGCCTTCGAGGCCTCGCCCGATGGTCTGCCCTGGCGCTATGTGAACCTGAAGACCGGCGCGGTCCGCGATCCCGCGACCAACCTCGCCGAGATCGGCACCTACATCACCGAGTTCGGGGTGCTGAGCCAGCTGACCGGCGACGACCGCTACTTCAAGATCGCCAAGCGGGCCATGAAGCACGCCCTGGATCGTCGCTCCAAGATCGGCCTGATGGCCGCCAATATCGACGCCCGCACCGGCGAATTCATCAGCCGCTCGGCCAGCATCGACGTCTATGCCGACAGCTTCTACGAATATCTGTGGGACGCCTGGGAGCTGTTCGGCGACGAGGATTGCAAGCGTTGGGCGCAGGAGTGCGTGGCCGCCCAGCTGGCCCACCAGGCCAAGCGCTACGACGGCCGCCTGTGGTTCCCGATGGTCGACTTCGAGACCGGCGCGGTGCTGAACACCGCCCAGAGCGAACTGGCGGGCTACTATGCCGGCCTCCTGGGCCAGGTCGGTCGCAAGAAAGAAGGCGACGACTACCTCGCCTCGTTCACCGAGATGCAGGCGACGTTCGGGATCATTCCGGAATCGATCGACGTCGCCACGCGTCAGCCGCGCCGCAAGCACACCGGCCTGCGCCCGGAATATCCCGACGCCTGCCTGAACCTGTGGCTGATCGACCGCGACGAGCGCTATCGCCAGCTGGCCGCGATCCACTATCGCCAGATGAAGGCCACCAGCCGCGCGGCCTTCGGCTACACCGCGCTGAAGGACATCACGACCAAGCCGATGACCCAGGGCGACAACTGCCCCGGCTACTGGTGGTCCGAGCAGATGAAATACTACTATCTGCTGTTCGCGGACACGCCGCGCATCGACTACGCCAAGCTGCAGCTCAGCACCGAGGCGAACGTGCTGCGAGGGTTCCGGAAGGCCTGAGCCTCCCACGCAATCAATAGTCCCCGCCTCCCTAGGCCTTGTGCCTAGGGCCCATCGTTCAGCGGCCATGACGCCACTGTATGCACGCCATCCGCTGCGGCGCGCGCTGATCAATGCAGAGCCTAGCGGGACCATGGGTCCTCGCCACAAGGGCGAGGAAGGCGGTGTTTGGAAGCGCGCACCCAAGACAGAATGTCGCACCCCCTCCACGGCGGCCAAGCTCCACCGGCGACGTCATCCTTATGAGCCCGAACTGCCGCACGCCTGTCGCGTGAATCGGTCATGCAGCCGGGAAGGCTCGGGGGCTGAGACCATGCGACTTCCCGTGTTTGCGTTCGCTCTGGCCGTTGCGGCCGTGGCGGGATCGGCCTGCGCCGCCGATCCGCGCGAGCGCCTCTACGATCCGGCCGACGGCGTCCTGGTGGTCGCCCACCGCGCCTGCCACCAGCCCGCGCCGAGCCGCGGCTACGAGCATCCCGTCCCCGAAAACTCCATCGCCGCCCTCGAACGCTGCATGGCCCTGGGCGTCGACCTTGTCGAGATCGACGTGCGCCGCACGCGCGACGGCCATCTGGTGATCATGCACGACGCCAAGGTCGACCGGACCACGGACGGCAAGGGTCGCGTCTCCGATCTGACCCTGGTCCAGCTCCAGGCCCTGAGCCTCAACGGTGGAAGCGAGGCGCCGCCAACGCTCGAAGCCGCCCTGACGGCCGCGCGCGGACGCATCCTGGTCAATCTCGACCTCAAGGGTCCGCACGCCGCGCAGGCCGCGGAGGTCGCGCGCCGGGTCGGGGCCAGCGACTGGGTGCTGTTCAAGGCCAAGGCCGGCCCGGGCGCGCCGCCGATGGCCGATCAGCCGCTGTACCGGGATCTGGCCTTCATGCCGATGGTGGCCGGCAAGGCGCCCGCCGGTCTTCGTCTCATCACCGCCCGGCAGGCCTCGGGCCTGCGCCACATCCCCGCCGTCGAGCTGGTCTCGCTGAGGCGCGACGGCTTCGTCGCCGTTCGCGACGCCGCCCGCGCCGCGCGGATCCGGGTCTGGAGCAACACCCTGGCCGACAAGGGCTGGAAGGCGATGCTGGACCGGTCCGGCGACCGCCACGCGCTGCGCGATCCGCACAAGGCCTGGGGCCGGCTGATCGACCAGGGCGTCAGCATCGTGCAGACCGACCACCCCGCCGTCCTGCTCGACTATCTGGAGAGCCGAGGTCTGCGCGGCCGTGTCCCGATCACGGTCGCAGCCGCCGGATCGCCGCTTCCAGCTTCGTTCGTCGCGTCGTCCAGGAGTCGGTAAGAGCCACCGCCTCGGCCTCCAGCGCGCGCCGGCGGCGTTCCAGGTCGGCTTCGGCGTCGCGTTGCTCGACCTCCGCAGCCTCCAGGGCGGCTTCGGCTTCGGCGAGCGCCTGCTTCCGCCTGGCCTCGGCGGCGACATCAACCTTCTTGACCTTGGGCTTCGGCAGCCTCTCGATCGCGGACTTCAACCCGCCCTCGGCCCGCCGGATCACCGCGCCGGGCGCGGCCAGAGCCGCCGTCGCGTCGGGCGCATCAGGCGCCTCTTGGGCCACGCCTTCCTTGAAGAGATCGCGATCGGTCTCCCAGGCCGCCAGGGCCTTGGCGCGCGACGTCGCCGCCACGGTGTAGCGGTGAAAGCCGTCCGACCAGGTGAAGATCTTGGGAGCGCGCGCCATGACGCGACAACGGGCGGCGCGGCGGCCGCGTTGCTCAGCGTCGCCGATTGGACTATTAATGTAACTACAAAAATCCAGCTAGCACACCCATGGCGCGATAAGTTGAAATTTATGCAACCCATGCGATATTTGCGTCGAGAAGGATACTTCCGACATGGATATCGAGTTCGACGAGGAGAAACGTCGCCAAACGCTGAAGCATCGCGGCCTGGATTTCGCCGATGCGGCGTCCCTTTTCGACGGACCGGAATTCACAGCCCTCGATGATCGCGAGGACTATGGAGAAGAACGGTTTCAGACGGTCGGCCTGCTGGGCGCGCGCCTAGTTATGGTCATTTGGACGCCACGCGGAAAAGCACGGCGCATCATCTCCATGAGGAAATGCAATGCCAGAGAACAAAGAAGATTCGGAGAGTTCGTGGATCGATCCGGATGACGCTCCCGAATGGACCGATGATCAATTCGATCGAGCCCAGTTCAGTATTGGCGGCAAGGTCATCAGGCCCGCCAATGGCACGCTGACGCGCCCAGGACGTCCGAAATCCGAGCGTCCCAAACAACAGGTCACTCTAAGGCTCGACCAAGAGGTCCTCGAAAAGCTGCGCGCATCCGGCCCTGGGTGGCAGAGTCGAGCGAACGAAATTCTCAAGAAGGCGGTCTGCGCCTGACCTGCAAGATTCTGGAATGTAAGGGAATTTGCCGTCCCGGTGGTGGCGGGGGGCGGGATCGAACCGCCGACCTGTGGGTTATGAATCCACCGCTCTAACCATCTGAGCTACCCAGCCATCGCCGGGACGGACGGGGGTCATACGCCCAAGCGCGCTTCGCATCAACCCCGTCAGAGCATTCCGTCCAAGGCCGCTTCCAAGCGTCGCGCCAGTTGGTCCGGACCGTACTGGTCCAGCACCAGCGCGCGAGCGGCCGCGCCCAGACGGCGCGCGGTGTCGCGGTCGCTGATCAGTTCGCCCAGGGCCTCGCCCAGGCGGTCGGGATCGTCGTCGGGCGCCAGGCGGCCGTTGACGCCGTCCTTGAGGATCTCGATCGGCCCGTCGATTTCGGAGGCGACCACGGGCAAGCCCACGGCCATGGCCTCCAGCAGGGTCAGCGGGAAACCCTCCTGATGCGACGGGAAGGCGAAAAGGTCGCCGGTCGCCAGGAAGCCCGAGACGTCGCTGGTCCAGCCGATCAGCTTCACGCAGTCTTCGAGATCCAATTCCTTGATCAAGGCTTGCAAGTCGTCGCGCTCGTCGCCCTCGCCGGCGATCTCGCAGGTGACGTCGTAGTCCCAGGCGCGCAGCCGGCCGACGGCGCGGATCAGGACGTCGAAACCCTTCTTGGTGTGCAGGCGGCCGGCGGCGACGATCTTGATCGACTGGCTCTCGTCACCTGTGAAGGGGTAAGCCTCGGCGGTCGGCGGCTTCACCGCGTTGGGAATGAAGTGGACGTGGTCGGCCGGCGCGCCGCGTTCGAGCGCCAGATTGGCCAGATGCTGGCCCACGCACAGATAGTGCGTCCCGGGTGTCACGTCGAAGACCGGCTTGTGGACGCAGACCGCCTGAACCACGCCGGCCGGCGCGGCCTTGGCGAAGATCCGGGCCGGACGCTGGCCGTGGCTGAGAATCAAGCGCGGCCCATTGGACTTGACCAGGGCGCGGGCGGCGCCCTGCGTGATCGGGTCCCAGTCGGTGAAGGCCGGCATGGTCGCCAGCGGCGGGGTCCGCGCGGCCTGGGCCGCCGCCATCTTGCCGCCCTTGCGCACCACCCCGACACAGCGGCCGCCGCGCTTTTCGGCCCAGGCCTCGAGGATCGGCTGATAGTCGAGGAACACCTGCTCGAGACCGCCCAGGCCCTTGCCCAGCATGGCGTGCAGGATGTTGGTCAAGGCGGGCTCCGGGCGAAGCGTTACGGGCGGCGACCATCGTGGGGCGCGGTCACGCTGTCAACGCGGGAGCGGGGCGGTTAGATGCTCCCCTGCGGTGCGGGGGAGCTGTCGCGGAGCGACTGAGGGGGCTAGCCGGAGGTCGGCCGAGCTGGCCCCCTCCGCCCCTCTGGGCCACCTCCCCCGCATCGGGGGCGAGGATCCTGCCTACTTCCCCAGCAGCGTCTTCACCGCCGCGTCCAGTTGCGCATCCGTACCGCTCAGCGTCTCGCCCAGCGGCCGCTCGACGTCCACATCCACCGGACGTGGGTTCAGCTCCATGTTCTGGCCGCGCAGGTCCTCGATGCGGATGAACGGCAGGCGCACGGTCGAGCCGTCGATCAGCTGGCGGCCGCCGGTGAAGATGATCCAGCCGGAGGTCGGCTTGCCGACCACCTTGCCCAGGCCCAGCGAGCGGTAGCCCTCGGTGAAGTCCTCGGCGTCCGACAACGACGACTCGTTGGTCACCAGTACGGTCGGCAGGCCCAGGGCGCGCTGGCCGAGGTTCTGGCGGGACGGCACCGGGAAGCGGTCGCGCGCGGTCATCATCAGGTAGTTGCGGCGCGCGAAGACGTCGATCACGTGGCCGTTCACATAGCCGCCGTTGTTGTTGCGCACGTCGATGACCACGCCCTGCTTGCCCTGGTTCTGGGCGTCGAGGTCGATATAGAGCTGGGCCAGCGAGCCGTCCGACATGTCGGCGATGTGGACATAGCCCAGCTTGCCGCCGCTGACCCTGTCGACATAGGCGCGTCGGTCGTTGACCCACTGGCGATAGAGCAGGCCCGTGGCCGTGGTCGTCGGAACCGGCCGCACCACCGCCTCACGGGTCTTGCCGGCCGTGTCGGCGATGGTCAGGACCGTCCGCTTGTTGGCCAGGCCGCGCAGCAGGCGGTCGAGGTTCACGCCGGGGGAGATCTGCTCGCCATTGACCGCCGCCAGGGTCTCGCCCGGCTTGATCGAGCCTTCCAGCGCCGCCGGCCCCAGGGCCACGACCTCGCGGATCACCAAGCCCTTGCCGGCCTCGTAGGCGTCGCGGTCGAAACGCAGGCCAAGATTGGCCGCCCGCACGATCTGCACGGCGGGATCGACCGGCTTGCCGATGCCCGAGTGCGAGGCGTTCAGCTCCCCGATCATCAGGTTGATGTTGCGGCGTAGCTCGTCGCCGGTCCGCGCGCCGGCGATGTAGGGCGTCCACTGCTGGCGCAGCGCCTCCCAGTTCGCGCCGTGGAACTTGGGATCGTAGAAGCCCCGGTTGAGCACGCCCCAGGCCTGCTCGAACACCACGCTCTTCTCGGCGTCGAAGTCGATGTCCAGCTCGGCGGTGACGGCCACGGGTCGCGGCTTGGGCTGGTCGACCGGGGTGGTGACGATCGAGCCGCCTTCCAGGAACCAGACCTCCTTGCTGTCGGGCGAGAAGGCGATGTCGCCCTTGGGCTTGCGGGTCGAGGTCAACTGGACCGGCACCGCCGGCTCGCGGGCCAGTTCGTCCAGATTGTAGGTGTAGAAGTTGCTCTGGCCGGCCTGGCGGGCGCGGAAGACCAGGACCTTGCCGTCGGGGCTGATCAGCGGATTGGCGACGTCCATGCCCAGCGGCAGGTAGGACGCGCGCTCGCGGATGCCCTCAAACACGATGCGGACCGGCTCGACCCTTTTCTTCGGCGCGGCCGGCTTGGCGTCCGTGACCGGCTTGGGCGGCGCATCGGTCTTGGCCGGCTCGGCCTTGGAGTCCGGACCTGGCGTCGGCTTGTCAGGCGTGTCGACCGACTTGAAGAGATCGCGGAACGCGTCTTCGCGATACTTCGGGACATTGGG
This sequence comes from Caulobacter sp. GW821-FHT11E10, assembly GCF_058808375.1. NCBI lineage: Bacteria > Pseudomonadati > Pseudomonadota > Alphaproteobacteria > Caulobacterales > Caulobacteraceae > Caulobacter > Caulobacter sp. GW821-FHT11E10. The sequence continues at coordinate 245,164 of NZ_JBXARP010000010.1, forward strand.
CAGCAGGTCGACGCGCAGGATCTTGGCGTCCTCGCTGCGCTGACCCATGTCGACCAGCATGTACTTGCCGTCCGGCGACCAGGCGACCTTGCCGACATTGCCGTTGGCCAGGAACGTCACTGGCCGCGCCGCGCCGCCGTCCAGCGAGACGACGTTGACGTTGTCGAACGCCTTGCGGTCGCTGACCGTGAAGGCCAGCCAGCGGCTGTCCGGCGACCAGGTCAGCGGCGACTCGTCGAAGCCCCCGAGCGGGCCCTGGAACAGCACCCGATCCGTCGCGACCTTGCCGGCCGGGTCGAAGGTCATCACCCGGACCTCCTTGCCGTCGCGGACATAGGCCAGGACCTTGCCGTCCGGCGACCAGACCGGAACCGTGCTACGGGCCGCACCCGTCGTCAGGGCTGTCTCCTGGTTCGTCGCGAAGTCGTAGGCGTAGAGATTGGCCGCCCGGTCGCGCTCGGAAACGTAGATCAGGCGCTTGCTGTCAGGCGACCAGACCGGGTCGCGCTCGAGGATCGGGGTGCGGCTGACACGCTGGGCCGCGCCGCCGTCCTTGGTCGAGGCCGCGAACAGCTCGCCGTGGGCGACGATCGCCAGCTTCTTGCCGTCGGGCGACAGGGCCAGGCTGTCGAAGCTGGTCTCGTTCTTGTGGGTCTCGCCCTCGGCGGCCGGCGCGCCGTGCAAGGCGATCGGAACCTTGGTCGTCTTGCCGGTGGCGGTATCCATCGACCAGACGGCGAAGTCGCGCTCGAAGACGATGGTCTTGCCGTCATAGCCGATGGTCGGCCACAGCACGCGGCCGTCGCTGAAGCGGGTGACCTGCTGCGGCTGGCCGCCCAGCGGCAGGCGCCACAGGTTCTCGGTTCCGCCCCGGTCGCTCATGTACCAGAGCGCCTTGCCGTCCGGGCTCCACATCGGCCAGGCCTGCTTGGCCCCTGACGGCAGCAGCTTCTGATAGCCCACCCCGTCGCCATTGCCTTGGAGCGGCTTCAGCCACAGCTCGGTCTCGTCGATGTGCGAGTGGCCGTTGCGCCACCACTGGGTGTTCGACAGGCCCCGGGCCATCAGGGCGATCGACCTGCCGTCCGGCGAGGGCGCGCTCTCGAATTCGTTCAGGAAGCGCTCGCGGCTGACCTCCAAGGGCGTGCCGCCGCTGGCGGCGACGCGGAAGATGTCGCCCTGGCGCGCGACGTCGTTCACGCCCGAGGTGAAGTAGACCCACTTCCCGTCCCGCGACCAGCCGTCCAGGCTCTCGGCGCTGTCGCCATAGGTCAGGCGGCGCACCTCACCGGTGGCCAGGGTCAGCAGGTAGAGATTGGCCACGCCCGAGCGGGTCGAGACGAAGGCCAGCGACTTGCCGTCGGGCGAATAGAGCGGCCGCGACTCCGTGGCCTCGTCGGTGACCAGCAGGCGCGCCTGACCGCCGGCGGCGGGCACGGTCCACAGGTCGCCGCCCGAGGCGAAGGCGATCTCACCGCCGTCCGGCGACAGGGCCGGCTCGGCGAAGGACGGCCGCGCATCGGCGGCCAGCGCGGTGGAAGACATGGACGCGCTCAACGCGACCGCCGACACGGCGCACAGCAGCGCCTTGAACCCCAGACCCATGAACGCCCCTCGTCCCAGAAACTCCGCAGGCGGAATTGCTAACACGACGTTCGGCGACCTCGAACGTGAACAATGGGTCATGGTCGCCCATTTTTCGCGTCACCCCGAAGGGCGCGCGGGGCCTATCCCAGCAGCCGCTCGGCCACGTCCTCGCCGATGGCCAGCGAGCTGGTCAGGCCGGGGCTCTCTATGCCGAACAGGGCCACCAGGCCGGTGAGGCCGTGATCGTCAGCGCCGCGCAGCTGGAAGTCGGGCTGCGGCTCGTCCGGACCATGCAGCTTCGGCCGCACCCCGGCATAGTCGGGCGTCAGCGCGCCATCCGGCAGGGCGGGCCAGAACTTGCGGATATAGGCGGCGAAGGCCTCGGCCCGGCCTGGATCGACCGAGTAGTCCGGCGTGGGCACGTACTCGAGGTCCGGCCCGAACACCGCCTGGCCGCCCAGATCGTTGCGATAGTGGGTGCCCAGCGCCCCATGAATCGGCGGCGGATAGATCAGGCGCTGGAACGGCGCCTTGCCGGTCAGGCGGAAATAGACCCCCTTGCCGTAGTGGGCCTTGGGGATGCGGTCGGCCGGATAGCCTTCGATGCGCCCGGCCACGTCCTGCGCCGACAGGCCCGGCGCGGTGACCAGCAGGCGACAGGTGAGACTGGTCGGGTCCGCGCCCCCCGCCCGCACCTTGAAGCCGCCGCCGGCGAAGGGCTCGGCGCCCTCGAAGGGCGTGGACAGCACCACCGCCCCGCCGGCCGTCTCGATCTCGCCCTGCAGGGCCAGCATGTAGTCGTGGCTGGCGAAGACGCCGCTCTCGGGCGACAGCAGGGCCGCATGGGCGTTGAGGCCGGGCTCCATCGCCCGGGCCTGTTCGCCGGTCAGCCGCTCCATGCCCTCGACGTCATTGGCCAGGGCCTGGTCCCAGATGGCGTCGAGGCGCGCGATCTCGTCGTCGCTGGTGGCCACAACCAGCTTGCCGCACTTCTTGTAGTCGACGCCGTGCAGGTCGAGGAATTCGTAGAGCCGCCGCCGCCCCAGCACGCACAGCTTGGCCTTCAGCGACCCGGTCGGATAGTAGAGCCCGCCGTGGATCACCTCGGAATTGCGCGAGGAGACGCCCTGGCCGATGTGGCCCTGCTCCTCCAGCACGGCGACAACCAGGCCGCGCTTGGCCAGGGCGTAGCCGCAGGCCAGACCGACCGCGCCCGCGCCGACGACAACGGCGTCGAAGTCGAAATCCTGGCTCACTCGTCGGCGGCCTTGGCCTGCGCCTTCAGGTTCGTCAGCATCTCGGACAGCGAGATGTTGCCGGCGACCTTTTCGTCCGGATCGACCAGATCGAAGTCCAGCTCATCCAACAGCGCTTCCAGCGCCTCGGCGCCCCCGACGATTTCGGCGGCCCGCCGATAGTTGAGTTCGGCCAACTCCGCCGCGACGCCCTCGTCGAGCGAGGCGAACTCACCGCGCTCGACCCGCGCCATCAGGTCGGCCGCGTCCTCCGCGGAAAGCTGCACCGTGACTTGATTGGCTTTGGCTGGCTTGCTCATGCCCCGAGCCTATCACGAAGCTCTCGCCACGCCAGATCGCCCAGACCGGTTGACAAGCGTCGCCGCGCCGGCAAGGTCAGACCAATGACAGCGCTAGACAGGCCAATCTGGCGCGCCATGGGGGGATCTCGACCATGACCGACGCCGTGCCGGCCGCGTCCGCGCGCAATGTGCTGCCCGATCGAAACGCTCTGATCGACACGCTGCGAGCCTTCGCCCTGATCGGCGTGTTCATGGTCCACATGTTCGAGCAGTTCGAGATCTATTGGGTCTCGCCCGGGGACAACCTGACCCACACGCTGGTCACCACCCTGATGATGGGCAAGGCGTTCTCGCTGCTGGCCCTGTGCTTCGGGCTCAGCTTTTTCATCCTGATGGACCGGGCCAACCGGCGCGGCGAGGACTTCTCAGGGCGCTTCGTCTGGCGCATGGCGTTGCTGGGCCTGATCGGCGTGCTGCACGGCCTGGTCTATCGCGGCGACATCCTGGTGGTGCTGGCCTTGATGGGCATCCCGCTGATCCCGTTCCATCGGGCGTCGACCAAGGTCTTGATCGGCGCGGCGGCGCTGTTCCTGCTGCAGCCCTGGATGTGGGTGCAGATCGCTCTCGCCGCCTCGGGCGCGGCCTTCGCCAACCAGCCGCCCAACCATTGGACCGACCCGGCCCTGGCCCTCTACCAGAGCGCCGACCTCCTCACCGTGCTGAAGACCAACCTGTTCGAAAGCCAGCTGACCAAGTGGTGGTTCTTCATCGAGACCGGGCGGCTCAGCCTGGTGCTGGGGCTGTTCCTGGTCGGACTGATCCTGGGACGCGCCGGTTTCTTCGAGACGCCCGAACGCTTCGCCAAGTCGCGCCGCATCGCCCTGGCCGTGCTCGCCGCGACGGCCCTGGCGATCTATCTGGCCAAGCCGCACCTGACCGCCCTGCTGCCCGAAACGCCCAAGCCCGGCATGGCGCGCGTCGTCGCCGGCAACCTGCTGGGCGGCTGGTTCGACCTGACCGTGATGGGGACCTATGTGCTGTTGATCGTCGAGGCCTATCTGGGCTTCGCCGGCAAGGCGCTGCGCCTGCTGGCGCCGATGGGCCGCATGACCCTGACCTTCTATGTCGCCCAGTCGCTGATCTGGGTCCCGGTGTTCTACGGGTTCGGCCTCGGCGCCTGGAAGACCCTGCCGCAAGCGACGGCGCTGTGGCTGGGGGTGGGCTTCCTGCTGCTCCAGGCGGTAGTGGCGCAGCTGTGGTTCAAGCGCTTCGCCTACGGCCCGCTGGAGTGGGCTTGGAGGGCGGCGACGTATCGGACGACGAAGGTGCCGTTCTTGAGGCGGGCGGGTTAGGTTTTCAGCGTTTCAAAACCCCCGTCATCCCGGAAGCCTCGCAGAGGCTGTCCGGGACCCAGGGGTCGGCGCACTGCGGTTGCCCCTGGGTCCCGGCTCTAAGCTACGCTTCGGCCGGGATGACGAGAAGAAAGGCGGGGGAAGCTGAGGAGATCAGCTCGCGCACCACTGCTCCCACAGCTTCGCTTCCGCCGCCTTGGCCGTCACGACCGAGGCGTCCTTCACGTGGCCGTAGCCGCGGATCTGCTGCGGGATCTCGGCGATCTTCACGGCCAGCGGCAGGCTCTCCTTGGAGAGGCCCGCGGCCAGGCGGTCGAGGGTCACCTCGTACGAGGTCATCAGGCCGCGCTCCATCTTGCGCTCCTCGGTGTGGCCGAAGATGTCCAGGGCGCCGCCGCGCAGGCCCTTCATCTTCGCCATCATCGGGAAGGCCAGGTCGAGCATCCAGCCGCCGAAGGCGATCTTCTTGGGCTTGCCGTCAGGGCCCTTGGGAGCCAGCAGCGGCGGCGACAGCCAGACCTTGGCCTTGCCGCCCTTGAAGGTCCCGGCCAGCTCGGCCGCGAAGCGACCGTCCGTGTACAGACGAGCGACCTCATACTCGTCCTTGTAGGCCATCAGCTTGTAGAGGTTGGTCGCCGCCGCGCGGGTCAGCGGCAGGGCCGAGTCGGCGCCGCTGACGGCGATTTCCGCGCTGCGCACCTTGGCGACCTTGTCCGCATAGCGCTGGGCGTAAGCGGCGTTCTGGTAGCCGGTCAGCTCAGCGGTGCGGTGGGCGATCAGCGCGTCCAGCGGCATGGTCTCGGGCGTGGCGACCTTGTCTTCCTTGACCTCGACCGAGGCCGGGTCATGGGCGACGCGGCGACCCAGCTCGAAGGCCTGCAGATTGGCCTCGGCGTCGACGCCGTTCAGCTTGATGGCGCGATAGAGGGCGCGGCTGGACAGCGGGATCACGCCGCGCTGCCAGGCGAAGCCGACCATGATCATGTTGGCGTAGATCGCGTCGCCGAAGGCGGTCTCGGCCAGGCGCTGGGCCGGGCAGGCGTCGAAGGTCTTGGTCGCGCCCTTGACCCGGCGAGCCATGGCGCCGCTGTCGAACTTCACGTCGCGGCTGGTGACGAAGTCGGCGGTGGGGGCGAAATCGTTGTTGCCGAAGGCCCGCGTGCGGTCCTTGGCGTACAGCGATAGACCTTCCGGTGAGGCTGCAACGAGAAGGTCACAAGCGATCAGCACATCGGCGCTGGCGGCCGGCACGCGGCCGCCGACGATGGTCTCCTCGGTCTCGCCGATCTTGACGTGGCTGAACACCGAGCCGCCCTTCTGGGCCAGGCCGGTCATGTCCACCACGCTGCCGGCGCGGCCGTCGATATGGGCGGCCATGGCCAGGATCGAGGCCACGGTCGTGACGCCGGTGCCGCCGACGCCCGTGAACAGGATCTTGCGCACGCCGACCAGCGGCTCGAACTCGGGCAGCGGCGTCGAGTCGGCGGTCAGGGCCGGCGGGGCCTTCTTGGACTGGGCGCTCTCGGCCCCTTCCAGGGTGATGAACGAGGGGCAGTAGCCCTCGACGCAGGTGTAGTCCTGGTTACAGCTGGACTGGTTGATCCGGCGCTTGCGGCCGAACTCGGTAGCCAGGGGCTCGACCGAGACACAGTTGGACTTCACCGAGCAGTCGCCGCAGCCTTCGCAGACCAGCGGGTTGATGAAGACGCGCTGGGTCGCCTTGGGCATCGAGCCGCGCTTGCGGCGGCGGCGCTTTTCGGTCGCGCAGGTCTGATCATAGAGCAGCACCGTCACGCCGGGCGTCTCGCGCAGCATTTCCTGCACGCGCATCAGGTCCGAGCGCGGGAAGAGCTCGACCCCGGGGGCGAGGTCGCTGACGCCCTCGTAGCGCTTCAGGTCGTCGACGACGATGACGGTCTTGGTGACGCCCTCGGCCGCCAGTTGGCGGGTGATCTGGGCGGGGGTGAAGCCGCTCTCGGCCCGCTGGCCGCCGGTCATGGCGACGGCGTCGTTGAACAGCAGCTTGTAGGTGATGTTGGCCTTGGCCGCGATCGCGCCCCGGATCGCCAGCGAGCCGGAGTGGTTGTAGGTGCCGTCGCCCAGGTTCTGGAAGACGTGCTTCTCGGCCGTGAACGGCGCCGCGCCGACCCAGGTCAGGCCCTCGCCGCCCATGTGGGTGTTGAGGTCGGTCGACGGGTCGTTGAAGCCGGCCATGTAGTGGCAGCCGATGCCGGCCAGGGCGCGCGAGCCCTCGGGCAGCTTGGTCGAGGTGTTGTGCGGGCAGCCCGAGCAGAAGAACGGCTTGCGGGCCTGGTCGGCGGCCAGGCTGACGGCGGCGACGCCGGCGGCCGAGACGCGGTTCAGATAGGCGCGGGCGCGCTCCATGTGCGGGCCGTCGGGCAGGCGGTCATAGATGGCCAGGGCGATTTCGGCGACGGACAGCGAGCCCAGCTCCGACAGCAGCGGCCCACCCTTCTCGTCGGTCTTGCCGATCACGCGCGGGCGCGCCTGGGCGGGAAGGTCATAGAGGGCGGCCCGGGCCTGGGGCTCGATCAGGGCGCGCTTGTGCTCGATGACCATCAGGGTCTCGAGACCGGCGGCGAAGGCGCGCAGGCCCAGGGGCTCCAGCGGCCAGGGCATGCCGACCTTATAGATGGAGACGCCCAGGTCGGCGGCTTCCTGCAGGGTCATGCCCATGGCCGTGAAGGCTTCCAGCACATCCTTGTAGGCCTGGCCCTGGCAGACGATGCCGAGACGGGCTTTACCCACGCGCACGTGCGAGGCGCCCAGCACCACGCGGTCGATCTGGTTGGCGCGGGCGAAGGCCAGGGCGGCTGGGAGCTTGTGGAGCCGCATGCGCCGCTCCTTCTCCATCGGCTGGTCCTTCAGCCGGATGCCCAGACCACCGGGGGGCATCGGGAAGTCGGGCAGGACCAGCTTGTGGCGGTCCAGCGAGACGTCGATCGTCACGCCCGAGTCCATGGTGTCGGCCAGGGCGATCATGCCCGTCCACAGGCCGGTGAAGCGCGACATGGCGATCCCGAGGATCCCGTAGTCCAGCACCTCCTGGACGTCGGCCGGCGACAGCACCGGCATCTCGAAGTCCTGGAAGGCGAATTCCGATTGCGACGGGAGGGTCGAGCTCTTGCAGCCGTGGTCGTCGCCGGCCACCGCCAGGACGCCGCCGGTGGGGAAGACACCGGCGAAGTTGGCGTGCTTGAAGACGTCGCCGGTGCGGTCCACGCCCGGGGCCTTGCCGTACCACATGCCGAAGACACCGTCGTACAGCGCGTTCGGGAACAGGTTGGCCTGCTGGCTGCCCCACACGGCGGTGGCGGCGAGGTCCTCGTTGAGGCCTTCCTGGAAGACCACGTCGTGCGCGGTCAGCAGTTTCTTGATGCGCGCGGCCTGCTGGTCGAGGCCGCCCAGCGGCGAGCCGCGATAGCCCGACAAATAGCCGCCAGTGTTCAACCCAGCCTTGCGGTCGAGGCGCTTGCGATCCAGCAGGACCCGAAGCAGCGCCTGCACCCCAGTGATGAATGCACGACCATCTTCGAGCACATATTTGTCGTCTAGCGTGACTTCCGAGTGCCGCATGGCAAAAATTTTCCTCCTGGGTCTTCCCGCCCGCAGCGCAATATCTTATAGAAGCGCGGAAATTGTTTGCCCAAGGCGTGCCCGACTCGTGGCCGTTTTGCGCAAAATTGGAGCGTCAACGCCCACTTGGGGGAGGAATTTCTTGTCCGAACAACTCGACGCCGTGGATGCCAAGATCCTGGATCTCATCCAACACGACGCCGGACTGTCCGTCGCCGAGATCGCCGAGCGCGTGGGCCTGTCGTCCAGCCCGTGCTGGCGCCGGATCAAGCGACTGGAGGACGCGGGCGTCATTCAACGCCGCGTGACCATTCTCGACCGCGAAAAGCTGGGCCTCGGGTTCGAGGTCTACTGCACCGTCAAGCTGTCGCTGCCGACCAAGGAAAACCTGGACACGTTCGAACAGGCGGTCGGCAAGTGGGCCGAAGTCGTCCAGTGCGCCACCGTGACCGGCGCGGCCGACTACGAGATGCGCATCGTCACCCGTGACATGCGCGCCTTCGACGAATTCCTGCGCGACAAGCTGCTGTCGCTGGGCCTGGTCTCGAACATCGAGAGCCGCATCGTCATCCGCGGCGTCAAGAACTCGACCGCCGTCCCCCTGGGCCTGATCAGCCCGTATGTCAGCCCGCTTAGCTAGCCGTCTCGCCCTGGGAGGCCTTGTCCTCCTGATGGCCGCGCCCTCCTTCGCGGAGGGGCGGCTGCCGGCGTTCTACCGCCTTCGCCGAGAGGCCAGCGCCGCCGTCCGCGCTGGCGACGCCGCCTTGGGCCTCACGCGCATGGCCGAGGCTTCAGCCCTGATGCCGGCCCATCCCGGCGTACTACTGAACCTGGCCCGCCTGACCGCGCCCCAGGACCCCGCCCGGGCCGTGGCGCTGCTCGACCGCTACGCCCGCCTTGACCTCCTTCACGATGTCGCCGCCGACAAGGCGCTCTCGACTCTGACCGCCCGGGCCGACTACGCGCCGGTCGCCGCGCGGCTGGAGGCCAATCGCAAGCCGATCGGCGCACTCGCCCCCGTCGCCACCCTGACCGGCGCGCTGCTCGCCGAGAGCGTGGCCTATGATCCCAAGCGCAAGCGGCTGCTGCTCAGCCAGGTCCACGGGCGCCGCATCGTGGCGATCGGAGCCGATGGGAAAGTCACCGACTTCACGCCGCCAGCCGACGATCTCTGGTCCGTGTTCGGCATCGTCGCCGACGCCCCGCGCCGCACGCTCTGGGCCCTGACCGCCGCCACCGACCAGACCCGCGACCTCACGCCCGAGGCCCGAGGTCCCACGGCCCTGCTGAGGATCGACCTCGACACCGGCAAGATCCTGGCTCGCCACACCGCGCCCGTCGACGGAACCAAGCGGCAGCTGGGCGACCTGACCGTCGGGCCGGACGGGACCGTCTATGCGTCCAACAGCCTGGGCGGCGAGATCTGGCGCCTGAAGCCAGGGGCGGCCGCCCTGGATCTCCTGGTCCGCTCCGAGGAGATAGGCTCGGCCCAGGGCCTGGCCTTGTCGCCGGACGGCAAGGCCCTGCTGGTCGCCGACTATCCCAGCGGCCTGCATCGCGTCGACCTTACCAGCTTGGACGTCGTCGCCGTTCAGACGCCGGACGACCTCTCGCTGATCGGCGCCGACGGGGTGCTGCGCGATGGGCGGTCGCTGATCGTCGTGCAGAACGGCGTCGCGCCCCAGCGCGTGCTGCGGCTCTGGCCGTCGGCGGACGGCCGGAAGATCGAGCGCGCCGAGACCCTGGCCGCCAACCTGCCCGAGCTGGACGAGCCCACCGGCGGCGTCATGCGCGGTCGCGACTTCGTCTTCGTCGCCCGCAGCCAATGGAGCGACTTCGGCCAGGACGGCAAGCCGCGCGGCGGGCTAGCCCCGGCGCGGATCATGGCGCTGCCAATCAAGCCCTAGGACTTAGCCGCCCGGCCGCCTTGATCGCTGCTTCTCGGAAATCGACTTGATCACCAGCAGCCCCTCCGGGTCGAGCGACTCCATGTCGCTCCAGCACCTGATCGAGAAGCGCGACGATCTCTGGCCGCTCCAGGTCCCCGGCCTCGTCCAGCACCACATGCCGGACCCGTGCGCCCTCCCCCTTCAGCAGGCCGTCCGGATCGTCCAACCCCTTGCCGTACAGGAAGAACAGCGTGACCCAGCGCGGATAGAAGGCGATCGAGACGAAGGCGTCCTTGGCCCGGTCACCATGGGCGAAGCCGACCGCCAGGGCATTGTAATTGTCGTAGACCAGCCGATGCGCGCCGGGCATCCGCGCCCGCAGACGCTCGATCGCCTCCAGCCCGCGCGCGGCGATGGCGGGCTCGTAGCGGGCGGCCATGGCGGCCAACTGCTCTTCCGGCGGGTCCATGCCCTCTCCAGTACATCTGGCTCCAGCAAAGCCCGGCCAGCAGACGCCCGGCGGGCGATTTCGACAAGACGCCTCACGCCACTCCCCGCTAAGCTCCGCGTCGCTGTTCGCCGGAGCCTCCCATGATCGACCTCGTCTTCGAAGCCCGCCGCAAGGATCTCGGAAACTTCGAGGTCGGCCGGGTGCTGCCGTTCCATGCCCATCGGATGGTCGGGCCGTTCACCTTCCTCGACCACATGGGTCCGGCCAACTTCCTGCCGGGCTTCGCCAAGAGCGCCGACGTGCGCCCGCACCCGCACATCGGCCTGTCCACCCTGAGCTACCTGTTCGAGGGCGAGATCACCCACCGCGACAGCGTCGGCTCGCTGGCGGTGATCAAGCCGCACGAGGTCAACTGGATGACCGCCGGCAGCGGCATCACCCACTCCGAGCGCTTCGAGGGCCTGCGCGAGCACGGCGGCCGCATGGACGGCATGCAGGCCTGGGTGGCCCTGCCCAAGGAGTTCGAGGAGATCGACCCCAGCTTCACGCACCACGAAGGGCCGGCCGAGCTGCCCTATTATGAGAGCGGCGGACTGAAGGCTCGGCTGATCGCCGGCGAGGCCTTCGGCGCCAAGGCCAGCGTTCCGGTCTATTCGCCGCTCTTCTATGTGCACTGGGAGCTGGAGCCGGGTACGACGGCCGCCCTGCCCGCCGAATATGCCGAGCGCGCCGCCTATATCGCCGCCGGCCGGGTCGAGGTCGACGGACGCGAGCTGGTCGAGACCCAGATGGCCGTCTTCGCCCCCGGCGACACCATCGTCTTCAAGGCCATCGAGCGCTCGACCGTCATGCTGATGGGCGGCGAGCCGATCGGCCCGCGCTTCATCGAGTGGAACTTCGTCTCTTCGTCCAAGGATCGCATCGAGCAGGCGAAATCCGACTGGAAGGCCGGCCGCATGAAGCTGCCCGACCTGGACCACGACGAGTTCATCCCCCTGCCCGAGGGTCCGCCCCCGCCAGCGCCGCCGATGTCGTAGCGCGCGCCCGCGCAACCGAAACTCTGCCTTCGAATTATCTCCTCCACACCGGCGACGAGGCCGGGTTTGGGAGGAGATGTTCATGCGTATCGTGACAATCGCGGCCGTGGCCGCTCTGGGCCTGACGGTGATGGCCTGCGAGAACAAGGCGCAGAAGGCTCAGGAAGCGACGGCCGAAAGCAACGCCGCCGCCGTCGAAAGCCAGAAGGCCGCTGACGCCGCGGCTCAAGCGGCCAACGCCTCGGCGGACGCGGCCACGGCCGGGACCGAGGCGGCCAAGGAAGCCGCGGGCGACGCGGCCGAGAAGGCCGGCGACGCCGCCGAGAAGGCTGGCGACAAGGCCAAGGATGCGGCCCACGACGCCAAGGAAGCCGCGCACTAGTTCTCGTAGGAACTCAAAAACTCGTCATCCCGGAAGCCTCGCAGAGGCTATCCGGGACCCAGGGGCCCAACGCATTGCGGCGGCCCCTGAGTCCCGGCTCTCCGCTTCGCTACGGCCGGGATGACGAGGTGTTGGCGGACTTCCGGAGCCCGGGAACCTAGCCGTCGATGTCCCAGCCCAGCGCCACCCGGCCCGTCAGCACCGCCTGCGGCTTTTCCTGCAGCGGATGGTAGCGGGCGCCCTGGACGTCACGGAAGGCGCGTTCGAGGCCGGCGTCGCGATAGAAGGCCTGGCCGCCGGCCGCCTCCATGGCCCGCTCGACCGTCTGGATCGCCGAGCGGCCGACCAGCGTGCGATAGGTCATGGCCCGGCTGGTGCTGTCGGGGCCCGGCGCTCCGGTCTCGGCCAGAGCGATCATCCGCGCCATGGCCATGTCCGCTACCTCGAAAACGTTCTCCATCTCGCCGACCAGGCTGGCGGTCAGGAGGTCGGGCGTCTTGCGCTTGATCATCGTCAGGGCCCGGGCTCGCGCGCCCTCGGCCACCCCGACATAGGCCGAATAGATGATCGGGAAGGCGATCATGCTGATGATGTGGAACAGCATGTGCCACGGCCCGGCCGGTCGCCGGCCAGAGATCGCCGCGTCGGGCACGAAAACCTCGGTCAGCTCCAGGTCGTTGGAGCCGGTGCCGCGCATGCCCAGCGTCCGCCAGGTGTCGCGGATGCTCACCCCCGGCGCCTTCAGCGACACGCCGAAGTGCAGGACGGTCGGGCCGGCGTCGGGATCATTGTAGACGGCGCTGGTCATCAACAGGTCGCCCGCTGGAGACCCGCTGGAAAACGCCTTGCGGGCGGTGATCTTGAAGCCGCCCTCGACCTTGACCGCCGTGCCGCCGCTGGCCAGCCAGTCGGAGCCGCCGCTGGACACCAGGATCAGGTCCTCGGCCACGAGGCGCTTGAGCAGGCCCTCGGTCGGCGCACCCTGGTGGCGCCAGCGCCAGGCGGCGACCGCCACCAGGTGGCTGTGCATGGCGAAGGCCAGGGCCGTGGAGCCGCAGGACGCACCCAGCCGTCGGATGACTTGGCAGATATCGGTGACGCTGGCCCCGCCGCCGCCGAACTCGACAGGGACCAGCGCCTTGAACAGGCCCTCGGCCTTCAAGAGGGCGTAGGCCTCCGTGACAAAACTGTCCTCGGCGTCGTGCTCGGCCGCGTGTTTGGCGATCTCGACGGCGATCCGATCGGCGCGCGCCAGCCAGTCGGCGGCTTCGGGCGCGGTGGTGATTTCCGGTGCGAGCAACATGTCGTAGCCTCCTGTGGGCGGACGATCAGTCGGGTCCGCGCGATACGAACCTTGTCGCGAGTGCGCACGTCCTGCCTAGTTCAGCAACTGAACCGCCCCCGGTACAGGAACTGAACTAGCGGGCGGCTGGTCTCCACTCTACACGCCGACAGGTTTGCCAAGGAGGGCGAATGGCGCAAGGCAGCTACAGGCAGTTCTGTCCGGTCGCGATGGCGGCCGAGATTCTGAGCACGCGGTGGACCGTGGTGCTGTTGCGCGAGCTGGTCGCCGGCTCGACGCGGTTCAACGACCTGCGACGCGGCGTGCCGCGCATGTCGCCCGCCCTGCTGTCCCAGCGCCTGAAAGACCTGGAGAGCGCCGGCATCGTGCGCCGCGAGGCCCTGGCCGGCGACCCCAACGTCTTCGAATACCGGCTGACCAAGGCCGGCCAAGACCTGGAAGGCCTGGTCGACGCGTTCGGACAGTGGGGCCAGCGCTGGGTCAGCACGGAGCTGTCGCTGCAGCAGTTGGACGCCTCGCTGCTGATGTGGGACATGCGCCGAGGCCTGGATCCGCGCCCGATGTCGCGCGCCAAGAGCGTGATCCATTTCCGCTATCCCGAGCAGGCGCCGGTCAACCGGTGCTGGTGGCTGGTGGTCGAGCCCGAGGACAAGGTCGATCTGTGCTCGGTCGATCCCGGCTTCGACGTCGACCTCTATGTCTCGACCGACCTGCGGACCATGACCGCCATCTGGATGGGCCACGACACCGTGCGCCAGGCGCTGGACCAGGAGCGCATGCTGCTGACCGGCGACCGCGTGCTGGCCTCCGACATGCAGGCCTGGCTGGGCCTCAGCCCCTTCGCCAAGACGGCGAGCATGGTGGGGGCGGGTTAGGCGCTTCTCGCCATCCCGCCCTTGACCTGCGCCCGGCCCGGTCCGATCACTCCTCTCATGACCGACACCACCGCCTTCGCCCAATTCGTTCGCGGCCTGCCCAAGGCCGAGCTGCACATGCACATCGAGGGCAGCCTCGAGCCCGAGCTGATGTTCGCGCTGGCCAAGCGCAACGGGATCACCCTGCCCTACGGCTCGGTCGACGAGATCCGGGCGGCCTATGACTTCTCGAACCTGCAGGACTTCCTGGACATCTATTACCAGGGCGCGGGGGTGCTGATCACCGAGGAGGACTTCAAGGACCTGGCGCTGGCCTATTTCACGCGCCTGGCCGCCGATGGCGGGACCCACGCCGAGATCTTCTTCGATCCCCAGACCCATACCGATCGCGGGATCGCCTTCGACACGGTGATGAAGGGCCTGCTGGCCGGCATGGGCGAGGCGGAGAAGACCCTGGGCGTGACGTCCAAGCTGATCCTCTGCTTCCTGCGCCACCTGGACGAGGAGAGCGCCTTCGCCACCCTGGAGCAGGCCAAGCCCTGGCTGGGTTCGCTGGCTGGCGTCGGTCTCGACAGCTCGGAAGTCGGCCACCCGCCGGCCAAGTTCGCCCGCGTCATGCAGGCGGCCCGCGACCTCGGACTCAAGGTCGTGGCCCACGCCGGTGAAGAAGGCCCGCCGGCCTATGTCTGGGAAGCCATCGATCTGGTGAAGGTCGACCGCATCGACCACGGCAACCGGGCGCTGGAGGACGAGGCCCTGACGGCGCGCCTGGTCAAGGACGGCACGACCCTGACGGTCTGCCCGCTGTCGAACCTGAAGCTGTGCGGCGTGCCCAGCCTGGACGTCCATCCGCTGAAGAAGATGCTGCAGCTGGGCCTGAAGGCGACGGTGAACTCCGACGACCCGGCCTATTTCGGCGGCTATCTGCTGGAGAACTATATGGCGACGGCCGGTGCGGTCGGGCTGACCCGCGAGGATATCGTGACCCTGGCCAAGAACAGCTTCACCGGCTCGTTCCTGAGTGAAGCCGAAAAAGCCGAGCGGGTGGCGGGGGTCGAGGCCTACGCGGCGGTGAACTGAACCTGGGAGCGGGAGCCTTAAGCCCCGCAGACTTCCAGGATCTCGTGATGCCGCGCGGCGTCGACGCCATCGCGTTGCTCCTGCGCCAGCCGGCTCTTGTCGCCTTCCGACAGGCTCAGGGTCGGCCGCTCGTCCGGGGTCTGGAACTGGATCAGCATGCGAGTGCCCAGCGTCGTTCCGGGATAGGGCGCGAGCCGATTGGCCAGTTTCGCCGGGTGCGGAGGCTCGTCGCGCCCGTCCGCGTCATAGAGTTCGAGATAGCGCTCGAACACATCGGCCCCGACCTCGGCCCAGGCGCCCCAACCAAAGTAATCGTCCGTCCCCTTCAGCGGCACGGGCAAGATGCAGCGGATGAAGAAGCGGTCGCCCCACTGGCAAAGATCGTCGTCGTAGCGGGCCTGAGCGTCGCGCTCTTCCTCGGGGATCGCCCAGACCTCGTCGGGCAGGGCGAAGCCCCAGTCGATGGACAGGTCTTCGTGCTCCTGGCCGCAGGTCGCGCAGTGAAACTTCTCGGCCATCGTCACCCTCGGAACGCTTGGCCGAATGACTAGGCCATCACGAGGCCTTAGGCCACCGCGTCCCGCAAGGCGTCACACAGCCGGTCCAGCCCTTCGATATCCAGGTTCGGATCCAGAGTGACCACCACGGTCGAGGCCGCCAGGTGGTCGGCGATCGGAGTGTCGTCGGTCGCCAGCGCATGGTCGCGGACCGCGCAGCTGGCCGCAACGCCCGCCGCTTGAAGCTTCCAGGCCACGGCCCCGGCGTCGTCGGTCGGCAGGCTGAGGGCGCAGGTCGGCGAGATCCAGCTCATGCCCCAGCCCGGCTGGAAGCCGACGCCGCTGTCCAGCAGCAGGACGCGCAATTGCTGGGCCGTGCCGCACAGGCGCTGGCGCAGGCCCGGCCAGGTGGAAAGGCCGTCCTCGCCCGCGAACGGCGCGGCTTGAATGGCGTCGATGGTCGCGGTGTCCTCGCAGGCGACGAACACGCCCGCCCCGGCGGGAAGGCCCACCAAGACAGGAACAGGCGCCTCGATCACCACGTCGAAGGCGCCGGCGGCGTCGACCAGGATCGGCAGGCCGGTCTCGGCGCGGAAGGCGGCCCAGGCCCGCATGTCGGGTGCGCGGCCATGGGCGGCGGCGGGAACGATGGCTTCCAGCACACCGGGCGCTTCGGGCAGGCGCTCGCGCAGGTGGTCGGTGTCGAACATGGCGCTGAACGGGTCGACATCGACCAGCCAGGCCTTCAGACCCGCGGCGGCGACGCCGGCCAGGGTCTCGGGATCGGCCAGGGCCGAGACGACGCAGACGCCGCCGGCGCGCACGCCGAGGGCGATGAGGGCGGCGGCCGTGGCCTCGACGCGATCAGCGAAGGCGCGGGCCGCGACCGGGCGGGCGAAGCGAGCGGCCAGGCGCTGTTCGAGATCGGAAGCATGACCGGCCGCGCCCAGCGCCTTGGCCACGGCGTCGAAATCGATCGGAACGCCATTGGTCTTGGAACCCCCGACTTGGGAACGGAGTCGGACCTGGGCCTCGGGGGCGGTCATCGGAGCGGCGACGGGCTTCGTACGCATGCTTGTAAAACACTATCCACGGCGAACCGGGCGACCCACGGGCCGCACCATATGGTTAAGCGACCGTATCCAGCGATTCCGCCTCGCCTAATGTGGCGCGCGGTCGCGGCAAAAAACGTCTAGCGGCTAGGCGAATTCTGCCAGGAGTCCCTCAGTTCGCGCTTCAGGACCTTGCCGATATGGCTGCGCGGCAGGCTGTCGACGACACGAACATCCGCCAGCCGCTGGGTCTTGCCGACCTGGCCGTTGACGAAGGTCTTGATCGCTTCCGGATCGGCGCTCTGCCCCGGCTTCAGGGCGATGAAGGCCACCGGCGTCTCGCCCCAGGCGTCGGAGGGCACGCCCACCACCGCCGCCTCGAGTACGGCCGGATGGGTGACCAGCACCGCTTCCAGGTCGGACGGATAGATGTTGAAGCCGCCGCTGATGATCATGTCCTTCTTGCGATCCATCAGCGTCAGGAACCCCTCCTCGTCGAAGCGGCCCACATCACCGGTGCGGATGAAGCTCCAGCCCTCGGGCGAGATCCAGGTCGCCTCGGCGGTCTTGTCGGGGCGGCCGTGATAGCCGTTCATCATCCCGCCCGAGCGGCCCACGATCTCGCCGACCACGCCGGGACCGACCTGGACGCCGTCCTCGTCGATCAGCCGGATGTCGTGGCCGGGGGCCGGACGGCCGACCGTGTGCAGCTTGTCAGGATGCTCGTGGGCCATGAGGATGCAGGTGCCGCCACCCTCGGTCATGCCGAAATATTCGACCAGGCCGCCGGGCCAGCGCTTCAGCACGTCGGCCTTCAGCTCGGCCGCGAACGGGGCGCTGGTGCAGAACTTCATGTGGGTGCTCGACAGGTCGAAGCTGTCGAAGTCAGGCCGCTCCATCAGGCGGCGGTACTGCACCGGCACCAGCATGGTGTGGGTCATGCGGTGCTTCTGGGCCAGCTCCAGATAGCGGCCGGCGTCGAACTTCCTCATCAGCACGACGGTCCCGCCGCCGGCCAGGGTGGGGAAGAAGACGACCAGGGTGGTGTTGGAATAGAGCGGAGTCGACAGCACGGTCACGGCCGTGGGCCCATAGCCCACCGCATCGCCCCGGAAGACATGCTTCCAGCGCATGCCATGCGACTGAACGATGCCCTTGGGCGTGCCGGTCGTGCCGCTGGAATAGATGATGTTGAAGGGCGCCTCGGGACCGATCTCGACCGGCGCGGGCTGGGCGCCTTCGGGCGCCAGCCAGGCGTCGAAGGCTTCGCCAGCCGAAGAACCGTCCAGGGCGATCTGGCGCACCGGAACCGGCGCGGGCGCCTGGGCCTCGGCCACCCCCGCGTCGAGGAAGAACAGCTTGGCGCCGCAGTCGGCGACCATGCCGTCGATCGAATCCGGCGTGGAGGACGGCGCGATCGGGGCCACGGCGACGCCGGCTCGCAGGCCGCCCAGGAACACCGCCGCATAGGGGATCGACGACAGGGCGCAGACGGCGACGGCCTCGCCGGGGTTCACGCCATCGCGCTGCAAGGCGGCGGCGACGCGGTCGACCAGGACGTCGAACTGTTCGTAGGTGACGGCCTCGCCGGTCTCCATGATCACGGCCGGATGGCTGGGAGCCTCCCGCGCGCGCTCGCGAAGGATGTCGCCCATCACGCCGTAGTCGGCGGACATCATGGCGGCGATGCTCATGTCATAAATTCCTACGCAAAAATCCGTGTCATCCCGGCCGAAGCGGAGCGTAGAGCCGGGACCCAGGAGTGGCGCGCACGGCGCTTTGTCACTTCCTGGGTCCCGGATCGACCCTGCGGGCCGTCCGGGATGACACGCCTATTAGAAACCTAGAGGGATCGCCCTAAGCGTCCTTGAACCCCTTGCCCTCGGCCACCAGGCGCTCCAGCAACGCCGACGGCTTGAAGTCGTCGCCGTGGGCGGCGTGGAACTCCTTCATCTTGGCCAGGATCTTGTCGAGGCCGACGAGCTCGCCCCAGAACATCGGGCCGCCGCGATAGACCGGCCAGCCGTAGCCGTTGATCCAGACGATATCGATGTCGGACGCCCGGATGGCCTTGCCCTCTTCCAGGATCTTCGCGCCCTCGTTGACCATTGGATAGAGGCAGCGCTCCAGGATCTCCTGGTCGCTGATCTCGCGGCGCTGGATCTGGCGCTTCTCGGCGAAGTCGCGGATCACGCCCTCGACCTCGGCCGACGGCCTGGCGTTGCGGTTCTCGTCGTAGTCGTAGAAGCCCTTGCCGTTCTTCTGGCCGCGACGGTCCATCTCGCAGAGCACTTCGCGCACGGTCGAGGACGAGGTCTTGGCCGGGTCCCAGCCGATATCGAGGCCGGCCAGGTCGCTCATCGCGAACGGACCCATGGGCAGGCCGAAATCGTAGAGCACGCGGTCGACGTCCCAGGGCATGGCGCCTTCCAGGATCAGCTTCTGGGCCTCGCGCTGGCGCTGGGCCAGCATGCGGTTGCCGACGAAGCCGTGGCAGTTGCCGACCAGCACCGCGACCTTGCCGATCTTCTTGCCGATCTGCATCGAGGTGGCGATCACCGACTTATCGGTCTTGGCGCCGCGCACGATCTCCAAGAGGCGCATGACATTGGCCGGCGAGAAGAAGTGCAGGCCGATCACGCTCTCCGGCCGCGAGGTCGAGGCGGCGATCACGTCGATGTCCAGGTACGAGGTGTTCGAGGCCAGGATCGCGCCGGGCTTGGCGATCTTGTCCAGCTTGCCGAACACTTCCTTCTTGATCTCCATCAGCTCGAACACGGCCTCGATGATCAGGTCGCAGTCGGCCAGGTCCTCGAGGTTCATCGAGGGGGTCAAAAGGCCCATGCGCTTTTCGACGTCGTCCTGGGTCAGGCGGCCCTTCTTGGCGGTGTTCTCGTAGTTCTTGCGGATGACGCCGACGCCGCGCTCCAGGTTCTCGGGCTTGGCCTCGATGATCGTCACCGGGATGCCGGCGTTGAGGAAGTTCATCGAGATGCCGCCGCCCATGGTGCCGGCCCCGATGACGCCGACCTTCTTGACGGGGATCGTGGGGGTGTCGTCCGGCACGTCCGGGATCTTGGCGGCCTGGCGCTCGGCGAAGAACACATAGCGCTGGGCAGCCGACTGCGTGCCGGTCATCAGTTCCATGAACAGGCGGCGCTCTTCCTTCAGCCCCTCCTCGAAGGGCAGGTTCACCGCCGCCTCGATGCACTTGATGTTGTTCTCCGGGGCCATGAAGCCGCGGAACTTCTTGGCGTTGGCCTTGCGGAAGTCGGCGAAGATTTCGGGCTTGCCGCGCGCGGCCTCGACCTTGTCGTTCAACTCGCGGACCTTATTCAGCGGTCGGTCCTCGGCCAGCACCACGCGGGCGAAGGCGATGGCTCCGTCGCGCAAGGCGCCCTCCTCGACGATCGAGTCAAACAGACCCATCGCAAGAGCCGCTTTCGCCGGCACATGCTGGCCGCTGGTCACCATCTCCAGCGCCTTCTCGACGCCGACGATGCGCGGCAGGCGCTGGGTGCCGCCGGCGCCGGGCAGAAGGCCAATGTTCACTTCGGGCAGGCCCGCCTTCGCGGAGGGCACGGCCACGCGGTAGTGGGCGACCAGGGCCACTTCCAGGCCGCCGCCCAGCACGGTGCCGTGGATCGCCGCGATCACCGGCTTGGGCGAATTCTCGATGACGTTCTGGACGTCCTGCAGCGACGGGCCGGTCATGGCCTTGCCGAACTCGGTGATGTCGGCGCCGGCGATGAAGGTCTTGCCCTCGCAGATCAGCACGATCGCCTGGACGATCGGATCTGCGATGGCCGCGTCGAACGCGCCCTTCAGCCCCTCTCGGACGGCGGCCGACAGCGCGTTGACTGGCGGCGAGTTCAGCGTGACGACGCCGATGTCGCCTTCGACGGAAAGATCGGTGACGGCGTTGATCGCGGCCATGGCGGTTTCCACCCTGTTTTTGGTTTTGAGTTCTGGTTTGAACGGTTGTTTGAAGCCTGCACGCTCCGGCGAAGATGTCCAGACCTCCGTGACGGCGCCCCATTCGCGGGCGGTCCCCCGTTGACGACCCCTGGTGCATACTCCAAATTCGAAAACACAAGTTCGGCCGAGATCATCCTGGGGCGGATGTGGCGTTGGGGGGCTGACCGACGCCGCATTCGTCTGAAATCCAGAGAGAATGATCCACGCCGGGGAGGACGCTCGTGGGGAGTCATAGGCTTTGGACGCGACTTGCACGCGTCCTGACGTTTCGAAGTCGGTGAGTTTCGCGAGCGTGGCGTATTGCTCGCAATGCGTCGGACTTAGGTAAAGCGCAACTCGGCGCGGGAGCGATTCCCGCGCCGTTTCTTTTGTGCGGACGCCAGATCCTCCCCCTAGCGGGGGAGGTGTCGGCCGAAGGTCGACGGAGGGGGAAGAGGCGGGCTCGGCAGCACTTCCCCCTCCGGCGCTTCGCGCCACCTCCCCCGCTAGGGGGAGGATTGTGGCTCCCCTACCCCGCCGCTTCCGTCAGGCTCGAATAGACCAGGGTCCGCAGCTCGCGCCGGATCGGGTACGAGGTCGACGGCATCAGCTGGGTCATGAACACCACCGCCAGGTCCTCGACCGGGTCGATCCAGAAGGCCGTCGAGGCCATGCCGCCCCAGAAATATTCGCCCAGCGAGCCAAGGTTCTTGGTCCGGGCCTGGTTAATGGTCATGGCGAAGCCGAGACCGAAACCCAGGCCCTCGAACACGGCTTCGCTGAACAGCGACCGCGAGGCCTGCACCAGCTCCTGGCCGCCGGGCAGGTGGTTGATGGTCATCAGCTTGATGGTCTTGGGGCTGAGCAGGCGCGCGCCGTCCAGCTCGCCGCCGTTCAGCAGCATCCGGCAGAAGCGCATATAGTCGTCGGCGGTCGAGACTAGGCCGCCGCCGCCGGACTTCACCGACGGATCGGCGAGGAAGCGGCTCTTCTCGGGATCGTCCTGCAGCACCACCTTGCCCGACGGCGTCAGGGCGTAGCAGGCGGTGAACCGGGCGCGCTGGTCCTCGGGTACGAAGAAGCCGGTGTCGGCCATCTTCAGCGGGTCGAAGATCCGTGTCTTCAGGAAGACGTCGAACGGCATGCCCGAGATGGCCTCGACCAGATAACCCAGCACGTCGGTCGAGACGGAGTAGTTCCACGCCTCGCCCGGCGAGAACTCCAGCGGCACCGTGCCCAGGCTGTCGACGAAAGCCCGCAGCCCGCCCTCGCTGTCGACGCCGTCCAGCTTCAGCTTGCGATAGGCCGCGTCGACATTGGTCCGTTGCTGGAAGCCGTAGGTGAGGCCGGAGGTATGGCGCAGCAGGTCGATCATCCGCATCGGCTCGGCCGTGCGCTTGCTCTGGAACGCCCCGGCGACGCCCGCCTGGAAGACGCCCAGGTCGCGCCAGGCCGGGATGAATCGGTGAACCGGATCGTCGAGCGCGACCAGCCCGTCCTCGACCAGCATCATGAAGGCCACGCTGGTGACCGGCTTGGTCATCGAATAGATGCGGAACAGGCTATCGGCCTTCAGCGGCTTGCTTCGTTCAACATCCGCGCTGCCCAGGACAGACGTGTAGGCCAGCTGGCCGCGACGCCAGACCTGGGTCAAGGCGCAGGGCAGCTTCCCGGTATCGATATACTTGCCCTTGATGAAGCTATCGATGCGCTTCAGTCGGTCAGACGACATGCCTACGGCTTCCGGCGTACTCAAATTCCTGCTCTCCCCTTGCGGTTGTCTTTCGTTGGTCGGGATCAGGACACGCCCGCGAGACGTTATGCCGCAACGTAAACTTTACCCGATCCTGCTCATATCAATTGAAACGAGGGAAACGGGATGGGCAAGCACTTGGATTCCGAGGCTGCCTCCAGGATTGAAGCCGCGGCGGCCGACTGGTTTTTCCAGAGCAGCCTCGACATGTTCGTCATCCTGAAGGATGACGCGATCATCCGCGTCAATCCCGCCTGGACCAACCTGACCGGCTGGACCGCCGAAGACACCCTGGGCCGCCCGATCCGGGACTTCTTCCACCTGCACGACACCGAGGTGATCTACGCGATCGCCGACTCCCTGCGCAGCGTCGGCCACGCCCGCTCGCAGCATCGCCTGGCCCGCAAGGGCGGCGGCTGGCTGTGGGTGCGCTCGCAGTCCAAGACGCTCGAAGGCAACGGCCTGCTGATCGTCTTCCAGGACTTCAGCGAAGACCGCGCCCGCGAGATCTCGCGCCAGCAGGTGGAGCGCTCGAACGAACTGCTGCGCAGCGCGGCCGGCGTCTATGTCTGGCGCTTCAATCCCCGCAAGGGCGTCTACGTCTTCGACCAGGACATCCCCACGCCCAGCGCCCCGCAGGGCGGGGTGCGGACCATGACGGTGTCCGAGATGACCATGTCGATCCACGCCGAGGATCGCGAGCGGGTCTGGGAAGGGTTCGCCAAGACCCTGCGGTCGGGCGAGCACGTCGAGATCGACTATCGCTACATGGACCCGGCCACCGACGAGTGGGCCCACATGCACTGCGCCTGGCGCGGCGTGCGTGGCTCCAGCCCCGACGCCTGGGACGTGATCGGCATCAGCCAGAACGTCACCGAGCTGGTCGCCGCCCGCGATGCGGCCCTCAGCGCCGCCGAGGCCAAGAGCCAGTTCCTGGCCAATATGAGCCACGAGATCCGCACGCCGATGAACGGCGTGCTGGGCGTGCTGCACCTGCTGAAGACCGAGAAGCTGACCGACGACGGACGCCGCCTGCTGAACGAGGCCCTGAGCTGCGGTGAGATGCTGTCGGAGCTGCTGAACGACATCATCGACTTCTCGAAGATCGAGGCCGGCAAGCTGGAGCTGTCGGCCGAGCCCGTCGATCCGGCCGAGCTGGTGCGCGGCGTGGTCGACATGCTGCGCCCACAGGCCGAGGCCAAGGGCCTCTATCTGCGCGTCGAGGCTCCGCCCAAGGGGGGAGACGGCGACCTCGGTTGGGCGGCCACGGACCCGCTGCGCCTGCGCCAGGCCCTGTTCAACCTGCTGGGCAACGCGGTCAAGTTCACGCTGGAAGGCGGCGTCGTCGCGCGCCTCTCCGGCAAGCGGATCGAAGACCCCGCTGGCGACCGCCTGCGGCTGCGGTTCGAGATTGACGACACTGGCGTCGGCATCGGCGAGGAGGCCGGCAAGCAGCTGTTCGAACGCTTCCGGCAGGGCGACGGCTCGACCACCCGCCGGTTCGGCGGCTCGGGCCTGGGCCTGGCCATCTGCCGCCGGCTGGCCGACCTGATGGGCGGCGAGGTCGGGTTCGAGAGCGAGCTGGGCAAGGGCTCGACCTTCTGGCTGGAAGTCGAGGCCGAGGCCTGCGCCGAGCCCGTCCACCAGGACCATGAGGCCGACACCTCGCTGTTCGCCGGCCTGCGCGTGCTGCTGGTCGAGGACAACGCCACCAATCGCCTGATCGCCACCCGCATGCTCGAGGCCCTCGGCGCGCGGGTGACCACCGCCGATGACGGGATCCAGGGCGTGGCCGCGGCCCGCGAGGGCTTCGACCTGATCCTGATGGACATCCAGATGCCCGGCATGGACGGGGTGGAGGCCACCCACCGCATCCGCGCCTTCAAGGGCCCGGCCGGGGCCGCGCCGATCCTGGCCATGACCGCCAACGCCCTGGCCCACCAGCAGGCCAGCTACCTGGCCGCCGGCATGGACGGGGCGATCGCCAAGCCCTTGTCGCCCACGGTCCTGGCGCACACCATCGCCGAGGTCCTGATCGCCGACAGGGCCGGCGCGCGCAAGGCGTCCTAGCGGGCCAGCGCTTCGAGCCGGGCGGCGTCAACCGCCCGAACCGCCTGTTTGAGGTCGTCGATGCTGGCGACCGTTCCTTCCGCCTGGATCGAGAAGCGGTCGGCGATGACGACGCCGTACTTCCCCGACTTGGACGGGCGGTTCCATTCCTCGGTGGTCAGGCGACCGTCGACGGTGGCGACCCGCTCATAGCCGTCGGCGGTGTCCTTGCTGGCGTGGGCCCCCATGCCGGACGCCAGGGCCGCCATCGCGCCCATCGCGCCGAGGTCGGTGACCTCCAGCTGGAACGAGTCATCGCCCTTCTGGTACTCGCCCTTGGCCACGACGATCGAGACATCGCCCGAGCCGCTGGAGCTGCTCTCGACGCTGGCCCGCGAATAGCCGGCGACGCCGTCCGGCAACAGCGCCTGCAGCGCTTCCGGCGAGGCCGCCTTGCCCGGGTTCTTCGACAGCGCCTCGGCCCGCTTGCCGGCCGCTTCCAGCCGACCCAGGTCGACCTTGTGGCCGTTGACCTCCATCGTGCCGCCCAGCTTGTCGCCATGCGCCGCAGCGCCCAGACCGCCCAGACCGCCCAGACCGGTCACGCGGATGACCGCCGTCGTGGCGACGCCGATGACGATGGAGACCAGGATGGCGACCAGGATCGTCACGATCGCGTAGCCAGGCGCCTTGTCGGTCGGGGCCTTCATCACCCGCGGCAGGCCCAGATAGAGCAGCCAGCAACCGTAGAGGCTGGCCAGGATCACGATGATCCCCAGCGCCGGAATCAGGTTCAGGACCCCGACCACCCAGCCGGCCGTGCCGGAATAGGCGGCGACCTTGAAGGCCTGCACGCGGTTCTTCTCCGCCCCGAAGCTGGGCGCCAGGGCGTCGATGACCGTCCCCAGGATGAAAGTCATGAGCAGGGCGCTGAGATAGCCCAGCACCGCGACCGTGATCGCCATGGGCAGGCTGGGCTTGATCGAGATCCCGAACGCGCCGTGACCGAACAACTGCCCGCCGATCAGGCCGGCCACCGCCGGGATCGCCGCCAGAATGCAGACATAGCCCGTGAACAGCCCGCCGATGGTGGCCGGCTCCCGCTCGATCTTTTCCCACTCGACGGAGGGCGAGAGCAGAATGCCCTTCACCCGCGCCACCAGACCGGCCCCCGCCGATCCATCATCCACAACCGACATTTGCGAACGCTCCCTCTCCGTTAGGATCCGCGCCCGCCCCGACGTCGCTATGTACGCACGGTTCGCGTCCAGGTCGAAACACCGTTTTCCGACAGTCCCGACGCCCGAAAACAGGCGATTTGCAACAATCCTGACAAACCGTGGCTGTAGGGGCGGGTTATTGTTCCGTGGCGGCAGGGCCTGGCCTTTAAGCCGACCCTCCGGGCGCCTAAATTGGACCCGACAGTCCAGACGGCGGCGCAACCGCCACGCGTGACGCCAACGGTATCGGCGTATCAGGGGTTTGCTTGGATGGATGACGGTCGGATCGCGGGGGCCGCGACAGCGCGCTACGCCCGCAAGAAGGAGACGATCCTGGCGGCCGCCACGGCGATCCTGAATCGCCAGGGCGTGCGCGGCATGACGCTCGCCGACGTCGCCGCCAAGGTCGGCCTCAACACCACCAGCGTCACCTACTATTACCGCAAGAAGGATGACCTGGCCGCCGCCTGCTTCATGCGCGGCCTCGAGCGCTTCGAGGCCATGGTCGAGGAGGCCGCCGCCGAGACCGGCCCCGCCGCCCGGATTCTGAAGTTCCTGGACCTCTATCTCGACCTGAACCGCCGCGTCCGCCTGGGCGAAGCCACGCCGCTGACCAGCTTCACCGAGATCAAGGCCCTCAAGGAGCCCCTGCGCGGTTCGGTGGTCGGCGCGTTCAACGACCTGTTCCGCCGGGTGCGCGGCTTCTTCGACGACCCGTCCCTGGCCCACCTGGACAAGCGCCAGCGCAACGCCCGCACCCACCTCCTGATGGAGCAGGTGTTCTGGTCGGGCCGGTGGCTGCGCCGCTACGACATCGAGGACTATGGCCGGGTGCGCGACCGGATGGGCGACATCCTGCTGAACGGCCTGCCCGCCGCGGGCCGGACCTGGGCGCCGCGACCGCTGCCCGACCCGACCCCGCTGTCGCCCGAGGGGCTGGAATGGCGAGAGACCTTCCTGGTCGCCGCCACCCGCCTGATCAACCAGCGTGGCTATCGCGGGGCCTCGGTCGAGGACATCTCGGCCGCCCTGAACGTGACCAAGGGCTCGTTCTACCACCACCACGAGGACAAGGACGCCCTGGTGTCCGAGTGCTTCGAGCGCACTTTCACGGTCACCCGCCGCTCGCAATTGGACGCACGCGCCCTGGAGGCCGACAGCTGGACGCAGCTGGTCTCCACCGCCGCCGGCCTCACCACCTACCAGCTCTCCGAGCACGGGCCGCTGCTGCGCGCCTCGTCGCTGGGCGCCCTGCCCGAGCCCCTGCGGAGCGACATGGCCGACGGCTATATGCGCGGCTGGCAGCGGTTCGCCTCGATCATCTCGGACGGGATCGCCGATGGTTCGATCCGCGCGATCGACCCCAGCATCGCCGCTCACATGATCAATTCGATGCTGAACGCCGCCGCCTCTCTGGGCGCGTGGGCGCCGGGCCTGGAGCGCGAGGAGGCCGCCGACCTGTTCGCCAAGCCGCTGCTGACGGGCGTCCTGGCCTAAAGGTTGCGACCTATTAACCATGGGGTGGCCCCGCCCCAGGGACGGCTGGTATCGTCAAGCGTCTGATTCGCTTCGAGTTCCCGCCGCGCCATGACGACGATCAACCCGTACTCGTCGACCTACGCCCCCGGCCTCACCGCCGGACAGACCGCGACACAGCGCGCCAACCAGGCGACGGGCTTTGGCCAGCCCCGCGATCAGAGCCCGACGATCAACACCCCGGCGGTGAACGTCACCCTCTCGCCGGCCGCCCAGGCCGCCCTGAAGGCGCAGACGGACTCCCGCACCATCGAGACCGTCGTCGCCGACGCCAGGACCCAGATCGCCGCGCGCCTGAAGGCGGCCGGCACCGCCAGCGCGCTGAAGGACGGCAATTCCACGATCGATCTCTCCGACCTGGATCGCCGCACGCTCCACGCCGTGGCCAGCAACAAGGGCGGCCAGTTTCCGATGGACCAGCAGGTGGTCGCGGCGCTGGGCCTGAAGACCCAGCACGACACCGCCCTGGCCGGCTCGGCCGCCCAGGCGCGGCTGGCCGGCGACTATGCCAGCCTCTACCAGGCCGCTCTCGACCAGATGGACGCCGCCGGTCCGGAGGAGAAGGCCTCGGCCGCCTGGACCGAGGAGCGCGCCGCCCTGGTCGAAGGCCGTCGGCAAGCCATCGCCCGTCCGGGTCTCGCGCCCGCCGGCATCGAGCACGACAGCGTCGCGGCCTATATGAAGGAGACCGGCAGCGCCGTCGCCGGGGCCAAGACCCGCGAGTTCGGCAAGGTCGCCACCGACGTCCGTACGGCGCTGGACAAGCAGTATGCCCTGGCCTTCCAGGCGGGCGCGGCTCGAAACCCCGACAGCGGCGTGATCGACTTCGCCCGCTTCGACGACCGCTCGCTGTCGGCCATCGCCCTGAACAAGGACGAGCAGTTCTCGGCCCACGAGATCCACGAGGCGCAGGCCGAGATCCGCGCCCGCGACAGCCTCGCCATCAAGGCCAGCTACCAGTCGACCGGCGAGGACGAGGGCGGCTTCGGCAAGGCGATGATCACCCGCTACGCCGCCATGACCGCCGAGGAACGCGAAGCCGGCGGCTGGACGCCCGCTGTCTACGGCAAGATGGTCGAGCTGCAGGCCTCGCGCGAGAAGCTGGCGGGGATGTTCAACGCCGACGGAACCCTGGCGGGACCGCCGAGCCTGATGGACTTCATCTAGGCGACTGAGGCGGGGCGTTTTGGAGGGCTCCGCCAAGCGCGGGCAATGGGTGCGAAGCCGACCTTTCGACCCAGGCAACAAAGCTAAATGCATCGTGAGATCACTTGGCTTTGCCATGCGCCTTGCTTGGCCATGAATGGACGCATGGAACCTCTGGCGAGCGCCGCGCGTCGTGATCTGGCGCAGATTCGGTTTGTCCTGACGGATATGGACGAAACCCTTACCTATCGCGGTCGGCTCGCGGCGGCGACGTACGGCGCACTGGAGCGACTGCAGGCTGCCGGCGTCATCGTTGTGCCTGTTACAGCCGCGCCGGCGGGTTGGTGTGATCAGATGGCTCGGATGTGGCCAGTAGACGCCGTAATCGCGGAAAATGGAGGGCTGCTGCTCCAGCGGCGGGGAGAAGGCGTAAGCCGTGTCTTCTGGAGCCCGGACGCCGACGCCGAGCGCGCTCGACTTGAAGCGCTCGCCGCCACGATCAGGCGTAAGGCGCCGGCCGCCGTACTGGCTGACGACCAGCCGTTTCGCCTGACGACTCTAGCCTTCCAGGCGATGGACGATGTCGTGCTTCGCGCCGAACTGTTGGAGGCGTTACGGGCGGGCGGCGCTCTTACGACCGAGAACAACCTTTGGCTACTGGGGTGGCTGGGCGGTTTCGACAAACTCGCGATGGCGCGTCGCGCTCTGGCGGAACTCTACCAGGTCGATATCGACGAGGATGGTGACCAGGTCCTCTATGTCGGCGATTCTTTGAACGACGCGCCGATGTTCCAGTTCTTCCGACGCACCGTCGGCGTGAGCACGGTCAGCCGTTATCTCGACGAAATCCCTGTTCCGCCGACGTGGGTCACCAAAGGCCCGGGCGGCGCCGGGTTCGTCGAAGCCGCCGAGGCCGTCCTGGCAACTCGGCGGAGCTAACGGTGCTCCAGCGTGATCGCGGGTCGCATGAGTATCGGTTGTCTCCACCCTACGCGGCGGTGGTCAGCCAAAGTTTGCGCCTCTCTACGAGAGAGGAGCCTCCTCTACCCCATCGACACGAACCCATGCGCCTGCGCCAACGGCGCCTCGCCGGCCGCGATGCGGGCCGAGGGGTTGGGGCGGGGTTCGGCGACCTTGGTCAGGGTGTTGCGGTCGACGTGGCGGAAGGGCTCCTCGCGGCCGCGAACCTGGAGCATGGTCGTCGAGATGTACGACCAGCCCCCGTCGGCCTCGAAGCGTACGTCCAGTTCGTAGCTGTCCGTCCGGAACGCCCATTCCAGGAAGTCGGTCGAGCAGACGCCATAGCCAGGACCGCCCCGCTCGGCCCGGACGATCAGGCCCGAGCCGTCCGGCGCGGCGCGGCCGCTGGCCAGGGCCACCTGGCCGCGCGGGATCGCCAGGGTCTGCATGATCAGCCCGGTGGCCGGTTCCCAGAGCCAATAGCCGACCTGGTCGTGGAAGGTGGTGTCCTCGTCCGAGGCGACGATATGGACGTGATAGCGCAGCCCGTAGAGCAGCTGGGGCCCGTTCGCCTGGGGATCGATGGGCTGAAGCTCGATGCGCTCGAGAAACTCGCGCCGCTCGGGGCCGTCGGCCTTGGGATTGACGTCGACGCCCTTGCGGCCTTCCCAGACGCCGGCCAGCCGCCGCAGCGGTCCCAGATTGGCCAGGGTGTCGGGATCGACGTCTTCCGGCTCGCTGAAGATGTCCTCGGGGAAGTTGATCATCGCGCCGCGCTCCAGCCAAGCCTGGCGCTGCGTCTACCGTGTCACGCCCGCCCGTCAAGCGACGGCGTCCTTACAAGAAGGCGGCGCGCCCCTTGGGGGAGGGACACGCCGCTAGGTCTCGTACGCTCGGAGGGAACTAGAACTTCTTGCGGAGGCCGAACTTGTAGGTGCGGCCCAGCGGGTCGCCCGTGAACGGGTCGTAGTTCAGGTCGAGGCGAGCGAAGGACGGATCCTTGTCGAAGAGATTGGTGATCGCCAGGGTCGCCGTCGTGTCCCAAGGCAGGAAGACGCGATAGGCCAGGTTCGTCAGGACCTGCTTCTCGATCTTCTTGCCGCCGCTGATCGTCTGGGCCGCGCCAGTGCTGTCCCTGTAGGTGCCCGCCGCGAAGGGCGCGGTACGCTGGTCGGTATAGCCGCCGATATAGTGCATCGACAGGCGCAGGTTATGCGGCCCCATGTTCCACTCGGCGAAGACATCGCCCTTCCACTTGGGGATCGGCACGACGGTGGTCTGGTAGTTCAGCAGGCCCACGGCGTCGAAGGCCTTCTCGACGGTGACGCCCTCCACCACGGTGGAGCCGACCTCGTACTTCTGGATGTAGGTCGCGCTGCCGCCGATCTGGATGTCGCCGCCGGCCACGTCCTTGAAGCGGTAGTTGGCCGAGAAGTCGAAGCCCGAGTTCTTCACCGGCGCGCCATTGATGTAGTTGGTCCGCAGGCGAGCGATGCTGGTCGTCGGCGTCCCGCAGGCGCCGTTGAAGGTGAAGCGCGCGACCAGGCCCGCATAGGCCGGATCGGCGCAGTTGTTGGCCCCGGCGGCCCCGTTCGGATAGAGCGAGGCGACCATGCCGGCCACCGGCTCGGCCACGATCGGGTTTTTGAAGTCGAAGACGAAGTAGTCGACGCTGGCCTTGAACTCGCCGGCGTTGAACAGCAGGCCAAAGTTGTAGGTCTTGGCCTTTTCGGGCTTCAGGTTCGGATTGCCGAAGATGTCGACGGCCCGGAACACGCCCAGGATGCCCTGCAGCGAGGTCACCGAGGTGGTGGTGGTCAGCGGGTCCGGCGGACCGCGGAAGGTCGAACCGGCCGAGGCGCGCACGGCCATCCACGGCATGGCCTGCCAGCGCAGCGAGGCCTTGGGATTGAAGGTCGAGCCGATGCCGCCGCCGTACTTTTCGTAGCGGGCCGCGAACTGCGCCTGGAAGTCGTCGGTGATCGGCACGGACAGTTCGCCGAAGCCGGCCATCACGTCGCTCTGGTTATCGGCCTCGTTGCCGACGCCCAGGAACATGAAGGGGCCGTTGCGCTGCGAGCCCGTGCAAGTGGTCACGCCGAAGTCGGGCGTGTTCACGCACGGATTGATCGCGGCGTTGCTGATGTCGTTGTAGTCGGCCTTGAAGTAGGTGCGGCGATACTGGACGCCGGCGGCCCAAGCGACGTCACCGCCCGAGAGGGTGATGTTGGTCTTGCCGTTCAGCACGGCCTCGCCGACGAACAGGCGCGAGGACTGCTTGGTCGACAGCTTCTTATAGAACCAGTCGATCAGGTCCTTGTTGTTGTTGGCCAGGGCCGAGTTGTAGGCCGGATTGGCCGCCCCGGTGATCGCGTTGCTGGGGATCGCGCTGGCGAAGGGGTTGTAATACATGCACTGGCCGACGCCCGGCGTGCCTTGGATGCCGGCCAGCGACGGGTTGCTGTCGCACAGCGGGCCGCCCAGGCCTTGCAGAGCCAGGGCGAAGCGATTGACCAGGGTGTCGTAGCCGGTGCGGATGCCGACTTCCTGCGAATAGGTCAGGGCCAGGTCCCAGCCGATGCCGTTCTCGAACTCACCCGACAGGTCGGCCGAGACGCGGAACGCGTCGAACGCACGCGCGCCGATGGCGGGGCCGTAGCCGGTCTTCGGATTGCCGCCGATGCCGAACGGCCGGTTCGCGGCGTTGATGGCCCCGAAGCCGAAGATCGAGCTGGGCGATGTGGTGACCGCGCCCGTGACCAGGTTGGTCAGTTGCACCGTCGGATTGGCCGCCATGAAGGCGATCAGGCCGGGGTTGGTGGATGGCACGATGTAGCGGCCGGCGACGGCGGAGGCTTCGGCCGTGGGCACCGCGAGGGCGGCGTAGGACGGCGAGGTGTTCCACTCGGGCACGTCGGTGTGGGCGTACAGCAACTCGGCGTGGAACTTGGTCTTGGCCGAGAGATCGGCATTGGCCTCCACGTACGCCTGCACGGCGTTGGACCTTTCGACCAGATTGTCGAACGGGGTGTAGTGCCATTGGCAGGTCGGCGTCAGACCGCTGAAGCCGGGATAGCCGCCCAGGCCCGCGCAACCCGGGTCGCGCATGCCGCTGGTCGTGCTGGCCAGAGGGATGAAGGTCGACGGATTGCCCGCGGCCGACCAGCCGCCTTCGGGATTGTCCAGATATGGCCGGTTGGCCCACTCGCGCTCGGCGACCGAGAGCTTGGAGCGATGCTGCCAGCCGACGCTGGCCAGGACGTTGCCGTTCTCCCAGATCTTGCCCCACGTCGCGCTGAGACCATAGTCGCCGTCCGAACCGTCGATGATCCGATAGTCGGCGGCCGCTTCCAGCCCCTCGAAGTTCTTCTTGGTGATGAAGTTGACGACGCCGGCGATGGCGTCCGAGCCGTAGGTCGCGGCCGCGCCGTCCTTCAGCACTTCCAGGCGGCCGATCGCGGCGGCGGGAATGACGTTGGTGTCGACGATGCCCGCGCCGGCCTGGCCGAACGGGTTGATCGCCAGACGGCGGCCGTTCAGCAGCACCAGGGTGCGCTGCGAGCCGAGGCCGCGCAGGTTGACCGAGCCCGAGCCTTCCGAGCCCTGGGCGCGGCTGTCGAACTGGTTGGTGTCGCCCAACACGCCGTTGGACACCGACAGGGCCTTCAGCAGTTCCACCGTCGAGGGCGAGCCGCGCTTTTGCAGTTCTTCGGCGCCGATCACCTCGACCGGCAGGGCCGCGTCTTCGGGGGTGCCTCGGATGAACGAGCCGGTGACGACGACTTCCTCGACCTCGGTCGAAACATCGGCGGGTTTCTGTTGCGCCTGGGCCTGGGCCGCGCTCGCGCCGCCCATCACTACGCCCGTGGTGGCTATGGCCAGCGCGAGGCGTGAGCCTCCGCGCAGGAAGCGGGTTCGTTTCATTGTCATTCCCTCCCTCGATTTGTTCTTGGACTGGCCGTTCGTCTTTTCGCGCGGCCTTTGGAGCGTTCAGCTGGGCAGCGGTCTCCCGAACACGACGCATTCCGATCGAGCGCGCGACAGCACGCGGGCGTGGGTACCGCCACGCCGCCTGGAGCGTTCGCTTTCGAAACTTGGTGATGCGCCTTCTAGAGCCGACAAGTCGTGGTTCCTCCAGAGCTGGACGCTTGAAAAGCCACGCATACTGTCCCGCTCCTGCGGGCGAGACGGGTGTCGACAACAGAGTCGAACACTTGTTTCGATGATGCGGTATGTTTTGCCGTCGCGTCAACCACTCCCCCGTCAAGGGCTCGCAGCCGCGTCATCCCGCCGCACTGCTGACAGGTATGGGCCCTTACGTCGCTAAGGACCGATGTGTTGCAACATTAGCTTCGCTAAAGCTGGGGTTGGGGGCTTTCCCATCGGCATAGCGATGCCTAAGTGGGAAAACATTGGTCGCCAGAACCACGCCTGCAGGCGGGAATAACCGGGTTTGAAATTCATGCGTCTTGCCAAGACCGGCGCCCTCAGGCGTCCAGGCCGGCCTTCTGGCTTGTCACACGCCCTGCTCGCGGGGACGGCCGTCCTCGTCGGCGCGGGCCTTTCGGCCTGCACCACGCCCGCGCGCCAAGTCGATGTGAAGCTGCCCGGCGCCTACGAGGCGCCGGCGGGCAAGGCCCTGCCCTCCCAGGCGCTGGACCAGTGGTGGACCAGTTTCGACGATCCGGTCTTGAACAGCCTGGTCGAGACCGCCCTGGCCCAGAGCCCCGACGCCCGCCTCGCGGCCGCCCGCCTGGAGGAGGCTCGCGCCGTTCGCCAGGGCCTGGTCCGCCAGATCTACATCCCGCAAACGCCGCTGGAGGGCGCGGCCAAGCGCACCGACACCCACATCATCGACCAGAGCGGCGCCGGTGGCTTCACCCAGGGCGGCGTCAGCAAGACCTATTCAGCCAATTTCGACGTCTCCTGGGAACTGGATCTGATCGGTCGCCGCGGCGCCGCCCGACGGGTGGTCGACAACGACCTGGCCGCCGCCCGCTTCGCCTATGAAGGCGCCCGCGCGGCCCTGGCCGCCAATGTCGCCCAATCCTACTTCGAGGCTCGCGGCCTGGCGGTACAGCTGGAAGACGCCCGCGAAAGCGCCCGCATCGCCAAGTCGCTCTATGACGTCTCGGCCGAAAAGGGCCGCCGGGGCCTGACCGCCACGTCCGAAGGCGAACGCGCCGCCGCCGATCTGGCCCAGACCGAAGCTCAGGTCGCCGCCCTCGAGGCCGAGCTCCAGGCCTCGCGCCGCGGCCTGCTGATCCTGGTCGGCAAGGGCGTCGACCCGCTGGCCAGTCTCCCGGTCGAACCCCTGCTGGCCAAGGCCCCGCCGGTCCCGGCCGCGGCTCCGGCCGAACTGCTGGCCCGCCGCCCCGACATCCGCGAGGCCGCCGCGCGCCTGGCCTCGGCCTCGGGCAATCTGAACATCAGCGAACTGGCCCTGTTTCCGACCCTGACCATCACGCCCGGCGTGGGGCTCTCCAAGTCGATCAACCCCAGCTTCCTGCAGGCTGGTTCGTCGGTCTCGACCACCAGCTCGGCCTGGTCGATCGGCGCCAACCTCTCGATCCCGGTGCTGAACATTCCCAAGCTGATGTCCGACATCAAGGCCGAGGGCGCGCGCGTCGAACAGGCCGCCATCACCTATGAGCAGACCGTGCAGAAGGCGTTTGGCGAAACCGAGAGCGCCCTCGTGCAACAGGAGGCCGACCAGCGCCGCGTCACGCTGCTGGCCGCCGGCGAACGCCGCGCCGCCGTGGCCTATGAGGCCAGCCGCAAAGGCTACGCCGCCGGCCTCACCGACCTGACCACGGCCCTGCAGGCCGAACAGTCCTGGCGCTCGGCCCGCACGGCCCTGACCGGGGCCCAGACCCAGGCGCTGCAGCGCGCCATCCAGACCTACAAGGCGCTTGGCGGCGGCTGGTCGCCCCAAGCCGTTCCCAATAAGCCCTCCGCGCAATGAGACCCCCGATGACGACCCGCTCCCTGATCGCCACCGCCCTGGTCTGCTCCGCCGTGGGCCTGACCGCCTGCGGCAAGAAGCCGGAGGCCGACAAGAAACCCACCGCCAGCGCCGCCTCGCAGGCGCGCACCGTCAGCATCGGCAGCGTCGAGACCCGGCCGCTCGGCGGCGGGATCGAGGCCTCCGGCCTGCTGGTCTCGCGCGAGGAGGCCGCCGTCGGCTCGGAGCTGACCGGCTATCGCGTCGCCCGGCTCTATGCCGACGAGGGTGACTGGGTCCGCGCCGGCCAGCCCCTGGCCCAGCTGGACAACACCTTGCTGCGCGCCCAGATCGATCAGCAGGCGGCCGTCACCGCCCAGTCGCAGGCCGAGGCGGCCCGTGTCTCCGGCCTCGACGGCCAGGGCGTCCTCAGCCAGGAGCAGATCGAGACCCGCCGCTACCAGGCCAAGGCCCAGGAAGCGGCGCTGAAGGAGCTGCGCACCCGCGCTTCGCGCATGACCATCACCTCGCCGGTCGGCGGCCGGGTCCTGCAACGCGGCGTGCAGCCCGGCCAGATCGCGGGCGGCGGAACCGCCCCGTGGTTCACCATCGCCCGTGACGGCCTGGTCGAGCTGGACGCCGAGGTCAATGAAGCCAACCTGCCCGGCATCCGCGCCGGCCAGGCCGTTCAGGTGTCCCTGCCCGGCGGCCAGTCGATCTCGGGCGTTGTGCGCCTGGTCAGTCCGCGCGTCGACAGCGCCAACCGCCTGGGCAAGGTGCGCGTGCGCCTGCCCGTGCGGCCCGACTTGCGCCCCGGCGGCTTCGGCCGCGCCAATTTCGGCGCCTCGGGCGCGCCGGTGACCGCCATTCCGGAATCGGCCATCCGCTACGAGGCCGACGGCCTTTCGGTGATGACGGTCGACAGCAACAACCGCGCCCACCAGGTCGCCGTGAAGGTCGGCCAGAAGGGCGGCGGCTGGGCTCAGCTGGTTCAGGGACCGCCGGCCGGCACGCGCATCGTCCTGGGCAGCGCGGCCTTCGTGACCGACGGCGACGTCGTGCGCCCGGCGCCCGCCCAACAGGCGGCCCGCTGATGACCGGCGAACAGAAGGCCGGGAAGACCGGCGAACTGAAGATCTCCGCCTGGGCGATCCGCAATCCGATCCCGGTCGCGGTGCTGTTCATCGCCCTGATGATCGCCGGCATCGGCTGCTATCTGAGCCTGCCGATCAAGCAGTTCCCCAATGTCGAGTTCCCCGCCGTGACCGTCACGGTCACCCAGAGCGGGGCCGCGCCGGGCGAGATGGAAACCCAGGTCACCCGCCCCATCGAGGACGCGGTGGCCAGCATCTCCAACGTCAAGACCATCCGCTCATCGGTGGTCCAGGGCGCCTCGACCACGACGATCGAGTTCAATCTCGGCGAGGACCTGCAGAAGGTCACCGACGAGGTGCGCTCCAAGGTCGACCAGACGCGGTCGGTCCTGCCCCGCGAGGTGGACGAGCCGATCGTCCAGCGGCTGGAGATCACCAGCGCCCCGATCATCACCTACGCCGTCTCGGCGCCGAACATGAGCGCGACCGAGCTGTCGTGGTTCATCGACGACACCGTCACCCGCGCCCTGCAGGGCGAGAAGGGCGTGGCCCAGGTGGCGCGCGTCGGCGGCGTCGACCGCGAGATCAACGTCATTCTCGACCCCGACCGCATGGCCTCGTTCGGCGTCACCGCCCCGCAGCTGAACCAGGCCCTGGCCAGCTTCAGCGTCGACGCCCCCGGCGGCCGCGCCAATGTCGGCGGCCGCGAACAGACCCTGCGCGTGCTGGGCGCGGCCACCACGGTCGAGCAGCTGCGCGACCTGACCATCCCGGTCGGCGGCGGCCGCTACGTCAAGCTGACCGACGTGGCGCAGGTCGGCCAGGGCGCCGAGGAGCAGCGCGGCTTCGCCCGTCTCGACAGCCGGCCCGTCGTCGCCTTCCAGGTGATGAAGACCCGCGACTCCAGCGACGTCGCCGTCGAGGACCGCGTGAAGGCCGCCGTCGACAAGCTCGCCGCGAAACAGGGCGGCGTCACCTTCGTGAAGATCTTCTCGACCGTCGACGAGACCCGCGCCAGCTTCACGGCCACCGAGCACACCCTGCTGGAAGGCATGCTGCTGGCCTCGCTGGTGGTGTTCCTGTTCCTGCGCGAGTGGCGCGCCACCCTGATCACCGCCATCGCCATGCCGGTGTCGCTGGTCCCCACCTTCGCCTTCATGGCGGTGATGGGCTTCTCGCTGAACGTCGTGACCCTGCTGGCCCTGACCCTGGTCATCGGCATCCTGGTCGACGACGCCGTGGTCGAGATCGAGAACATCGAAAAGCGCGTCGCCCGGGGGCAGAGACCCTACCTGGCGGCGATCGAGGGCGCGGACGCCATCGGCCTGGCCGTCGTGGCCACCACCTTCACCATCGTGGCGGTGTTCGTGCCGGTGTCCTACATGCCCGGCACGCCTGGCCAGTTCTTCAAGGAATTCGGCCTGACGGTGGCCATCGCCGTGCTGTTCTCGCTGGTCGTCGCGCGCCTGCTGACCCCGCTGCTGGCCGCCTACTTCCTGAAGCCGGCCAAGGAGCCGCACCCCCGGAAAGCGTTCAAGGGCTTCTACCGCAACGTCCTGGACTGGTCGCTGGACCACCGGATCCTGGCCTGCATTATCGGCGGGCTGATCTTCGTCGGCTCGATCATGCTGGCGGGTCTCCTACCCACTGCGTTCCAGCCGGCCGCCAACAACAACTACTACTACCTGAAGGTCCAGGGCCCGCCCGGGGCGACCACGGCCGACATGGAACGCACGATCCAGTCGGTGACCACCATGTTCCGCAAGCGTCCGGAAGTGGCCCACGTCTTCGCCCAGGTCGGCTCGAACATCGGCAGCGGCTGGGGCGGCCAGAGCGGGACGGACATCCGCGACGCCACGGTCACCATCGTCCTGAAGGGCGAGCGCGACCTGACCGTGACCGAGATCAAGCAGGAGGTCCGCAACGGTCTGCACGACATCCCCGACGCCCGCGTCAACCTGCTGGGCGATTGGGGCACCTCCGAGGTCCAGACCATCCTGGTCGCCGAGAACGGCCCGCTGCTGGAACGCACCGCCGCCCAGATTGAGCGCGAGATGCAGAAGCTCGACACCGTCGCCGATCCGCGCCCGTCGTCGCCGCCCAGCGGTCCGGAAATCCTGATCCGGCCCAAGGCCGACGAGGCCGCGCGCCTCGGCGTCAGCTCGGCTGACATCGCCGCCATCGCCCGCGTGGCCACGGTCGGCGACATCGACGCCAACGTCGCCAAGATGACCCAGGGCGAGCGCCGGATTCCGATCCGCGTGCGGCTGCCCGCCGACAGCCGTCGCGACCTCGAGGCCCTGGGCGCCTTGCGCGTCCCGACCGCCAGCGGCGGTACAACGCGATTGGATAGTGTGGCCGACCTGTCGTTCCAGGCCGGTCCGGCCAAGATCGACCGCTTCGCCCGCAAGCGGCAGGTGACCATCGAGGCCGACCTCAACAACGGCGCCCAGCTCGGTCAGGCCATGACCGACGTCGGCAACCTGCCGACCATGAAGAAGCTGCCCGACGGCGTCGGCCCGGCCTCGGCTGGCGACCAGGAGGCATTCGTCGAGCTGTTTACCGGCTTCGCCGTGGCCCTGCTCTCGGCCGTGGGCTTGGTGTTCGGCGTGCTGATCCTGCTGTTCCGCAGCTTCTTCAAGCCGATCACCATCCTGTCGGCCCTGCCCCTGGCGATCGGCGGCGCGTTCCTGGCCCTGCTGGTCACCGGCCAGTCGCTGTCGATGCCGTCGCTGATCGGCTTCCTGATGCTGATGGGCCTGGCCGCCAAGAACTCGATCCTGCTGGTCGAGTACGCCATCGAGCAGGAGCGCGCCGGCATGAGCCAGCGCGACGCCATCGTCGACGCCTGCCACGAGCGGGCCCGGCCGATCGTCATGACCACCCTGGCGATGATGGCCGGCATGGCGCCCACGGCGCTGGGCATCGGCACCGGCTCGGAGTTCCGCCAGCCCATGGCCGTGGCCGTGATCGGCGGCCTGATCACCTCGACCGTGTTGTCGCTGGTGCTGGTGCCGGTGGTCTATGAGATCGTCGACGACTTCGAGCGCTGGCTGACCCCGAAACTGGCCCGCATGACCACGCCGCGCGAGGCGCCGGAGGGCCGGCCGGTCCCGGTCGACCGCCTCTAGTGGCCGAGCTGGTCATCAGGACCTTTAGCCCCGGCGACGAAGACGCCGTCGTCGGGGTGATCCTGCCGATCCAGCGCGAGGAGTTCGGCATCGCGATCACCGCCGCCGATCAGCCGGACCTCGCCGACATTCCGGCCTGGTACCAGACCGGCGCCGGCCAGTTCTGGCTGGCCGAACTGAACGGCGAGGCCGTCGGTACGATCGCCCTGAAGGACATCCGCGGCGGTGCGGTGGCCCTGCGCAAGATGTTCGTCAAACCGGTTGCGCGCGGCGAGGTCGGAGCGGCCAAGGCCTTGCTGGACACGGCCCTGGCCCACGCGCGCGCCCAGGACGTCCAGGCCGTGTGGCTGGGCACGACCGACCGGTTCACGGCGGCCCATCGGTTCTATGAGAAGAACGGCTTCGAGGTGGTCGCCGTGGACGATCTGCCCGAGGCGTTTCCGAGGATGGCGGTCGATACGCGGTTCTATCGGTTGGAGCTGTAGAACCAAGATCCTCCCCCCAGCGGGGGAGGTGTCGGCTCGAAGAGACGACGGAGGGGGAAGGGGTTGGGCCAGGAGAACTTCCCCCTCCGATCCTTCGGACCACCTCCCCCGCTGGGGGGAGGATTTGCGCCGGAGCCTTCAATCCCGCTTCGGCGCGTAGCTCAGCCGGGAGACCGTCCAATCCTCCTCGCGGATCATGTCGAACTTGCCGCCCAGTTGCTGGGCCATGGCGCGGACGATGCGCAGGCCCAGGCTCTTGGACTTGGCGGGATCGAAGCCCGGGGGCGGGCCCGCGCCGTCGTTGCTGACGGTCAGCAGGTGGGCCAGGCCCGATTGGTCCAGCCGCACGCGCACCTGCCCCTCGCCGGCCTCGCCGAAGCCATGCTCAAGGGCGTTGTTGAAGCTTTCCAGCATGACCAGGGTCACCGGCGTGGCCTGGTCCGGATGCAGTGGCTGCTCGCCCCCCTCGATGGTCAGGCGCACCCGCGCTCCGGCCGCGGCGGCGGCGCTGGCCAGCAGGGGCTCTGCGAAGTCGCGGAAGGGCACGGGTTCCCCGGTGCGGTCGTGCAGTTCACGCTGGATACGGGCGATCACCTCGATCCGCTCGCCGGTCTGCTCCAGGGCGTGGCGGGCGCCGGTATCGGTCACCCCCTGCCCCTGCAGGCGCAGCAGGGCCCCGGCGACCTGCAGGTTGTTGCTCACCCGGTGATGCAGTTCGCGGTACAGCAGGTCACGGCTCTCGGCCAGGCCGCGATACCGCTCCCGTTCGTTCTCCAACTGGTCCAGCGCCTTGCGCATGCCGTCGATGAAGAAGATGTCGACCCCGGCCACGAAGCCGTAGAAGGCCAGCGCCACGAGCACGGAGACATCGAAACTGAAGCCGAAGGCCGGCGGAATGAAGAAGTACCAGGCCGCCAGACCGCTCAGGGTCGCGCACAGCACGCCCGGTCGCAGCCCGCCCAGATAGACCGTCACCACGATGGCCGGGAAGAAGGTCACATAGGGAAAGCCCGGCGGGAACACCGCGCCCAAGGCGAAACGCAGCAGCACCGCCAGAACCGTCATGGCGACGGCCAGGCCATAGCGCGCCACCAAGCTGCCTCTGATCCTTCGCCTCAAATCCAAGCGCTGGCTCCCCGTCCCTTGATAAGGGTGCTCGCGCTTTCGGGAAGCGACGTCAAGCCGGTGGCCGACACAGCCCGTGGGAACGGGATCCACGCCCGCTCAAGCAAAAGGCCCCGGAGATTGCTCTCCGGGGCCTTCGCATTGTCAGCCGAAGCTAGATCGTTTCGAGATTACTCGACGATCTTCGCAACCACGCCGGCGCCGACCGTGCGG
>NZ_JBXARP010000011.1:0-186980 GCF_058808375.1 Caulobacter sp. GW821-FHT11E10
CGGCGGGCCTGGCGATGGGCGCGGCGCGCGGCGGGGCCAGCCTGGCGGGCGCGGCGACCGGCGCGGCCCAAAGCGGCGGCGCGATCGGCTTGGCCAAGGCCGCCGCCGGCGGCGCGGTCAGCCCGTTGCGCCGAATGGCCCAGGATCTTGGCGGACGCTTCGCCTCGGCGCGCGCCCAGCAGCTTGGCGGATCGGCCAGGGGCCAAGACGGTTCGCCCCCCGCAAGCCAACCGCCGGGTTGGGCCCAGCGCATGAACCGCGGCCAGGCCGTCGCCCATGGCGCCTCGGCCGCAAGCCACGCGGCCTCGTCCGGCCAGAGCGGCGGCGGCGCCTCGGTCGATCTCTCGGAAGGAGACTGAAGCAATGTTCAAGCGCCCGGAGGTTCGGTACGGCGCAACGCCCGAACTCGACACGCCCTATAGGCGGGCTCGTCAGGCGTGGGATGATCGCGAGGGCCGGATCGCCGTCAACGGCCGTCGCCTCTGGCGCCTGGCCATGGTCGAGGCCGGCGTGATCGCGCTACTGGCGGCGGGCTTGGTCTGGCAAGGCTCACGTGGCCACATCACGCCCTGGGTGGTCGAAGTCGATCGCCGGGGCGAGGCCCGCGCGGTCGCGCCGGCGGACGCCGATTTCAAGCCCTCTGACTTCATGATCGCCGCGCGACTGGAGCGCTTCATCCAGGAAGTGAGATCGGTTTCGGCCGATCCGATCGTGGTGCGCCAGAACTGGCTGTCGGCCTACGCCCTGACCAGCGCCAGAGGTGCTCGCGCGCTGAGCGCTTACGCCCAGGCCGACGATCCATTTCTTCGGGTCGGCAAGGAGCAGGTCTCGGTGGAGATCGCCAATACGCTGAAGGTCTCCCCGACCAGCTTCAGGGTCGAATGGGTCGAGCGCCGATACCAGGACGGCAAGCTGGCGGCGACGGAGCGCTGGGCCGCGACCCTGACGGTGATCCAGCGACCCTCCCGCAGCGCCGACCAACTGAAGAAGAACCCGCTCGGCG
Organism: Caulobacter sp. GW821-FHT11E10; assembly: GCF_058808375.1. Classification (NCBI taxonomy): domain Bacteria; kingdom Pseudomonadati; phylum Pseudomonadota; class Alphaproteobacteria; order Caulobacterales; family Caulobacteraceae; genus Caulobacter; species Caulobacter sp. GW821-FHT11E10. The sequence goes on from NZ_JBXARP010000011.1 coordinate 1,004, forward strand.
TCTACGTCGATGCGATCGACTGGTCCAAGGAGATGGCCTGATGCGCATGACACCCCGGATTCTGACACCCTTGGCGATCGCGATCGCCGCCATGGCGACGGGCGCCGCCGCCCAGTCGGACCCGCGACGACCGATCGCCGCAGCCAACGCCGCCGCGCGCGTGCAGCCCCAGCTCGAAACCTTCCAGGGGGCGGTCCAGACCTTCGCTTGGCGTGACGGCGGTCTCTATCAAATCTACACCGCGCCCGGCCGCGTGACCGACATCGTGCTGGAAGAGGGCGAAAGCCTGGTCGGGTCCGGGCCGATCGCGGCCGGCGACACCGTCCGCTGGATCATCGGCGACACCGAAAGCGGTGTCGGCGCCCGGCGGCGCGTGCATGTGCTCGTCAAACCGGCCCAAAGCGGGCTGATCACCAACCTGGTCATCAATACCGACAAGCGCTCCTATTATGTCGAACTGCGCGCCAGTGCGGCCACTTACATGGCCTCGGTGATCTGGACCTATCCCAAGGACGCGTTGATCGCCTTGGCCAAGCCGACTTCCACGCCCGCCGCGGTTCTGCTCACGCCGCCTTCGCCACCGCCGCTCGACCTGACCACCTTGTCGTTCGACTACAAGGTCACCGGCGACAAGGTCGCGTGGCGTCCGCTGCAGGTCTTCGACGATGGTCGCAAGACCATCGTCGTCTTCCCGCCGTCCGTCTCCGCAGGCGAGTTGCCGCCGCTCTTTGCTCTGGACGCGGCCGGCCGGCCCGAACTCGTCAACTACCGGATTGAGGGCCGGCGAATGATCGCCGATCGTCTGCTCGATCGCGCGGAGTTGCGGCTGGGGGACAAGCGAAAGGCCCGGCGCGTCCTCATCGAGCGGCTCGGGGCCGACGTCCGATGAGTCATCCCCCCGAGGACAGCGCGGAGGAAACGGTAAGGCTGCGGGCGTCTCCGCCCCGTGTGGCTCGGCTCTCGCGCCTGATGGTCCTGATCGTCGGCGGCGCGGCGGTCGTGTGCATCGCCGGCGCCTTGGCCATGGCCTTGCACACCCGAACGCCCAAGCCCGTGGAGCTTCCGACAGAGGAGGCGGACACCAAGCCGCCGCTCGCGGCCATGGCCGACGCGCCCAAGACCTATAGCGATGTGCCCCGGCTCGGGCCGCCGCTGCCCGGCGATCTTGGACGGCCGATCGTGGCGGCCCACGCCAGGGGCGTAGACCCCTCGCCTCCGCCGATCGGTCGCCCCGAGGGGACGTCGGGCGGTGCGGCTCCGAGCGCCCAGAGGTCTCTCGCCGACAGCGCCCGCGTGGCGGCCCTGTTCACCAGTCGAGCTCAACGCGCGACGTCAGAGCCCGCCAGCAACCCGTCATCGCCGCTGGCCGCCCTGCCAGCCGTGCTCCAGGCCCCGCCGCTCTCAAACCCGCCTCCAGATCCCAGGCAAGCCTTTCTCGATCGACCGGCGGGCTCGACGACCAGCGCCTTTCGCCCCTCGCCCCCGGCAGGTCGGCGGATCCTTCACGCTCATACCGTGATCCCGGCGGCGTTGCAGACGGCGGTGAACTCGGATCTGCCCGGTCCGGTGGCGGCCCAAGTCACGCGAAATGTCTACGACAGCCTGACTGGCCGAGAAGTCTTGATCCCGCAGGGGTCCAAACTGCTGGGGACCTATGAGGCCCGCATCGCCTTCGGCCAGCGTCGGGTGTTTCTCGCCTGGGATCGCGTCGTCTTTCCCGACGGGCGTTCAATGCAACTGGATCGTCTGGTCGGCGCCGACGCGGCCGGACGATCGGGACTTTCGGACCGGGTCGATGCTCATTGGGGCGACATGACCAAGGCCGCGTTGTTATCGACGCTGCTGGGCGTTGGCGCCGAGCTTGGCGCCGACGATGAGGGCGATGTGGCTCGGGCGGTCAGAGAGGGGCTGCAGGGCGCCGTCAATCAGACGGGCCAACAACTCGTTCGCCGGCAGCTTGACGTCCAACCAACGCTTACCCTGCGGGCCGGCCTGCCGCTCTCCATCCTGGTGACTCGCGACATCGTCTTCGATGGCTCGGCTGCGGCGTCGAACTAGGGTTCGCTCGGCAGGAGATCGAGCAGGCGGCGGAGCGCCGGCTTGTCCGACCGTCGACCGGTGATGGCTTTGAAGTCCAGAAAGGCTCGGCTGAGGGGCCGGTAGACCACGCCGTTCACGCGCGCCGCAGCAGCCTCGTTGATCAAGCCGACGCCTTGCTCCAGCGACACCAGGCGCGCCACACTCGCCGCGCTCGCCGCCAGCGCGTGGATATCTAGGCCGGCTTGATCGCGCCTTCGCGCGAGGCGCAGGGCCGAAGCGGCGATCGCGGTCGGCGCCAGGACTCGCCGCCCGGCCAAGTCGGTCCAGCCGATGGCGCTGTTTGCGGTCAAGGGATGGCTTATCGGCAGGGCCACGACCAGCCGCTCGCGCCATCCCTGGCGTTGGTCGAAGCGAGCTGGGGGATCGATCATGAAGGCGATGTCGAGCCGGTCCTGGAGCAGGGCGTCTGTCAGTCGCTCGTCGTCGGCCTCGACCAGGTCGAGCCGCAGAGCAGGCTCGCGCTCCAGCAATCGCCGCATGATGTCGTCCAGCGCGCCAGGGGCCAACCCGCCGAGCACGCCAACCCGCAAAACGCTCATTTCGGCCAGACCTAACTCGGCGGCGCGATCGACGGCGCGATCCAGGCCCGCCAGGGCGGCTTTGGCGTCCGCGACGAAATCCTCGCCGGCCGATGTCAGGCGAACGCCGCAGGGTGCGCGGTCGAAGATTCGAGCGCCGAGCCGCGCTTCGAGGTCATGGATGCGCCGTGAGACGGCCGACTGCTGGACGCCGAGCGATCGCGCCGCGCGGCGGAAGCCGCCTTGTTCGGCTGCGGCCAGGACGTAGCGCAGCTGGTGCAGACCCAGTCCGGCCCAGGCGCTGGTCCGGGACGGCGTGGTCCTTGGGGGCGAACTCTTGAGCGGAGCGTCGAACACGAGCAACTGCGGCGGCGTGGCCAGGATGGCCGCAGCGCCATCCAGAGAGCGCTTGGATGCGCTGCGCCACTCTATAGATCGAATATAGGCGGAATATTCGGTCCAACCTGGGAGGCTTCCCACGCCGCTGCGCTCGATTTCGCACGCCAACGGTCGCGGCGCCTTCGACGTCTGCGCTTTCGTGCCTTAGACTCTTTCCCCGACTGCCGAACCAGAGTGTGATCGGCGGGCGCGTACTCGACAGGAGCCCATGAAGACCTCGCTCGACCATCTGCCGGCCGGCAAGCGCAAGGAACTCGACTTCGTGGTCGAGACCCTGCGCGAAGGGTTCAGCCAAGCGCTGAGCCGGCGAACCATGCCGCGTTTTCGCACCGGCAAGCTGCTCAAGATCATTCTCTTCGGCAGTTATGCGCGCGGCGACTGGGTCGAGGATCCCAAGGGGCGATACTTCTCCGACTACGACATCCTGGTGGTGGTCAACCACGAGGATCTGGCCGACCTGGAAGAGTTCTGGGGCAAGCCCGACGATGTGCTGCTGCGGGAGCTGGCCTCCGGCGAGCGTCTGCGCACCCAACCCAACTTCATCGTTCACAGCCTGGACGACGTGAACGAGCAACTGCGGCTGGGCCGCTACTTCTTTACGGACATCCTGAGAGACGGGATTACGCTTTTCGAGGAAGACGGATTTCCGTTCGCGCAGCCCGAACTGCTGTCGCCGCAAGACGCCTATGGCGAGACTAAGGGCTACTACGAGGAGTGGTTTCCCAGCGCTGCGGGGTTTCTTGACACCGCCCGTTACGTCATGGGCCAAGGGCGATCCAAAGAAGCAGCTTTCCAACTCCACCAAGCGGCGGAACGGTTCTATCACGGCCTGGTTCTTGTCCTGACGCTGTACAGCACCAAGACCCATCGCTTGAACCTCCTGCGCGACCGTGCCGAGGCGATGGACACGCGTTTGATCGGCATTTGGCCCGGGTCCAACAAGTTCGAGCGCCAAGGGTTCGACCTGATCCGCCGCGCCTATGTCGAGGCTCGCTATTCCAAGACCTACGAGATCTCCGCCGAGCATCTAGACTGGTTGGAGAAGTGCGTCACCAAGCTCAAGGTGATTGCGGAAACCATCGCCTTAGAGCGTATCGAGGCCCTCCGAAAGGCAGTCGACTAGCTTGCGTCACGGGGTTCCGATGTCGAGCAGGACCTCCAAGCCCTTCTTGAACTCGACGACGCCTTCGCCGACGCCCAGCATCTTGGTCAGAGATTCCAGCGGACCATCGATTGCGGCCAACGTGCCTTTGACGACCTTCCTATAGCCCCAAGGCCGCGAGCGTCGTCGATCGCTGACGCGCTCCAGCGCGCGATTGCGAGCGGGTGGGATTTGAAAATTGACGTACTCGATGACCTCGAGCTTGAAGCGCAGAGGGGCTCCCGTCAGACCGAAATCGACGAGCCGATTTCGATAAGTCCCCACCTCCACAAAGGCGCGGATCGCATCGATGAGCTCTTTGATCTGCCCTCGTGCTTCGTCGAACGCGGCGGGCAGAGCGCTCTCATCCCGGGCGAGCACACCCGAAAAGCGATCGGGCAGGAGCAGCCATCGATCCTCGAGTATCTCGATGAAGAGTTGATCGAGGAGCTTGAGCATTTCCACGATCGCCTCAGCCGGCGGAAAATCGTCGAACCTTGGCGCTGCATACTCAGCCATCGCGTAAACCTCTCACCGCAGCAAAGGCGCAATCTTGGCGCGAGTCTGGGTCGAAGAGTCAAACCTTGGCCATACGGCGGAACCTCGCCCGAAGCGTCAGCCCGCGGGCATAGCGTAGCGCTCGATCACGGCGCCGTCGTCTTCGATTGCGATCTCGACGACCTCGTTGAGAAGCTCCTGCCCTTCCAAGTCGTCAAGCACAGCAGCAAACAGGATCCGTTGCTCAGCCGGCGGGACCTGGGGGACAATGATGACCAGGCCGGCATGAATCTCGGCTTCGGCGTAGAGACGCCGGAAGTCCTTGGCGTTGTTGGTGACGAAGGTCAGGAATTCCTCACGGATAGGCGCCATGAGGTTCCAATCCTGCATGCCGCCCATGCCGCGCCAGGTGACATGGGCGGCCTCATGGCCGCGCTGCTGGGCCACCTCGACCAGCGAGGTGTGCAGGCATTCGTCGATCAAGAAGTTCAACGGCCGCTCGTCCCACCGCGCGCGCCGGTCAGGGGATCGCCCTTGAGCAGCACCGTCTTGCGCGAAGCCGAAGGCACGCCGTGTTGCGACAGGCGCTTTGGACGGCCCCGCCGGGGGTGGGCTGCGGCCCAGAGACGGGCAAGCACGAGCCTGCGCGCATCGAGCTTGGGATAGCCCGAGAGCAATTCGTCCGGCGTCGCTCCCGCATCGAGCATGGCCGCAACGCCGTAGACCGGGATACGAGTGCCCTTGAATACAGGCTCGCCGCCGAGCACGGCCGGATCACTGTGGATTTCGGCCTCGGCGGCTTCCAAATCTCGAACGCGCGCATCCACCTCGCGGCGGGCCTCGGCGACGTCGACATGCAGGACGCTGTTGGCCTTGACCATCCGGGTGTTGGGACGGGCGGCGACTTCCTCGAAAAGCTGCTGGCGACGCTCCACCGGCAAGGTCCCCGCCAGGAAGTGCTCCAGCCGCATGCACAGCAGGTGACTGTGCGTCAGGTAACGCCGCGCCGCGCGCCCACCCACGGCGGGGCGGGCGACGTCGACGATGTGTTTGTCGATCAGATTGTTGACGGCCTTGAGACCAAGCCCGCTGACCGCAGCCGCCTCGGCGGGGGTGTAGAGGCGAAGCGAACTACTCATAATCATTCTCCACAGAGAGATTATTTATAACAGATCGTATTGGCCAAGTCACCCAGTCGCGACTGCGGGCGCGCGTAGGCCAAGAAAGCCTTGAACTTCACAGGTGCCGCCATCATTCTATGGCCAACGCCGTTCTCGTCGGCGTGGCCGCTGCCCTGGCGAAGAGCCCGCGCTCAACGATCCAAAGACCAATACCCCTCCACGGACCTCATCATGGCCGGCAGGGACGAGCAGCGCGTACCGCCACGGCCGATGCAGGATCTGTGATGTACACCACGCTCGACCGCGCCAAGAAGCGCGCCAAGGACCTCAAGCGCGTCTTCGACGACAGCGGCTTTCTCTATCCCTTGAACCTCTGCCAGACCGCCATCGCTCGCGCCGGCGGCTATCGCGACTGGAACGACCTGGAAGCGTCGATCGCGGCCCAGCCGCGCGTAACCTCAGACACGGACTATAGGCGTCGCCTAGTCGAGGCGCTGCCATGGCCATGCCACGCACCAGTGCGAGCCTGGCTCGACAAGGAACCAGTGTTCGACACGTTCGAGTTTGACGGACCGCGCTTTTGGTTTCGGGACGTCTATCCGTTCATCAGCGTCTCGTTGCGCCATCAACGCCGCCGCCCGCTCCTGCGGCCCGGATCGGGAACTGGCCAGCAGATGCGCGAGGGCCTGGTGATGGATCTGCTTTTGCACATGCACCCAGGCGTGCCGCTCTATCCGCGCCTAGACCCGGTCAGCTTAGCGCTGATCTACGAAGGAGATCTGGCCGCGACGTTCGCGACGCGCATCAAACACCCCCGGTTCGAGGATGAATTCGCGCGGTTGATCGAAGAGGGTGTCTTCCTGTGGACCGGACGGGCCCTTCACATCCTGCCGGTCGCGCGCGAGGCCATGTATGACGACCTGATCGAGGAGAAAACCCACCTCGCAGAACACTGGGCGCCAAGCCCGCACAACGTCAGGGAGTTCACCGGACGACTGCGCGAAGCCCTGGCTGTGATCGGCGTCGATGAGGCCTGGCGCATCGCCGAGGCCATCGCCAGCCAAGGGTCGCGCGCCTACACCACGGAATCTGGAGCAACTCTCGACCTTCTGTCCGAACTCGCCCGGGAAGGTCGTCTCGACACCTTCGCCCGGGTCTGCGGGCTGTTCGTCACGCTCTATCCGGCTAACGCCGCGTTCCTGGTCTCACAGATCCCAGTCAAGATTGGCTCCAACGTCCTGGCCAAGGTGGCGGCGAGCAACCTGAAACGCTTTGAGGCCTGGGATCGCACGCACCCGGACTGGCGCGGCGCCCTCAAGGCCACGTTCGGCTCGCCTCCAGCCTTCGTAGCCGCCATCGACGCCATGATCGCGGAGATATCGGCTCAGGCGGCGTAGGCCGGAGTTAGGTTGGGCGGGGCGCCGCGTCTGGCGAGTCTCGCCCATCTCACAAGCAAGAGTTGCTCTAGCTTGGGCATGGTGATTGGCTGGGCGGTCCAAGCCAATGGGACCGCAGCATGATCAAGTGGGGAGATAGTCGTCGGGACCACGATCCCATCCTGGCCGTATGGCCCACCTACCGTGGTCTGTACGACCGCTGGTTCATGCTCGAACTGGTCGAGACGCCCGCGGGCGGCGTGCAATGGCGCGACCGTCGTGTCCCCGACGAAGACGGCAACGTGCGAATGGACGTCTATGACGGCAAGGAAGCGGCCATCGCCAGCGCCGAGGCGCTGAACCCTGCCCTAGCCGACGCCCTGTTGGCGCGTCCCATGGATCACGTCCTCAAGACCTCGCTGATCCTTAAAGTCAGCAAAGCGCTTCAGGCCAAGCAGCGGCTCGCCGAGGAAGAGGGGTTGATGCTGGCCGAGGCGATCCGCCGACATTCCGAAACGCCGCGCCCAACCGCTTCGGATATCAAGCTCGACCCAACGGCCGAACGATACCGCGGGGCCTTAGCCGCCGAGTTGCAGATCTATCCTTATCTGGGCGTCGCCTTGATCGGCGAACGGGGCCGCCGTGTGGTCCTCTATCGCAACGCGGCCGGCGAATGGAGCCGGGCCTACAACGCAGGGGAACGTGCAGCCGAACTGGCTGTGCGAGCTCGGATCGCCAATGGCTTTGGATTTCACCACTCTCAACACTGGGGACAGGTCAAGGCCAGTATCCGCGCCATATTGCTGCCGCGCGCCAATCAGCTTCTGCAGCTGGCCAGCGTCCAGCGACTATTGGCGGAAGCCCTGGCTCGCGGTGAGCGCGTGCTGGTCAGCAATGGCGTGGTGTTTTGGTACGAAGATGACGGTCAGATCGGCTGGATGGTGAAAGCCACCACCAGCGACAAAGGGGAGGACGGCGCGACACTTTGGCGTGAAGGGACGATCCTTTCGACCAATCACGGCCGTTTGGTGATCCTCCCCTACATCAAAGAAAACGGCGAATTGATCCGGGGTCATACCAAGAATGGTCCTGGCGACGGGCGCGCAAAGCCGCGCCATCCAGACCATTATGTCGAGATCCCCTTCCGGGAGCTCAAAGGCGATCTGATGATCGGCCTCTATGGGGAGCTTCCGTATGAATGACCTTGGCCCGTTTTCTCAACGCTTCGGCTTTGAAGGCCCTGAGGCGGACATTACCGTTCGCGCCGATGCGCCCCAGGCTGTTCGGGACGCGGTCGTCATGCTTGGCTACCAGTTGGGAAAGAGCCCGAAAGGTCTGCGCTCACTGGTCTGCGAGATACTCCTACGGCGACCCAACGCCAACAACTGGAGCGACGAACCGGTCGAACACGAGGTCGCCGAACTGGTCGACGAGGCGCCATGGTTCAAGGTCTATGACATCGCCGAAGCGCTCTATCGCGACATCGAGAAGAGTGACTACACCGCCACCCAAGCGGCCAGCTTCGAGGCTCAGCTCAACCAGGTCTTTCGTGAGCACGGCGTCGGCTGGCGGATGGAGCAGGGCAAGCTCCAAGCTCGAGGCTCGGAAGTCTTCGCCGCCGCGTCGCGTTCAGCAGTGGATATCCTCGACAGCACGAGCAAGACGACGGCCGCTCGTGAAATGCATCAGGCGCTGGAAGACCTCGCCCGGCGGCCGGCCGACGTAACCGGCGCCATCCAGCATGCGATGGCCGCGCTCGAGTGTGTCGCGCGTGGTGCAACCACCGATAACGATACGTTTGGCAAGCTGGTCAAGAAGCTCGACATTCCTCGGCCGCTCGACACCGCGCTCGAAAAACTCTGGGGCTTCGCCTCAGAGCAGGGGCGGCATATCCGCGAAGGTCGAGACCCTCGTTTCGAGGACGCCGAGCTCGTCGTCACCGTGGCCTCAGCGGTCACCGTCTATCTCCAGCGGCTGGAGGCGACTGGACCGGTCGGCGATCAATGACGCTGCTTTGCCCTCAGTGCTTCGGCAATACCGGGCTCCAGCGTCGGATCGAGGAAATTCGGCCCGACTACGACGAAGGCCGGTGCGATTTCCACAAAACCCGGAAGGGCACGCCCATCGCGGCGGTCGGCGCCATCATCGATGAGGTATTCCGCTCGAACTATGCGCTCGCCGGATCGGACCCCTACTTCTCGGACGACCCGGATGATCCCGAGCCTTACTATGAGCCTCGGGGAGAGGATCTGCGCGAAACGGTCGCCGACCTAACCGAGCCGACGACCCCAGGCGTCACGGACTTGGTTGCCGACTGGCTGATCGAAAACGACGACTATTGGCCGCCCGACGGCGACGAGCCGTTCTATGTTGACGAGTTCCGTTACGAGCGAACGGCGCCGGGAGACGCGGGCCACGCCGTAGCCTGGTCAACATTCCGCGAAACGATCATGCATGAGCAGCGGTTCTTCAACCGAGAAGCCGATGGCTGGTTGGCGAAGATTTTCCAGTTCATCCACCTTCAGCGTGACCAGGATCGGTTGCCGCCGGTCTACCTGATGCAGCCAAGCCAGGCTCCAGTCTTCTTTCGCGCCCGGGTCGCCGACGCTCAGGAGCAGCGGAAAATCCTGGCCAATCCTCACCAGGAAATGGGCGCGCCGCCCCGTCGTAAGGGTAAGCCCAATCGGATGAACCCTTCTGGGATCACAGCTCTCTACGCGTCCCTCGATGTCGAGACCTGCCTGTCAGAGCTCCGGCCATTGGTGGGCGCGAAGATCGTGACGGTGGAACTGAGGCTCCATCGACCCATCATCGTCCTGGACACCACCCGCTTCCGGGCCCCGCCAAAGGAACTCAATCTCTTCGCGCGCGACCATGCTCGTCGGCTGACGCAATGGCGTTTCATGCAAAGGTTCATGGACGAGATCAGCAAGCCGATCCTGCCCAGCGACGAGCACCTCGACTACGTGCCCACCCAAGCTGTCTCCGAATACCTGCACAAGGTTCACAAGGTTCGGATCGGCAAGGAAGCGCGCAACATTGATGCGATCGTCTTCAAGTCCGCGCAGCGCCCGCCGGGCACGAATATCGTGCTGTTCGGCGACGCGGCAGACATCGTCGGCGCCGACGACAGCCTGACCAAGACCGCAAGATCAAGGTCCAGTCCTTCCCTCTTCGAGCTTTCCCTGCCGGAGGCGCGTAACCCAGCCCTGGCGCTAGATGCCGCGACCCTCAAGGTGCGGGAAATCACCGAAGCCCAGTTCCCGACCGACGAACCGGTCGATCTTGCCTTTGCGTTGGATCCGCCCTTCTAGCCCGGGTGGATGTAAATTCGGAGACGCCCTTGCCGCATCGTTCGCGGCGCCCAATTGTGACGGCGCGGGCGCCGCCTAATAGGCGACGATCTTGAGCCGGGGGTAATCGGCGGCGGTCGTGGCTGAAGCCGGCGGGCCTTTGGCATGCGCACGAGGTTCCAACGCCCGCCCCTTTTCCGCCGAACGCCGCTCGCCGGCTTGCGCAGCCAGCCTATTTGATTCAGGATTCTCCGGCTGGCGTCCTTGCACGCCGGTGGGGCGTGGAAACCCCGTGCGTTGATTAGAGCCATAGCGACAAGCCGGAGACGGCTGGCCGCTCGCGTCTGGATTCCAGGCGCGCAACCCGTGTCCGCGGTTCGCGGTCGCGCGCCCTTGTCCGCCCTGGCGTTTCCCACGCCTCCGTGAGCAGCGGAGTCGGCGATGGATCGGAATCTGAAGAGGCTCGCCACCCAGCCCGACCTGGACTGGGACGATGGCGAAGACATGGATCAGCTCTATCGGCGCCATGCGTCTTGGCTCGGCGGCATGCTGCGCCGGCGTTTCGGCCAGGGCCTTGAGGCGGACGCCGACGACGTCGTGCAGGAAACCTACGCCCGGCTCGCCCCGCACGCGGTGCGCGACATACGCCGTCCGCGCGCTCTGTTGATGCGGGTGGCCTCGAACCTGGCTAAGGACATCCTGCGTCGGCGCGCGGTGAGGGGCCGCCACGCCCAGGCCGTCCGTGACCTGCCCGATTGCGCTGAAGCCGGGGCAGAGGCGCTGGACCTGCTGACCACCAAGGAGGTCATTCTGTCGATCCCGGAAGCCTATCGCGACGTCTTTGTCTTGAGCCGCTTTCACGGTTTGACTTATGAAGAGATCGCTACACGCTGCGGTTTATCAGTGAAGTCTGTAGAATGGCGACTGAGCAAAGCCATCGCCCACTGCGTCAAGCGCGTTAAGGACTAGGCGGAAGAAGCGTCCCATGAGCCTTTCGACCGTTTCGAGCGACCGGGCCAATGAAGAGGCCGCCGACTGGTTCGCCCGCCTGAAAAAGCGCGACGTCTCGCGCGCCGACATGGAGGCCTTTCGCATCTGGCGTCAGGCGCCCGGGCACAAGGAGGCTTACGACGCGGTTGACGCGTTCTGGCGCCGAAGCGAGGCCTTGAAGACCGACCCCGATATCCGGGCCGCAGTCTCATCGGCGCTGGCGCCACCCACGCCGAACCGGGCGCTCGGGCGCCGACCGATCGTGGGGCTGGGCTTTACCGTCGCGATCGTCGCGATCGGCGCCGTCGGCGGCTATGCCCTTTGGGGCCCCAAGACCTACGCCACCGACATTGGAGAGACGCGCACCCTCCGGCTCGACGATGGCTCCGCCATCGTCCTCGACACTCAAACCAAGGTCAGCATCCGCTTCTCCCGCGCCAAGCGCGAGATCCGGCTCGAGCGTGGTCAGGCCTTGTTCGACGTCGCCCATGACACCTCGCGCCCTTTCATCGTCACCGCCGGCGAGACTTCCGTGAAGGCGCTGGGCACGCGGTTCGATGTTCGGCGTGAGAACGGCGGCGCCCGCGTGACCCTGCTGCGTGGGGCCGTGGAGGTGAGCAGTCAAGCGAAGGCGCAAGCCAGATCCTGGCGCCTGACGCCAGGGCAAACGCTGTCGGCCAAGACCGCGAGGCCGACCAGCGCCGACGTTCAGGCCCTCACGGGCTGGACGAGCGGACGGCTGGTCTTCAAATCCGTTCCGCTTGGCGAGGCCGTCGCGGAGGTCAGCCGCTACGACCGGCGCAGGATCGAACTCGATGTCGGCGAGCTGGAACGGGCTCCGATCAGCGGCGCCTTCGACGCCGGCGACACCGAAACCTTCGTCAGTTCGGCCGCCGAACTGCTCGATTTGACAGTCACGCGACCGGAGAAGGGGGTCTTCCGGTTGGTCCGTTCCGGAGCGCCCGACGAGACGCCCTGATTTTCTTTTTCACGGGCCCAGGGGGACGAGGCGGCTGACGCGTCAACCCGCCGACGCACTGCGCCGTGCACAGAAGATCCGTCCTGCGACGGACGCCGCGCGCGCGTCCGAGGGGACCCGTTTCATGCTTTTCGCATCTCTCCGCCGCCGCCTTCTGGCCGGTCTGGCGATCACCGCCTTCGCCTTGCCGCTCGGCGCGGAGCCGGCGTTGTCCGCGCCCCAAGCCCAGACCCAGACCCAGACGGTCGACTTCAACATCCAGGCCGGCTCGTTGGACAACGCGCTGCTGGCGTTCGCCGACCAGAGCGGGCGCCAGCTGATCTACACGCCCGATCTGGTCGCTGGTTTGCGGACCGCGGGTGTTCGTGGCCGCTTCACGCCGGACGAAGCTATCGCCCGGCTGCTGGGCGGCGCTCCGATCGATGTCCGACGTGGCGGTTCCAACGCCTTTGTCCTCAAGCGGCGGGCGGCCGCGATCCGGTTCGAGGGCGAACAGGCGCTTGAACCGCCGGTCACCGCCCCTGAGGCCGAAACCACCGAAGTGGCCGAGGTGGTGGTGACCGGATCGTTGATCCGGGGCGCCGGCGACGGCGCTTCGCCGATCGTCAGCCTCGACCGGGAGGTCCTTGATCGCGGCGGACACGCGACCCTCGCCGACGCGCTCAGCGATCTGCCCCAGAACTTCGGCGGCGGCTCGACGCCGGCCAATCAGCTGCTCGGCGCTGATCGTAGCTTCACCAACGACTCCGTGGCCACCGGCGTCAATTTGCGTGGATTGGGAAGTTCGGCGACCCTGGTCCTGCTCAACGGCCGGCGGGTCGCCGGAACCGGGTTGAAGGGCAACTTCGCCGATGTCTCGGCCATTCCGACCGGCGCGGTCGAGCGTGTCGAGGTGCTGCTGGACGGCGCTTCGGCGCTTTACGGGTCGGACGCCGTCGGCGGCGTCGTGAACGTGCGGCTGCGGCGCAATTTCGTCGGGGCCGAAACGCGGCTGCGGGCCAGCGCCGCCCAGGGCGGCAAGGCTCAAGAGCGGCAAGTGACCCAGACGCTCGGCCTGGGTTGGGGGGGCGGCAATCTCGTGCTTTCGGGCGAGTATCATCAGCGCGACGCGCTATCGGCCGCCGATCGTCGCCTGACCGAAAGCAGCGATCTTCGCCGCTTCGGCGGGACCGACCACCGCAACAGCTTCGCCCACCCCGGCAATATTGTCGCCTACAGCGCCGCGGTCGGTGGTTACGTCCCGCTCTACGCCATTCCATCCGTCCCCGCCGGGACGCCCCTGAAGGCTTCCGACTTCGTCGCCGGCTCGGCCAATCTCGGCGACCCGCGGCAGGGCAGCGACACCCTGCCAAAGCAGGAGCGCGCCAGCCTCTACGCCAGCATCCGGCAGGACGTGGGCAAGACCGAGCTGTCGGCCGACGCAATCTACACCCATCGCCGTTTCAGCTACCTGCAGGCCGGCCCCACCACGATCCTCACCGTCCGGCAGGCCAATCCCAATTTCGTCTCTCCAACCGGGGCGGCCTCACATCTGATCGGCTACAACTTCACGGATGATCTGGGCCCGCGTCGCCTGTCGGGACTGGGAGAGAACCTTGGCCTGACCTTTGGCGCGGCGCGCGACTTTGGCCGAACCTGGCGCTGGGACGCCTATGGCGCCTACAGCATCGACCGCGGACGTCGTGACCAGAACCGCGCCTTGAACACGCGCTTTCTGAATGAGGCGCTGGGCAATATCGCCGACGATCCGGCTACGCCCTTCAGCGCCGCGCGCGACGGCTACTTCAATCCGTTCGGGACGAGCACCCCCGCCGCGCTCGACTTCATCAACAACGGCTACCAACACCTCAAACGCCGCAACCGGGTGACAGCCGGCGGCTTCCAGATGGATGGCGCCCTCCTGAGCCTGCCGGCTGGCCCGCTTAAACTGGCGGTCGGGGTTCAGGCGCGCCACGAGGATTTCATCGTCCGCACGACCAACCTGACCTCGGGGACGAGCCCGACGACGAGCGGCGGACGATTGTTCGACCGCGACGTCTCGGCCGCCTACGCCGAACTGCGCGCGCCGCTGGTGTCGCCTGACATGAACGTTCGCGGGGTGGAGCGCCTGGAGCTTTCCCTGGCCGGACGGATCGAGCGCTACAGTGACTTCGGCGTCACCCGCAATCCGAAGATCGGGGTGGTCTGGACGCCCATCGCGCCTCTGAAGGTGCGGGCCAGCTACGGGACGTCTTTTCGCGCGCCGACCCTGGCCGACATTTACGAGACCTACGCCGTCGGCGCGGCCATCCTGCCGGACAAGTCAGGGCAGACGCTGATCCTGATGGAGACCGGCGGCAATCCAGACCTGGGCCCGGAAACCGCCAAGACCTGGACGGCCGGCTTTGACCTGACATCGCCGACGCGACGCGGCGCGCGCCTAACCCTGACCTACTTCGACACCCGGTTTTCCGACCAGGTCGGCCATCCCGTGTACGACGACGTCGTCAACGCCTTGACCAACCCGATCTACGCCAGCTTCGTGCGGCGCCTCAATCCAAGCAGCGCCACAGACCTGGCGGCCGCCCAGGCTCTGATCGACCATCCGACTTCCACCGACGCCAAGCTGTTTCCGGCCAACGCGTTCGGTGCCATCATCGACGGCCGCAACCGCAACGTCGGCGAGTTGGCCGTGCGCGGGCTTGATCTACAGGCCAGCTGGCCCTTCAGCCTGGCGGGCGACAGCTTCGTCGTCAGCGGCGATGCCTCCTATCTGTTCGATTATCAGCGCAAGCTGACGGTCGACGCGCCGGCCATCCAGTATGTCGACCTGGCCACCTTCCCCGTCGACCTGCGCGCCAATCTCGGCCTGACTTGGACGCATGCGGCCTTCACGACCAACGCCACGGTTCGCTATGTCGATGACTACCGGGCCTCGAGCGGCGCAAAGGTCGACAGCTGGACCACGCTGGACGCGCAGGTCCGGTGGGCGGCCGCGCCCACGCGCGGTCCGTGGGCGGGAATCGTGATCGCGCTATCGGCGCAAAACCTTCTGGGTGAGCAGCCACCGTTCTACGACGCAGTTCAGGGCGTGGGCTACGACTCCGCCAATGCCGATGTGCTGGGTCGCGTGGTGTCCGTGCAGCTCACCAAGCGCTGGTGACCGTCTGCGGCGCGGCGCCTGACGCCGCGCCGCGCTCTTCCTTCTCCGAGGTATGCCCATGCGCCAGCTTCTGGCGGTCGCGGCCCTTTGCTGCGCCCTTGCCGGCTCGCCCAGCCGAGCCGAGCCCTTCACCGTCGAGGACCTCCTCGACGCCGAGACCCTGGTCACCACATTGGCCT
Source organism: Caulobacter sp. GW821-FHT11E10 (assembly GCF_058808375.1). Taxonomy (NCBI): domain Bacteria; kingdom Pseudomonadati; phylum Pseudomonadota; class Alphaproteobacteria; order Caulobacterales; family Caulobacteraceae; genus Caulobacter; species Caulobacter sp. GW821-FHT11E10. Next base: position 16,740 of record NZ_JBXARP010000011.1, read on the forward strand.
CGCCCGATGGGCGCTGGGTCGTCCTTCAGACCTATGCGGGTCAAGCCCATGCACCGCGCTTCGACTATGACGCCGCCTACTATCTGGCCACGAGCCGCCTGCGTGTCGTCGATCTCACCAAGACCGGCTCGGCGACGTTTCTGATCCCACCGGATCGCAACACTGGATTCGTGCCAGGACCGTTCTCACCATCCGGTCAGCGGATGCTGGTTCATCGGGTCCGCGACCATCGCTGGGAGACGGGGGTCATCGACCTCGTCACCCGGAAGGTTCGCTGGTTTGGCCTGGGGGTGGATTTCTCCGTTCAGGGCCGGACAGCCGCCTGGCGGAGCGAAGATGAGATCGTCGCGCTCACCCACCCGCCCGATCGCCCGCACCTGCTGTTGCGGCGCGGCTCCGAGCCCCCGGCCACCCTCGCGGCGCGCTGGCGCGCCACGGCGAGGCAAGGGGGACCGTCCGCCACGATGATCGGGTCGGGGCGATACTTGAGTCGCGGCGGCGCGGCATGGCCAGCCACGCTCGTGCGACTCGATGTCGACACCGGCAAGGTCTCAGCCCTGGCTCAGGGCGACTTTCTGTACCTCGAACTCGCGCCGAACGGCGGCCACGTCGCCGCGGTCAAGGAGGGCGCGGACGTTCAGCCGCGCGCCCAGGATCCGGTCACCGGGGGAACGGCTATGCGCCGGCGCGATCTTGTCATCGTCGACCTGAAGGATGGCCACGTCTCCGCCCCGTGCGCGGACTGCGATCTGTCGCCGTTCCTGCTGTCTTGGGCCCCAGCGGGGGATCAATTGTTGATCCATGCCCGCCGCCCCGGTCAGACGGTCGAGGAAGGCCGCCTGGCGGTGATCACGGTCGAGGCCCGCGCCGATCAGAGCGTCTCGTGGCTGACGGGCTTCCATCCCGCGATCGGCCGCACCAACGAAGGCTTCGAGCTCATCCAGGCCGGTTGGCTGGCCGGCCGGCCGATCGCCTGGGGCGATGCGAAGGCGTCTTCGTCGGCCCCAGAGCATGCTTGGTGGCGCCTGGACGCTCCTGGCCTGGCCACGCCCCTCCCACCTGGCGCGGCCAAGGCGGGTCGGCTCTATCAGACACCCGACGGCGGCGTGCTGGCGATCGACGGCGATCGATTGTCCGCCGTTGATCCACGAAGCGGGCGGGCGCGTCCGATCCTTGAGGGCTTTGTCCCAGTCAAGGCGCCGTCCAGTCAGATTTCGGGCCTGGACTTCGCGCGGGTCAGTCAAGAGCCGGTTCTTGTCGGCGCCGCCAAGGGACGGATCGTGCGCGTCGCGGCCAGCACGGTCGATGATCTCGGCCCGGCCCCGTCGGGCCTGAACCTGATCACCCCACGCGGCGCGGCCGTCACCGCCGCGCGCGACGATCACGGCGTCCAGACCATCGCCGTGGTCGATCAGGGCCGGCGTCAGACGGCGGTCGTGCTCAATCCGCAGTTCGCCACGCGCGATCTCAACGTCATTCGATCTGTCCGGCATCGCGCGCCCGACGGCGGCGAGGTCACCAGTTGGTTGATGTTGCCGCCCGGCTGGAAACAGGGCGATCGCCCGCCGATCGTGGTCGTGCCCTATCCGAGTCGAAATCATTACTCGCCCGCGAAGCCGCCCTCGGACCTGCTTCCGGGACTGGCCGTGACCAACATCTCGGCTCAACTGATCGCGGCGCATGGTTATGCGGTGCTTTATCCCAGCCTGGTGCGCAGCCCCACCGACGATCCTGGGGAAGGCATGGCCGCCGCCATTCTGACGGCCGTCGATGCGGTCGGCGCGGCGGGACTGGCCGACGCCGATCGCGTGGCGCTTTGGGGCCACAGCTTCGGTGGCTACATCGTGCTTTCGGCCGCGACGCAGTCACCGCGTTTCAAGGCGATCATCGCCTCGGCCGGGATTGCCGACCAGTTCAGCGCCTGGGGGCAGGTTCGCGGCAACGCCGCGCGCACCCGGCCAGAGGAAGGGTTCGTCTTCAACGCCGGCACGGGCTACCTGGAGACGGGTCAGATGCGTGTGGGAGCGCCGCCCTGGGCCGCGCCACACCGCTATGTTCGCGCCAGCCCCTATCTCAACGCGGAACGGATTACCGCGCCCGTGTTGCTGATCTACGGCGATCTCGACGGCTACGGCGCCGACCAGGGCGAGGAGATGTTCTCCGCCCTCTATCGCCTGGGCAAGGACGCCAAGCTCCTCACCTTCTGGGGCGAAGGCCATGTCGTCCTGGGTCCTGGAAATGTCCGACGACTGTACGCCGAGAGCTTCGCCTTCCTCGACCAGGCGCTAGGCGTAGCCCAGGCGAAGGAGCCGTGACGACCAGGCCCGGACCCACAGCTCGAGCACGACCATCGCGATGATGTCGCGGTAGGGATCGCTCCAGATCAAGTGCTCGGGCGTCAGCATCGTCACGACCACGTCGTGCTGAAGACATCCAGAGCGCATCAGGAGCCCGTCCAGCAGGAGATCGCGCAGCTGGGGCAGATCTCGAGCCAGGGCCAGCCCGTAGTGCCGGCTCAGATCCCCTTTGGATCGCCGGTCACGCACCGCGGCCGGGAGGCGCACGGCGAAGGCGGCGCGTGCAAGGGCCCGGTCGTCGCCGCCCGCGGTCAGGGCGAGCGACGACAGGCTCAGGGTCGCCTCCATGACGGGTTGGGCCAGCAACGGATTGACGACGTCCGCGACGCTGGTTCGCGCCGACCGCCCCGTGACCAGGAGGACACGGGCCAGGCCTTCGACCTGCGCGCGCTTGGTCGGCGTCAAGCCGCCGAGCGCTTCGCGCCACAAAGGCGGCGGCCGGCGCTCGGCCGCGCGGATCGCCTGAAGGGTCAAGTGCCGCGCTGGCCCGGCGCGGTGGCCGCCGAGCCCGCACGCCCCGGCCAGACCGAGACGACCTACGCGCCAGACGGAGGTCTGCGCGTATCGGGCGATCTTCATCAGATCCTGGGTTCGCCATCGCCAGGGCGGCGTGTGACGAAAATAGTCGCCGCCCAGCCAGCGACTTCCGCCCTGCATGAAGACGACGTCGCCGCCGAGGCCCGTGACGATCTGTTGGGCGCCGAGCTCGCGGCAGCGCGCGGCCAGATCCTGATCGTAGGCTGCATCGACCAACCGAAAACTGGGACGCGCGCTTGGACTGGCCTGGTCCAGGCCGTCAAGGTCCACGCCGGCGTCGGCCTTGATCGCCTCGGTCAGCTCAAATCCGTTAAGCGCCGCCGTCGCTCGGGCATAGGCGCGTTCGTCTCCGTGCGGATCGACCACATAATAGTTCAGCCAGGCGCGCACGTCCGCACCGGCCTGGCAAAGCGCCGAGGCGACGATGGAGGAGTCCAGGCCACCGGAGACTTCGGCGAGCGCCGGCAGGCCGCGGGTCAGCTGCGCGACGGTCTCGTCGATCACCCCCACGAGCCGGGCTTGTCGCTCGCCGCCGCCATCCAGGGCCCGGCGGGCGAACCGGTCCGGTCGCCAGACCAAGGTCTCGCCGCCGTCGGGCTGGATCGCGCGCAGGCCGCCCGGCGTGATCGCCGTCACGCCGATGAGCGGGGTCGCTCCGGCCAAGTGCATACGGTCGTAGAGCGCCGCTGCGACCATGTCCCAGTCGATCGCCAGATTCCTCGGCGCGGCCTGATCGAGGCCCGCATGCAGATCCGAAGCCACGATGGTCACGCCATCCCGCTGCCAGATCAAAGCGTCGAGCCCACCGGACGGATCGCGATAGACCGCCTGCGCCGGGCCATCGGCGGCGCGGAAGATCGCTACATAGCGTCCCCAGCCCGCCTTGGTGAGTCGGTCCGAGCCGGTCAGCGGCTCGGGCCCGGCATGTTCTGGATCATCGCCCCAATAATCCCCGACGAGAACAACGCGGCCGTCGTGCAGCAAGCGCGTCGTCGGCGGGCGATCCCTTGGGATGAAGAGCCGCAATCCCGGGGCGCTCACGCCTGAACGCCAGGTCGACCCCAGGGCGACGGCGATCGCGTCAGCCTGCGCGCCGGCCGCGGCGTCCGCTCCCATCCAGGTCAGCAGGATGTAGTCTCGCATGTCAGACGGCCAGGATCGGGGTGTAGGCGATCAGTCGTTCGGCGCGATCATCGAGCACCGTGTCGCCAACCTGCAGCCAGCAATGGGCCTCGAAGGACCAGGTCTTGACGCCAAACACCCACGTCGCGTCCAGGCCGGCTTGGCGCAAAAAGGCGAGCAACATGAAGGAGCGATAGAGGCAGACGCCAGGAAACGGCGCCAATGGCAGCAACGCGCGATACAGCGCCACCCGCTCAGCGAGTTCGGCGGTGACGTCCTGAACCGCGGCCGGCGGGCGGCGCGCCGCCGCATAGAGGATCAAGCTGGCGAACGGACGGCGATAGTAGCGACGCAGCATCACGCCGTAGGCGGACAAGGCCTCGATGACATCCCTCATGTGAAACTTGGACGGATGGACTGTCGCCAGATCGAGATGGGCGCGAGCCGGCAGTGCGCGTCGCGACGGATCGCGCTCCCCGATCAAGGCAAGGTCCGCCAGGTCCGCCGCCAGTTCGGGGTCGAGCACTTCAAAATCCGCCCCCACCGCGCGGAACGCGTCGGCGCCACCGGGCAAGCAGAAATACTCGCCCTTTCGAGTGTCGAGCAGAACCATATCCTCGCCCAGGCGCGCGCCATGGACCCAGCCAGCCAAGTGCATCTCGCGTCCCGAAAGTACGAGTTCACGGAAATACGGCGGCGGCCCAAAGGCGCGCCGCCGCAGCAGGTCAGCCAGCGAACTCGCGAGGCTGCATGTTCAGCTCGATGCTGAAGTCGAACCCGCCCCGGGTCAGGCGCTTGGCCGAGCCCACGCGGACGATGGTGGTCTTTTCCTTGGATCGCATGACGCGCTCCTTTTCGAGGCGTCCAAACCGGACGCCGTTGATGTCAGACGCGGGCGCGGACAGGGTTGGTCGGCGCCCGCTGCGATCAGCCGGCGACCTGCTTGGGCTCCAGGTTGATCTCCAGGCTGACGGTCCCGTCGCCCTTGGTCAGGCGCTTGGCGTCGCCGACGCGGACGAGGCGGACCTTACGGGTCTTGGTCATGACACGCTCCATTTTGAGTGTTGCCGCACAATCGCGACGACCCATGAGGCGCACCCACCACCCTGCATTGATAGTATATTGGGCCTATAACCGGGATATATTCGCACGCGCGCGCAAAGCCCTGATCACGTCGCCCGCGCGATGCCTGCGAACCTCATGCAAGGCGTCGATCGCCCCCTGCATTGCGCCGCCTCCGCCACGGCTAGCGGCGATCAGGCCAACCAGTTCTTCGCGCACCGGGAAGATCTGCGGCTCGACGACGACGGCGGGAGCCAGGCGATCGGCGGTTTGACGATAGGCTTCCAGAAGCGCGCGATTTCCCGCTTGAGCGATGATCCGGTCGAAGTGCTGGCCGAGTTGCTCGCCAAGGCCGATCGTGTCGCCGCCTGACGCCGCATCCTCCTGAAGGCTGGGACGCGACGCGCTCGCCAGAGCGTCGAAAAGGTAAAGCCGGCGCATGCTGTAGAGCTCGACCAGATCAGCGACGTCGAGGCGGCGGGCGAAATAGCCGCGCCCTCTTTGGTCTTCGATCAGGCCTTCTCCCGCCAACCGGGAGAGGGCTTCGCGAACCGGCGTCGCGCTCAGGCCAAGATCGTCGGCCAGTTCCGTGATCGTCAGAGGCTCTCCGAGCAGCAGGTCGCCGGCGCGAATGCGGTTGCGCAGGGCTCCGAGGGCGGCGGTGAACGGATCCTTGGCTTTGCCGGGCGACGAAAATCTCACGCGTGTCTCCAGACGACGAAAGCGCACGCCAGTTCATCGCTTCACTACGCCACGATTACACAAATAGTCGCACAAACGTCATCGTTCAACCGCAAGATATAGAATCTATATTGATCTAGCGCGCAGAATATTTGCGCCTATACGCAAAATCATTGCGCGCGATGATTTGCACTTTACTTGTCTTTGACATAGTGAGCGGAACTGCTCGCGGCGTGCGCGCCGCGATGCTGGCTGAGGCTTAGGCCGCGACCGGACATTGACGGCCATCGCCAATCGCCGGAGCTTTGCTACACCTTCAGGTAGATTGCCTAGGCGTGGGTTGTAATGACGGATGAGGACCCGGACAGCAGAAAACGCGCTCGCCTTCTGTCTCGCGCGCTGAAGGCGGTTCGCGGTGTTCGCAGCAGCGCCAAGTCGCGAGATCTGGCGGCGGCGCTCGGCCTTTCGCTACGAGGCTACCAGCACTTCGAAGCCGGCGGCGGCCAACTCAATATCGACCACGTCCTCAAGTTCGGCGCGGCGCTGGACTGCGACCCCATCGGCGTGCTGACCGCAGTCCAGATCGGCCGACCGGAGTTCGCCGCCTATGTCGCCCAGAATAAGGCGATGATCGCCCTGATGATCACGCTGCAGGAGTTTGTCGAAGACGCCGGGGAGGACATCGCTCGGCTCGAGACCACGACTTTCGTGTCGGCGTACCGGACAATGTTCAAGGACCTCTCGCGCCAGGCCAAGGCCGCGCGGGACCAGAACGACGACTGGATCGCGCAGAACGCCGGGCGGCTGGGCCTGCCCGGCAAGCCGCCCGAGGATGACGACTCATAGACCCAGGCTTCGGTCGCGACCGCGATCGAAGCTCACGCCGCCCCCATCCAGGACGCGACCGACGACGGCGCGCCCCAGGTGCGACTCGAGACTCGGACGCCAAGGCGTCAGGCGAAAGCCCAGGCCATCCTCGATCATGGCGAAGCGACCAGAGGCCAGATCGAGCCGCCGGCGATAGACGCCGTCGAAGGTCTCGCCCGCCGCGGCCTCCGGCCGAGCCGTCAAGCCTGTCTCGTTGGTGATCCGAGCGCGAACGGCGGCCAATTCGCGCTCCTGGAGGGTCGTCAGGAGGCGTCCGGCGAGCATTAAGCGGCCGTCGCGTCGCTCCGCCAGGCCGCGCGCGACCAGAACCTCGATCCGCGCTTCGGCCGCCCTGGCGACCTCGGCGCCAAACCCAGCGTCGCTCCCGCGCTCTTGGCGCAGGATCTGGCGATCGAGCCAGGTCGCGCCTTCGGCCTGGATCTGAGCTTCGAGCGGCAGGTCGCTGCGGGTCGCCAGGGACCGCGACCGGGTCGACGGCGGCGATCTCAGCTCGACGATCGCGCCTGGCCGGGCGTCACCGGTGTCGTCCAGGTCGGCGAAGCCAAGATGATGCTGCCGTCCATCCAAGCCGTCGATGATCGCATAGGCCGAGCCCGTCAATTCGTCGCTCAAGCCCCGCTCGACCAGGCGTCCGGTCACCGACGGGGCCGCTTGGTCGGCGTGGATCAGGAATCGGCCAGGCTCCACGGCTCGCCCCCTGTCGGCCATCGCGCGATGGAGCGTCTTGATGATGTCGCCCCGGATGGACAGATCGCGCAGACGCGCTTCGAGGTCGGGCGCCAGCCGCCAACGCGCCGGCCCGATCGGCTCGGCCAAGCCGAGTTTCTGCAGATGCGCCGCCCGTCCCAGGGCGCGCCGGTTCCTGTCCGGGTCCTCGGCGCCTGGCCGCAGATCCAGCACGCCATCGAGTTTGTCGACCGCCCTGGCCAGGCCGTGATCCAGGCTGGTCCAACGATCAGCGGTAATCTCCTTGTCGAGGGCCTTGGCGACTTCCTGCGCCGTTCGGGGGCCCAGCTCCAGGGCGACGAGGTCTTGGGCGCGCTCACGCAGCCCCTGGGCGAGATAGTCCCCGGCGATCACCAGATCGCGTCCCTCGACCCGGCCGCGAACCAGTACGTGCAGATGCGGGTTGTCGGTGTTCCAGTGGTCGATCGCCACCCAGTCCAGCCGCGCGCCGAGATCTTGCTCGGCCCGCCGCATAAGGTCTCGGGTGAAGCCGCGCAGATCTGACATCAGAGGGGCGTCCTCCGGAGAGATGATGAGGCGGAAGTGGTGGCGGTCGTCCTCGCAACGCGCGGCGAAGGCGGACACGTCCGCATGCTCCCCCATAGCGTCGAACATCGCCGGCCTGGCGCCGTCTCGTGTGACGCCCTCGCGTTCGAGATAGGCGATGTGCCGCGCCAGCGGCGCGGCGCGAAAGCGCCTTCCTCGGTGGCGCACCACCCTGGCCTTGATGATCACCCGCCGGCGACCCGCCGTTCGCCCGACGCCGCGCCCCCCGCCACGCGCCGGACCGCCGCGAGCGGCTGAACGGCCGCGTCGGACGCCCATGCCTGGATCGCTCGCCAGGGCGACGGCCCGCTTGACCTGGCCCAGGAAGGAGCCCGCAGCGGGACCGCCCCGCTCGGCCCGACCGCGTCCCGGCCTGAGAAGAAACTCGTCATCGAACTCGTTCATGGGACGAGCGCCGGCGCTCGCCGCCCTGAAAAGACTGGAAAATTCGCGTGTTGCGCCAGCCGGGACCGGCGAGCGACGGCGCTGCAAACCCAACCCCCGCAACGCCTCGCGGTCACACCGACGGCGGTGCTTTTATCTGGCCGTCGTCTTTGCCTTCTCCACACCGCGCCACAGCTCTCCCGACCGCCACCGTCGCTCATCGCGCCTCTCCGCTGAACAATCCCGTGGGCGGCGACCGCCATCGCACCGACCAGACCGGCGGGAAGAGGCCTGCGGTTCGCCAGTCAGCGGGGTCCGCCGCGCCCTGGACCCGATCGCGCAGCTTGGCGACATAGCGCTCCGTCTCGGCGGGCAGAGGACGGCCGGCCAAGCTCTGTTCATAGCGACCGGGTCCTGCATTGTAGGCGGCCAGGAAACCCTCGCGCCCGTAGCGGTCGAGCAGGCGTCGCAGATAGGCGGCGCCGGCCAGGATGTTGTCGTGGCGATCAAACGGGTCGCCTCCGAGGCCAAGTTCCGACCTGAGCTCCGACCAGGTCGCCGGCATCAATTGCATCAAACCCATCGCCCCGGCCGACGAGACGGCGCGGGGGTCACCGCCGCTTTCGGCCTGGATCACCGCCGCGATGAGGCCGGGGTCCAGTTCGAAGCGCTGAGCGGCGCGAAGCACGGCCGCCTCGTGGGACGCCGCCTGGACTGGCCCCATCGCCACGGCCGCCGCGAGCGCAACCGCAACCAACCGCCGCCTCACGGCTCACCGGCCTTGGCCGCACGCGACCTTGTCCAGATCGGGCGAGCCACGCCGCGCACCGAAGACAGCGGTGTGGGGCCAAGGTAGCGGCCGTCGAAGCTGCCGCGCGCCGGGGACAGGACGAAGATCTCATCGGAGGCCAGACGCCGGCACCCGCGCCATCGCGGCAAGGGCCGCCCCGCGCCGTCATGTCGTCTCGCCGCGACCGGTGCGGCGCCCTCGACCATCACCACGTCCCCCATCCGGCAGACGGATCGCCCAGGCAAGGCGACAACGGGCTTGACCAGGGGCACGCCCCGGGGGAGCCAGCCGCCGCGCGCCAGCCAGTCGGCGGCTTGCGGCGGCGGGTCGAAGGCGACGAAGTCTCCGACGCCGGGCGCCTTCTGGGTGAGGCGATAGAGGCCGACCGGCACGCTTTCGGTGGCGTTCCACAGCAGGCGGGGCGCAGAGGGGCGCCAGGCCAGGAGCAGGCAGGCCGCGCCGCCAAGGACGATGGCCGCCCGCCTCATCGTCCGGCCTTCCGCCGCAGAAGCCAGGCGCGATGACGTGCTCGATCATAGGCGCTTGGCGCCAGCCCCGCCTGCAGCCGGTTTTGAACGTGGCTCCAGTAGCTCGGCGCGATCCGCTCGGGCGCGTATCCGGCGGCTTCGACCGCGTCGATGACGGCGAGTCCTCGCTGGACGAGGGACCAGCCCCTAAACGCCGCCAAGACCTCGGCGCCGGGCCGGACGCCTGGACGGGTTGTGAAGGCCTGGCCCGGCGCGACGGCGCGCAGGATGTCGAGCTCGGACCGGGTGGTGCCGTAGTCGCCGCCCGTCCACCGGATGAAGGCGAAGATCGCGCCCGGCTCCAGTCGCACAGTCCGTCGGCGTCGGTCGTGGCGGACCTCGCTGCGCACCGCGCCGAAGCGAAGCCAGCGCTCGATCCGCGCCGGCCACCAGATCAGCTCGACCTCGGTCATGGGGAGCGATGCGTTCATGCTTCCGTCTCCGGGAATTCGCGATCGAAGAGATCGCGCACCATCTCCGCGACGGTCTGGCCGCGACCGAAGGCGGCGATCTTGATGCGCGCCCGGCAAGCGGGGGTGACGTCGATTGTCAGTCGCGCCGTGTAGGCCGAGGCGCGCAGAGGCTCGTCGGCGGCCTTGATCCAGGCCTCGGCGGCGGGCGGGCGGGCGGCGAAGGATCGATCCGTCATGGCGCGATGCTTTCGATCTCAGCGGCGACCGCCCGGACGTCCCGCGCGGCCAGGCCGTCGGGATCGAGCTCGGTGACGACCCGTCCTGTTTGCATGGCCTGGGCGAAGGCGACCCTTTGGCCCACGACATGCTCCAGGGCGAACGGCTCCTCGCGCGCCAGGGCCGTGGTGGTTTCCCGGGCGATCACCGTGCGCGCGAGGCGGCGGTTGATCAGGAAGCGGGCCCGCAACTGCGGTCGGTAGATCCTGGCCTCGGCGATCAGCCGCAGCATTTCAGCCGAGGCCCAGCCGTCCAGGGGCGAGGGCTGGACCGGCACCAGGACAAGGTCCGCCGCCAGAAGGGCCGATCGCATCAGGGCCGCCACCCGTGGCGGGCCGTCGATGATCAGATGATCGGTCTGACTGGCGAGACCTGGCGCCTCCTGGTGGAGGGTCTCCCGGGGCAGGCCAATAACGCCAAAGGCGCGCGGCAGGCCGGCATGATGTCGCGCCTGCGCCCAGTCCAAGGCCGAGGCCTGGGGATCGGCGTCGATCAGGGTCACGCGCCGTCCTTGGCCGGCCCAGTAGCCGGCCAGACTGATCGCCAGCGTGGTCTTGCCAACGCCGCCTTTCTGATTGAGGAGCGCGATGATCATGACCGGCCGCCTCGGCCGCCGCGCGCATCACCCCCGGCCGACAAAGAGTTAGAGTCTGGGTTAGATTCCAAGTTACGCGGCGCGGGAGGCCCTATGATGTAAGGGTTTGAGCGCAAGTCGCGCGCCTGATGTCCCGAGCCCTCTGCGCCCGATCTCACGATAGCCGCTGCGCCCGATCTCACGACCCCGTCCACAGGCTCGCCCAGAGCGATCTCCACGACAGCGGGCACGATGCGCAAGCGCTCGGGTCCGTGCGTGCGATCCAGCGACAGGTGGTACCCGGGCAAGGGCTGGCGGGCTACGATCCGGCGGATGTCCAGGGCGAAATCCGACGGGCGGGCCAGGCTGCCCGACTTGTGGTGCAGGTGAGAGAGCTCGAAGACCCAGCCCCGCACCTGGCGGCCGGCGTGCTTGCGCGCCACGCGGTAGAGCCAGCGCTCTATCCCGCCCGTCAGGCGGAAGTAGGCCGGATCGATGGTCAGCACCAACGACCGATCGACCACGCCGCGATAGAACCAGTCGGGCAGGACAATCTCCACCCCCTCGACGCGTCCGTCGCGGGTCGAGCGCTCCTCCCATTCGTTGATCCAGGAGAACTGCTGGCGTCGCCAGTGCTCACCCTGGCGGATCGTGGTGGCCACGACCGTCGACTGCAGCCGGCGCAGGGCCGCCTTGAACAGCCGGTACTCGGTGGCGCCGGTCGCACGTCCGACGCCCGTCAACAGCTGATAGGGGGTGAACTGCATCCGCCGCGAGGTCCGCAGGCCATGGTTCTCGGCATCGACGATCTGCGAGGCCGCCCATATCAGCACATCGGCGTCCCAGATCGTGGCCATCCCGTGCTCGGGCAGGCCGTGCACCTGAACCTCGACCTCTCCGGCCCGGTAGAGGATCGGGCGCACTCGTCGAGACTTCGACAGCGAAAAGAACGGACGCTCCATCAGGTCGCGTTGATCGCGCGGACTGGCGTCGCCCGTCACGACAATGAAGGGATCGAGCCGCTCACGCGGACGGATCGGAAAGTTCGGCTGCCGGCCCATGCTCAGAGCGCGCTCGTCGTCGAGACCGGGGCGTGACGCTTGGCCGGAAGGACATCACCCACGCCAGGATCGGTGGTCGAGGTCTTGGCGCCGCGGTCGGCCCAGGCCTGAAGGTCATCGATGGCGTAGACGACGCGACCACCGAGTTTTCGATAGGCCGGCCCCGTCCCGTAGGTGCGGTGTTTTTCGAGGGTGCGATGCGACAGACCAAGATAGGCGGCCGCCTGCTGCGTGCGAACGAAGCGCGGCGCGCCGGCGGCGGGCGTGGCGGACATGAGCGGACTCCCTGGTTTCGCGGCGAAGGCCCGGATGACCCCGCGCGGACTGGGGCAAAGCTGGCGGGTCCGTGCGGTGCGGAGGGAGTGCGAAGACGGGGATGCGATTTTCGCACCCCCTGGTCAGAGGAGCAGGGAGCGGTAGCCGCCGCCGACCAGGGCCGCGCCGTCGCGGGCCAGCCGCATCGTCGCGTCGCGCAGCGACGATGACTTCCACGGCGCCGCCGCGACGCGGGCGTCGCCATAGAGCGCGATGGCGATGTCGCGATAGGCGGCTCCGCCACGTCGGCCATCGACCGCGCGGAGCATCGCCTTCAGGCGACGGCGTCGCGGTCGGGTGAGCGGATCAGGTCGAGGCGAACCGCCTTCGAGCCGTCGCCAAAACCCCGCCAGCGCCTCCAGGCGGTTGGGCAGGGTGGCGTCCAGCGGCAACACCGCCGCCAGGGGCGACTGCGGCTCGTCGGGGCCCAAGAGCAACAACCGGCTTCGGCCCGGACCAGCTCCCGTCGACCACCAATGCTCGCCGGACGCCGATGCGTCGGGAGGCCGCAAGGCCAGGCCGACGTTCGTGGGCCAAGCCGTCAGCAGGATCAGGCCGGCGTCCGCCTCGGCGCGCCAACGCACGTCCGCGCGAGGGGCTTCAAGCGAAGGATCGACGGGGAAATCGCAACCCCCAGCGCGCTGTCCAGTCCGTCCCGCCGGGGGAATCCGGCGCGGCCTGGAAGTCCTTCTGGTAGTCGGGATTGCGACGAAGATATTCCCAGGCCAGATCGGCGGCTGAAAGTTCGTCCAGATAGTCGTAGGCTTCTACGGACCGCCACCGAGACGCGTCTGGCGACATAAGCAACTCCGGCAAGGCTCACTCAGAGATTGAGCGTCGCAGGTTGTTCCGTACCCAGAAGGGCGGGGTAGACCGAACCGTGCGGACAGGCGATGCCGCGCCGGCATCACCTCGGCGGGCCGCCCCCCAGCAGATCGCGATAGCCCGTCTGGGCCATCCAGCGCGCGCGCCTCAGATGCTCGTCGTGAATCCGGCGCGCCCGGGCGGGATCGGCGACGACGTCGAGTCCCAAAATCACGGACGCCGCCTCACGCCAGTCGGCGCGGGCGGCGGCGGCGTCCAACAGGCGCAAATAGGCCTGAAGGTGGGCGCGGTCGTAGTCGGTGACCTGCGGGTCGCAGATCGGCGTATCTCGAAGATCACCGTGGTCCATCGGGCCTCGCACTCCCGGCCGGGGCGTCACCCTACTGGAAAACGCCTGGGAGGGGATGGCTCCCGCATGTCATCGGGCGATGCGTCTGCGGCATCGCCCTGATGGTTTAGCCTGGCGCGCGGGGGCGGGGCTCCTCGCGCGGCTTGTCGTCCGGCTTGCGGATCCAGCTGAGCGCATAGGGTTCCTCGCCGGCCATGAGCCGAGCGTCGAGCGGCTCGGACCAGGTGGGATCGTCGAGCTTGAGATTGAGGATCGCCCCGCTGGCCGCGTCGTTTGGGCGCCACGCCGCGCCGCATTCGACGTCCCCGACATAGGCGCGAAACTCCGGCGCACGCGCCGAGAGCTTATCCACCGGAGTGAGGCGGACAGTGGCGTCCAGCTGCAGGGTCGTGAGGCGGCCGACGAAGCCTTCGCCGTCGCGCCGGAAATAGCCGATCGTGGTCATGTTGGATCCTTTCGCAGGAGGTCGCGGCGACGGATCCGGCATGGGTGGGGGACGGGCCGGATCGCGTCGCCGCTCGCCCGATGAGGCGATCGCGAGGCCCTCGACCGAATGGCGGATCGGCCCGCGCCATGACGATGAGCGCCCTGATCGCGCTCTCGCAAGAGGCGTCGGACGCCGATCGCGCAAAGACAGGCGCTGGCGTATCCTGGCGTAGGACCCGCCATGGGCTCGCAGCGGACAACACGCTAGGCAGGCGGTTCGCCACCGGGCGGCTCCACACGCCGGATTGCCCGCCAGTAGGGCCAGGGTACGCCGCTGACCTGTTCGACCTCGAACCAGGCTTCTTCTCCATCGAAGTCGGGTACGCGCTCGCGGTCGATGAAGCTGTTGCGACGGCGCTCGGCCCGCCGCGTGCCGCCCTCGAAGGTGAACATGAGGGTCTTGCCATGCCCCTCGCCCCCAAACTGGCGCACGCGGGTGAGCTTGACGACCATCCTGTGGATGACTCGGTCCGGTCTTGAGGCGTGCGTCGTCGCGCGCTTTTTGACGCGTGGGGGCGGCATGGCGATCTCCTTGTTCGCTAAATGTTCTCATCCCGTCTCGCGGCGGAGTCAACGGGATCGTCCTCGGATCGAGACTTGTTCGACGACCAAGGCTCGCATCGCTTCGAAGGTATTCGGCGAATTGGCGCTGACTCTCAGCGCGTGTTGGCGCCGAACACTTCCTCGATCATCGCCCTCATGAAGGTCGCGCCCGTCTGCGCCAGCGCGATCGGCGCCGGCGGATCACCGATGTCGTAGGCGAAGGCGTCTGGCACGGGCAGAGGCTTTCGGCCGCCGATCGGACGAAGGCGGATCGACTCTGGGAAGAAGGCCAGAACGGGCGGCGGATCAGCGGTCTTGGGGATCAGGGCGAGGTCGGGCAGCAGCGCGCCTGGGCGAGTTCCGAGGATTTCCACATCGTAGCCGCCGAGCGCTCCCAGTGCGATGGCGGCCTCGGACTTCTCGACGACTTCCAGCAATGTGTGGCTGTCGGCGTTGCGCGCCATGTGCAGGTAGTTGAGCGCGGGGTCCGCCTGAGCCCGCGACTTCCACGGGCGGTAGACGCCCCGAGCCTGACGCCCGCCCGCCGCATCACATAACTCCAGCGCCTGATACCAATAGACCAGGAAGTCACTCCAGTGGCGTTCTGCGTCCTCGAAGGTTTCCGAGGCTTCCAGGCCGGCGAGCGCGGTCTCGACCCGCTTGGCCTTGATGACGATCGCCCGGCTCATCGCCCCTCCTACCCGCCGCGCCGCCCGCTGAGCCTATGCCTGCCTAAACAGAAGAGACGACGCAGATCGACACCTGGATCGACAACACTACTTATCTTTATTTCGAAAATCTTGACACGCGCAGCAATATACTGTAGAGTCCCGTTTCAAGTCGCGGCTCGCCGGACTTGTTCCCCGAAAACCTATCTCTCGGCGTCGAACCCCGACGCGTCACCGAGGAGAAATCTCTATGTATAAGGACCTCTACACCTATGACCCTCCCTACCAACCTGCCTGACGTCATCAACGCCATCGCCTTCTTGGCCTTCGTTCTCGGCGTCGTGTTCTTCGTGCTCCCTGCCATCGCCAAGCCGCTCAGCAAGGCGCAGAAGGCGGCCCTATCCTTCACGTTTGCCAGCGGAGCGGCCTTCACCCTTTCGGTGGACGCACCGAACATGGCGATGACGCCGCAGAGCGCGCCGCCGCCGATCACCGCGCCGGCCACGTCTCAGACGTCACTGTCATCGCCGTCATCTCCTCCTCCCGCGATCTAGTCGGCGACACTCGGCCTTGACCGACGCGCCTGGCGTTCGCCCGTGCGGTCTTCCGCTCGGGGCGCCTTCGCGCGTCGGTCGCGTCCAAGGCTAATCCTCGGCAAGCTCGATCTCATCCTCGCCGTGATCATCCGGCTCGGTCGGCGGCGAAAGAAATTCAAGCAGGCCTCGCAGCTTGGCCAGAAGCTCCTCGTAGGTGACGATGATCACGTCGTTGAGGCCGTTGCGGAAAAGCTCCAGCGACTTCAGCTGAGCCGGGTCTGCTGGAAGCGCGCCGGCGATGACCAGGCACTTCACGGCATAGACCTGACGGTCGGTCTGACGCGAGGTGAACTGCAAAAGCGGCAAGCTCAGCGCCAGTTGGTAGCGTTGATCGAGAACTTGCGTCACCGCGCCCGCCAACTCAGGCGATGGCGGAAACACCCCGCCGCGATACTCGGCGCCAAGGAGCCGCGTCCCGGGCTTCTTGATCTCGACCAGGGCGATGTTCTCGGTCAGCCCATTGCGCGCCATGAAGTCGGCGATCTTCTCGCCGCCGCCGGAAAAGGTTCGCCCGCCCACGGAAACCCGCTCGCCAATCACGGCGATCGGCAGGCTGAACGCTAGGTTCAACACGAAGGGGTGCTCAAGGAAAAAGGCCTGCCAATCGGCCTCGCTGAGCGGCTTGGCGATCATCGTCGTCATGCGCGCGATCAGCGTTTCCAGCGTGACCACCTCCAGCTCGCGCCGCAGCTCCATCAGGGCGGCCGGTTCGTGTTCCGCCAGATCCTGCTTGGCCGCCGAGACCAACTTGATCGCCGCCATCTTGTCGGCTGGCGACAGGCGATCGGCCGCGACCGAACCCCCGACCGTCTTGAAGATGGTGTCCTTCCGGTAGGGCCGCTGCGCCTCGGGGAAGCGTTGGGGCAGGATGGCGGTCAGCAGGCTATTGTGCGCCAGAACCACCTTATCGGTGCTCGCCGACGCCAAGGCCTGGCTGTGGATCCGCCCCAGCCCCAGGCGCACGGCCTCGAAGTCTCCATAGGTCAGGACGTAATCCTTTCCCGAAAGTCCCGACCCTCGGGTGCGGCTGACCACGAGCGTGTCGACCTCGGGTATCTTCTCGACGGCCGCGATGATGTAGCGGATGTCCTTGAGCAGCCCCAGGCCATACTCTGGATCACGAATGAAGCCGGCGGGAAGTCCGGCGAGCGCCGGCTCCGGTCCGTCCTGCTCGAAGACCTCGGCCAGCCCGAACCCTTCCAAGGTGATGGCGCGTATCCGGCTGTACTTGGGCCCCAGAAAGTTCCCGCGCCCCGGCAGCGTCCCGTGCGGCCTGACCGTAAATTTGTCGGCGGCGACCTCGACCTCGATCAGGCTGATCAGGGCCGTTTCCTTGGTGACTGAGACGCCATAGGCCTGGGCGTCCTCGACGCGCGCGTCCGACAGCCGGTAGGTGGCCGAATAGTCTCCTTCCTCATCGGTGAACGTCAGGAATTCGCCTTTCGGCGCCTGGATATCGGCGAACCGGCTGGGCATCGATCAGGCTCCGGATGTGGACAGGCGCTGAGCCAAGCCGTGTCAGAAAACGCCAGCCTTAAGCTTCTCGACGTGATCGAGCGTCTCATCCACGGCGAGGATCGCGCGAAGCTTGGCCTCTTCGAGGCTGCTGCGCCAGTGCGGGATGGCCGGGTCATAACCGTTAGGCCCGTCACCGATGTAGCGGGCATGGACCTGCCACCGTCCTTTGGACTGCGGCGTGATCGTCAGCCGGACCTGCTGCACCTCGGCCGCCAGCCCGCCACCATCGCGCCATCACCAAGGGTGGGTGGCCCTATACCCCCGCCCCTCCGCCCACGTGGGGCTCGCGCCAATACAAGCTATCTTTCAAATAGTGTTGTAATGATGTCTGGATCAGGAATTTATTACGAGCCGCAATCGAGGCGATCCTGAAACAATTGTTCACCCTATGGGTTTGCCTATCTCATAGGAATTCAGAAAATGGCCCGCGATTGCATCTTGTATGTCGAAGATGATCTGTTGTGTAGCTTAGAAAATTCGGAAGTTATTCGAGAGAGTGGATTCGACGTGGTCGAAGCCTGTAGCGCTGCCGAGGCGGCGGCGGTGATCGATCGGCACGATCCCCTCGCGGCCCTGGTGACGGACATCGATCTCGGCGACGGCGCCGATGGTTTCGAGGTCGCGCGTCATGCCCGTTCCGCCTATCCGGGCCTTCCGATCATCTATGTTTCAGCGGCGGCGGCGGCCCGCATTTCGCTGGAAGGTCTCAAAGGCGCGGACTTCATCGCCAAGCCTTTCCACGCCCAGCAGATCATCGCCGCCCTGCATCGCATCGTTCAGACGGAGACCATCCTGTCCATGCTCGACGCGGCCACTCCGAACGGGGTTTGGGCCAGGGTGACCAACACGCCGCCGAACCCGCCCGCCGACAAGACCCAGGCGATGACGGAGACCCTGCCGTGATCGTTCACGTCACCTTCGCGGAAGGCCAGGTCATGCTCGCGGACTGCCGGCTGCAGCTGGGATGCTATGGCGAGGTCAACGCCTTGGTCCGGGCCGCGTGCGATCAATTCCACGCCAAGAATCCGGACAGATCACTCTTCGACGGTGTGACCGTCACGTTTCAGCGGGCCGTGTGAGATGGCTCTGCGGAAGCTCTATCCACCGGCTGTAATGGAGCGCAGTTATGCCAGGCCCTGGTGAGCAGATGATCATGCGAACTTCGAACGAGTGTCGCGCCATGGCGTGTGAGATGGAGCGCAAGGCCGAAAGCTGTCCCACCTGTGAGTTGCAGACCGAATTCCTCGACCTGGCGAAAACCTGGCGGGGCATCGCCTTGATGGCGGCGTGGCAAGACGCAGCCGAGCGGCATGTCTGGCTGGGCTAGACGAGGTCCCCACGATCAACAGGTCTAACCTTCGCACCCGCCTTTGCGGGCAAGCTCGCGGCTTGGCCCATATGGCGATGCCAACTAGATATCGGAACGAACAGCGCCCGCGCCGCGGCTGAAATGCCTCCCCCGGCGCCTAGGAGGCGTTCGGCGAAACGGCCTCATCGGCCATCGCGCGCACGAGGTCGAGAACCTGCCGGCGGATGCGGGCCCGGCCGATCTTCGGGAACGTCTCGGCCAATTCCATCCCCTCGGGCATGTTCAGAAAGTCCGTGACGATACGATCGGCGGCGGCGCCGACGACGTCGCGCTCGCTCGTCACCGGGTCGGCGAGCCCGTCGAAGAAGAATGAGATGGGCGCCTGCAGCGCCCTGGCGATCTCATAGAGCTTCGATGCGCTCACCCGGTTGGCGCCGCGCTCGTATTTTTGGACTTGCTGGAAGGTCAGTTTGAGCGCGTCGGCCAGGTGCTCTTGGCTGAGGCCCAACATCTTCCGGCGCATGCGCACGCGCGCCCCGACGTGAAGGTCGACCAGGTTCGGTGTTCTAGCTTCGGGGATCGCGGTCACGACATCTCCACGGCCCATCCGCCGGTTGGCGGCGAGCCCTCAAGTTCGGCCATGGGAGAAGCGCTTTCTCATCGCCAAGACAAGCGTGTTCCCCTAACGCGACACGGTTATCGCGACATCGACCATGCAGCGCGCGCCGAACCCCTGGGCACGGCCCAATAGGCCGGCGGCGGGGCCGCCGGCCACAGGGTCAACCTGCCGAAGACAAGGCCTTCAGGTAGTCGACGGCCTTCTGGGCATGGGCGGCGGCGGTGAAGATCGCCCGCATGTCGCCACCCAGCACGCCAAGCCATGCGCCGATATAGGCGGCGTGATCGGGTCGAGGCGCCAGATCAATGCCGAGTTCGGCGCAGAGGAAGGCCGCGCCAAGCTCGGCCACGAGTTCCTCTCGGGCGTAGCCTTCGTCGCCGAAGGTCTTGCGGCCAAGATCGCGGTCGAGCCGCGAAGGGTGTCGCGTCCAGTGCACGGTCTCGTGGCTTCGGGTGGCGTAGTAGTCGTGAGGGGTGGCGAAGGCCCCGAACACCGGCAGGCGGATGCGGTCCGCGACGAGATCGTAGCAGGCCATCTCGCCGCCGTGGACGAC
Organism: Caulobacter sp. GW821-FHT11E10; assembly: GCF_058808375.1. NCBI lineage: Bacteria > Pseudomonadati > Pseudomonadota > Alphaproteobacteria > Caulobacterales > Caulobacteraceae > Caulobacter > Caulobacter sp. GW821-FHT11E10. The sequence continues at coordinate 36,465 of NZ_JBXARP010000011.1, forward strand.
CTCAGCCTTGGTGGCGGCCAGGAAGGCGTCGGCCTGGGCGATGCGCTCGCTTTCCGGCAGGGTCGGCGGCGTGGCCTTGAAACGATCCGCAAGCCCGTCGATCTGCTCGACGTTGAAGACCGTATAGGCCTTCAGGAACGGGATCGACCGCTCGACATCCTCGCCCTGGTCGTTGGTCTCCTGGCGCGTGACGCGGTTGGCGTAGACGACCATGGTCCCCTTCTCGCCCTTGCGCACCGCTCCGCCCAGTTCCAAGGCTTGACGGAAGGTCATCCAGATGGGGGCGGCGTAGCCGCGTTCGACGGCCGCGCCCCACAGCACCAGGGTGTTGATGCCTGAGTAGGGCTCGAAGCTGTGGCGTAGGGGCCTCGAGACAGGACCGGCGGCGTGGCCGCTCGTCCAGGGCTTGGTCCAGGGCGTCACGCCCTTGGCGAGGTCGGCGAGAATCTGATCGGTGATGGTCGAATAGAGGTCTTGGCGGGTCGCGCCGTCCTGGCGCGAAGGGGTTTGGGCGCGCGTCATGGCCGCCTCCTTGCGAATGACGGGAAGGGGACGCCCCGCCGCCACAGGCGGCGGGGCGTGGCGAGATCAGTCCTCGGCGTCGGGCTCGGCGCTCGGGCGGGCCTCGCCCTTGCGAACCGGACGGGACCAGACGAGGTCGAAGCCGTCCTCGGACGGGAACAGGCGGGCGCTGATCGGGTCGGGGAAGCTCGGGTCGTCGAGGCTGACCGACAGGAAATCGACACCCTTCTTGGAGGTGTATTTCCAGGCCGCGCCGATATCGGCGCCCTCCGAGTAGATGCGATAGACCGGTTGGTCCTTGGCCGGGTCGCCGTCGATCGCCTTGAAGACGACCTTGGGAACGAAGAGCTTGAGGCTGCGGATGGAGCCGACGAAGCCGTCCGACGTGGCCTTGAACGTGCCGATGCGAGCCATGGGATAGTCCTTTCGCTTCTTCGGGCCGCGACCATCGCGGCCTCGATGGCGCGCCGAAGACCGGGGATGGGCGAGGACGGCAGGCCGCTCCCGGCCGACAGGCAGGGCGGCCCCGCAGCGCAGCGGAGGACCGCCAGGGGCGGGTTTGTTGCCTCGCGAGGAAGGCGCGCCGGAACCCATCGGGTGGAGACGGCGCCGGGGAAGAAACCCTGGCCCCAAGGTTGCCCGACGACCCCGCCTCGGTCCGGTTGCAGCCAGGAGAGGCCGCAGCGGTTGCGATCCGACCGAAGGGAAAGGCCTGTGCCGGGGTTCGCCCTCGGCGCGTTCCAGGCCGCGTCGGATGGCGGCGGCGGCGTCCGCGCCGAAGACGCGCGCGCCCCGAGGTCGTCATCAGGACGGTCGACGGCGACCCGGCCAAGGACCAACCGGTCCATCGCATCTACTCCGAGAACGCCGCTGTCGCGCTCCCTTGAATACGCCCCATGGAGGCCTGTCGCTTTCCTGCCGGTCAGCCTCGACGGCCCGAGCTTTCCCGACCCGATCCGCGCCCGCCTGCTCCCGCCGTGACCGGGATCAGGCGAGGACTGCGTTCCGGCGGTCCGCAAGGGCGAGGCCCGCTCGCGCGTCGAGCCCGACGCCGAGACCTGATCTCCTCGCGCCCCGCCGCCTGTGGCGGCGGGGCATCCCCTTCCCTTCAGTCGCAAGGCGGCGGTTCTGGCGCGCGCCCAAGCCGGACCGCGCAAGGCGGCCCGGCCCCAGGGACGACTACTCGGCCGCGATCAGATGCTCCCCGGTCTTGGTCGGCGCGACACTGGCGTCGTCCGGATCACCGGCCCCGGCGATCAAGACCTCATCGCCCGGCGCCTGCGGCGGGGCCTTGGTCCGCAGCAACACCGGAAGCCAGCGGGCCTTGACCAGATCGGGCTCGGTCGCCGCCACCAGATCGACCTTCTTCAGGCCCGACAGACGCTGGGCGGTGTCGGGCGAGACGGCCTCGCTCGTCGCCGCCAGCACATGTGCCTTGGTGACCCGAGACAGGTAGCGCTCGGCGGTCGGCTGCCAGAAGGCCGTCATGTCGAGGCTCGCCGCCGTGGCCAGGACTTCGGCATGGGCCAGGGCCGCGCCGCGCCCGCCGAAAGCCTTGACCGCATCGACCGTGCGCCCCACGCAGAAGGCCAGCAGGCTGGCGCGACTGTCGGCGTCGAGGCCGACGATGAAGTCCCAGACCGCCGCCGGGTCCTCGGGCACGTGCTTGGCCCACTGGCCAAACCGGGCCTCCAGGGCCTCGTAGGCCGGGTTGGTCTTCACGCCTTCGCCATGCTCGGGCAGGAAGGTTGAGGTCGCCTGGATCGTCAGGCATGAAGCGCGGCCGACGCCGTGGAACGTGCAGAGCGCCAGGACGTGGGTCAGGGCGATCAGGGCAAGGTCCGGATCGTTGGCCAGCGCCAACCGCAGACCCGCCGACCGATGGGCGGTCAGGTCGGCGATGAGCTTGGCCGACAGCGGCGCGCGCGCATCGCCCTCGGGCTCCTCGCTCACCGGTGCGGGCTCGTCGTCGGCATCATCGCCTTCTGCCTCGCCGTCCGCTTCATCGTCATCCTCGTCCGGCGCGCCGGCGACAACCTCGTCCTCGGGCAGGACGAGGCCACGCTCGATGCGCGGCTCGCCGTCATAGCCAAGGATCACCCAGACCCCGGCGCGGGCGAGGTCCTCGGCCGCGTAGGCCTCGGCGGGCTCTTCCAATTGGGCTTCCAGCGCCGAAAGACGCGCCTCGATCTCCGTCGGCAGGTCCTCAACGCCGCCCCATTCCTCGCAGAGGACGTTGTAGGCGTCGCGTTGGGCCTGCTGCTCATCGCTGACCGGCACGGGCTTGGGCCACACCCGGCGCAGCCCGTGGCCGTGCGGATAGTCCAGGCGCCATTGCGCCCACTTCCAGCCCTCGGCCGTCTGGATGTCCTGGGCGATGTCCGAAAGCTTGGCGGCGACCAGCTCGTCGATCAGGGCCACGTCCGACAGGTAGCCACCGCGATCCTCGGTGAAGAGGTCACGGATGACGGCCCCGCCCGCCGCGACATAGGCCTCGACGCCGATGAAGCGCACGCGGCGGTCGTCGGCCTGCACCGTCTTCTCCGTCATGGCCCGACGAATAGCGGACGGGTGGGCTTGGGCGTAGGTCTCGAAGACCTGGAGCTGGCGCGCGTGGTCCTCGGAGACGGCGAAGGCCATCAGCTGATCGAGGGTCAGCTCGCCCTCACGGTGACGCGCGATCAGCGACGGGTCCACCGCCGCCAGTCGCAGGCGCTGGCGCACGACGGCGGCGGTGACGCCATAGCGCGCGGCGATGGCTTCGGCACCCCAGCCCTTGCGCTCGGCCAGATCGCGGAACGCCTCGAACTCGTCGGCGGGCGCCAGCGGCTCGCGGGAAATATTTTCGTCGAGGCTGACCTCCACCGCGTCGTTGGCCTCGTCCACCAGACAGCGCACGAGGGCGTCGCGCGGGATCAGCTTGCGCTTGGCCAGCAGGCGCAGGGCCAGACGCCGACCTTCCCCGGCCGTGACCAGGGCGTAGCCGGTCTCGGAGCCGTCCGCGCGGCGCTCGGGTTTGACGACCGGCGGCTGGATGATCCCCTTGGTGAGGATCGAGGCGGCCCGCGCCTCGATGACTTCCTGGCTATGGCCGCCTTTGCGGACATTGTCGGGCGAGGCCTTGAGCTTGTTGAGGGGATAGACGCGCTCCTCGCCGGACCGGACGGCGCCGGTGTCGGTGAGGACGAAGTACTTGGCGGCGATCACGTCGTCGGCGGCGTCTTGGGCGGTTTGACTGGACACTGACATGACAGGTCTCCCGTTGGGGGTTGGGGGCAGGCGCGGGTTGCGCCTGACCCCTGCCCGTCGGCGAGACCGGGGGGTGCAAACGGAGCGGCGGTTTCGCGGGGACCCGGCTGCAGCCGTCGCCGTCCTCGCGCCTTTCGCCGCCCTCGCGCCCGCGAAGCTGGGCGGAAACCGATGCGAAGTGCGCCAGGGGGCAGCGCCCCCAAGCCCGCGGCCGCGCCCCGCGCGGCCGCCATGCAAAAAAGTGAGTTCGCCGCCCCAGGTCCCAGGAGTTTTCGCGACCTGGCCCGTCAGGGGGTCTACGGGTCGGTTGGGTGAACGCCATCCGAACCAAGTCTGGACACGCTTCGGTTACTCCCGCGCATCCATGCGTAGTAGCCGCTAGAGTAGAGCGCGGTAGCGGAGTGGCGTCGATGAATGACATGACCAACCGGTTCCCGATGGCGGCCCAAGCCATCCTCACGCCCGAAATCCTATCGACTTCGGTGCAGGTCAGCGGTCAGCACGGCGTCTTTCTGATCAAGGGCTTCGCCCGTGACGTCCGGGCCTGGCCCGCGACCGGCGCGCCCCGGCATGTCTACGGAATCCTGCAGCTGGGACCAGCGTCGATCCGCTTCAAAACCGATCCGATGAACGCGCCTACGGAAGGCGAGGCGGTGATCCTGTCGGCGTGTCTCGAGGTAAAGCCGCCCAAGGCCGCTGGTCGTGATCGATGGAACGGCGCGTTCGAGGTCACACTCATCGCCGAGAAGGCCGGGACCTGGTCGCCGGGCGCGGCCGATCGCGAGGTGGTGCAACTGACGGCTCGAGCCGACCGCTTGCCGCTCGAGGACTTCCTGGACACCTATCTTCCCGACCGGTTGACGGTTCTGGTGTCGGGAAAGGCCGAGGCCGATATTCAGCAGGCCTTCACCGAGGCCGGCCTGATCCAGCGTCCGCGGATCGTCCGAGCCCGTTTCGACGACGAAACCTCGATCATCGAGGCCGCGCGACAGGCTGTCGCCGACGGCGCCGAGGCGGTGGCGCTTGCGCGCGGCGGCGGGGCCGGCCTTGAGCTGACGGCCAATTCGCCGCGACTGACCCAGGCCCTGATTGGGCTTGGACGACCGTTCTACAGCGCCCAGGGACACGGGGACGACGTGTTCCTGATCGACAAGCACGCTGACGACTGCTTCGCCACGCCATCAATCTTGGGCCTGGCGATTGCGCGCGGCGTGACCCAGGCCAATAGTCGCCGGCAGGATCGTGAAGCGCTCGGCCAGACGCGCCTTCGCGCCGAAGAACTACAGACCAGACTTGATCAGACCTCTGCGACAATGCTCGCGACCAGTGAACGGCTAGCGGCAGCCGAAGCCGCGCGGGGACGGCGGATCCACGCCGACAAGCTCGGCGTCAGCCTGTCCTGGCCGGCGGCCTTGGGCGTCGCCGGCGCGATGGTCTTCTTGGTCGCCTTGACCTTCATCCTCATAACCTAGCGCAGGCGCTTCGCCCGCAACGCCTGCGCCCAGGTGACGCCGCGGCCGATCGATCTTGCGAACGGGGTCCTGGTGCGCAAGGTGCATCGATGGCCAAGTACGAACCGCTCAGACGTTACCTCGCCCGCCAGAAGGCGAGCCGTGTCGAACTGACCTTCTCCGAGATCGAGCGCCTGATCGGCGCCATGCTCCCCAAGAGCGCCCAGCGCCCGCAATGGTGGTCGAACGCCGACGGGCACACCACGCCTGGCGTACAGACGGCGGCTTGGCGCTCGGCTGGCTTTTCTGCCTCGATGAGCGGGGACGAGAAGGTGCGGTTCGACCGCAGCTAGAGCCGCGATCGTTCAGCCGCTAAGGTCCATTAGGCCAAGCTTGGGAGGCGTGCGCTGCCTGATCCTGAAATCGAAAACGCGCTCAATTATCTGGTCGACGATGACGGGTTTCACCGCCTCGATGCGATGCTCGGGCGGTTCAATCTCTTCGAGGCGATGGGCGGTGTTCGCGCCGAGTTGCGCCACTCCAATTTCCTGGGCTTCCTGTTTACGCCAGCGAGGGCTCATGGCCTTGGCCCCTTAGCGCTTGAAAAGACGCTTCGCGCGATCTTGGAGGAGGTTCCGCCTGAATTCAGGCCGATCCGCCCGCTGGAACTGGCGCTCGCCGACCTCGACGACGCGGTCGTTCATCGCGAGCGGGAGAATATCGACCTGCTGATCGAGATCGCCTCGTTGAATCTGATGGTGCTGATCGAGAACAAGGTCGGCTCTGGCGCCGGCGAGGGCCAACTGCAGCGCTACAAGGAAACCCTTCAGCGACGCTTCCCCACCCGAAAACACCTCCTGATCTTCTTGACGCCCGACCGCGTCGAGCCGGACTGCGAGGGCTATGTGCCGTTCAGTTACCGCCGGCTCGCCGAAGTTCTGGACGACCTTTCGCGCCATGACAGCGTCGCCGCCGAACCCCGGCTGATCCTGTCCCACTACGTCGAAATGCTGCGGAGACACGTCGTGCCCGACGAAGAACTCAAGACCCTCGCGCTTCGGCTCTACGAGCGCCATCGCGAGGCGTTCGACTTTGTCTTCGAGGTCCGTCCCGCGCCGCAAGGCCTGCTCGACGCCCTGAAGTCGCGGGTGCTGGGCATCGAGGGCCTGGTCGAGGATCGCTCATCGATGACCATCTTCCGCTTCCTGCCGGCCCGATGGGACAGCGATCTCCCTGCGGCGCGCTGCAGCCGGTCGCTCTGGACGCGCAGCGGCCGGGGCCTGATGTTCGAGATCAAGGTCAATCCGACCACTGGGCGAGTGCATGTAATCTTGGTGTTGGGACCGCTGGAAGCGGAGTTGCGACGTAGGATTTATAAGGCCGCCGCCGATCGTCCGGAGATCTTCAAGGGTCTGGTCAAGCCGATGGGCCAGCAGCACTCCACCCTCTACAGCCGCGAGCTTCTGACCCCAGCGGTGGCGCAAACGCTGGACTTCGAGCAGCAGAGTCTGGCTGTTTCTCTGGCGTGGTCGGAGTTCCAGGGCGAGGAGCTGCTTTCGCTGATCAAGGCCGTGGAAACCATCGTCAACGCTGCCGCGCAAGAAGACGCCGCCTCCGGCTAGCCGGCGACGGCGCCACCAAGAAGGCTCGCCGCCTCCGGCGAGAGCAGAAACTAAGTGCTACGTTGAGGCTGGAGCATGGCGGCGTCGAAGGCCGACGACGTGCCCGACCAGGGTGCCTCGCTGATCGGCGCGCCCAAGGCGTTGACGGCGGCGATCAGCGGCGAGGGATCGTAGCCCTTGCGGCCATCGGTGATCAGGTAGAACTCGACACCGCCATCCGGCCGGTACATCCCCCAACGATCAGCCTTAGCGATGATGAAGCCGTGTTCGTCAGCCCACGCCGCCCGCTCTTGCAGCCTGCTGTCCGACATCGGGTAGGGCTCGTCGGCAATCAGATAGGCCTTGGCCTTGGGGTCGTACCAGGTGGTGGGGTGATCCACGCCCGGCGCCTCGGCGCGATAGGCCCCGTTGGGATAGGCGCGATAGCGGCTGGTGGAGGGGCGCAGGCCCGTGACGTCGATGAACTGCAAGGTGCGCAGCGCCTGGCAGATGGCCCAGCGCGCGGCCTGTTGGGAGTGGCCCAGATCGCGGGCGGCCAAGTGGTTGTCGCCGATGATGCGCAGGTGGCCGAGGCGATCGGCGATGCGCATTTGGCTCGGGCTGACGGCCTCCAGCAGAGGGCGGCTCAAGCGCACGCTGAGGGACTCAACGCCCGTCTGCCGCGCTTCGCGATCACGCCAGCCGATCGTGATCCGCACCTCGTAGCCGGGTTGGGCGAGCGGCTTGCGCGGACCCGCCGACGGCGGACGGACTGGGAGGCGTCGCGTGGCGTCGATCCAGTTGTTGAATCCGGATTGGACGGCGGCCTGGTCGAGGGCGCGAGCGTGCTGCAAGCCCTGCTGTGCGCGGATGCGCTTGGCCAGCCGCTTGATGCCGTCGAGGGTGGTGGGGGTGAAAGTAGAGGTCTGAAGACCGGTCATCGTTGTGCTCCTGGCCCGAAACGAAGCGTCGCCCGTCAACCGCCCCGAGAGCCCGAACAAAACGATCAGGGTCAGGGATCAATCTAGGTAGTGCCAGGTGAGGCTTCGCGCTGACGGGCGGCGGGCTCCTACCGAGAGCCTGCACGCACCCTAACCCGAAGGGAGCTAGCGCACAAGAAATGCGCCGAGCGCCGCGGGCGATCAGCGTATCGGCTTTTCGCCGAACATAGAGAAGAACGAGCGCTGGGTTTTGAACTTCAGGGTGTCGCCTGGAACGATCTGCTTGCCCCGGCGGCGCACACCGCCGGCCGGCGTTACGACCTGCAAATCCTCGCTGTCGAGCATAGCGCTGTGGATGTCGTCCTTGTGGGCCGGCGTGGCGCTGTACGCCGCTGCGTAGAAGTCCCCCACGAGCATAGCGTCGCCCACGCCCGCAACGAGTTTAGGGATGTCGTAGATCAGCTTCTCGCGAGCCTTGCCGCGATGTTCGTCCTCGAACAGGTAGATCATACCTTCCTTGGCCGGATCGTAGGCCAGCATGTCGAGGCCGGGCAGGCCGAAATGCGCCTGCGCGCCGTTCTCGTGCAGGACGTCGTTATAGACTTGGCGGGCCCGATAGTTGTTGGCGAAGTGGATGAGCCAATAGCGCCAGCCCTTGGGGTTGGCGATCGAGAAGGGGCTGACATAGGGCGCGGTGGTGTGGAACGACTCGAAGACGATACGCTCGGCCGCGCCCAGCCAAGCTTCATTGCTGACAATGCCATCGATGGCGCGCAAATCGGCGGGATCGACGCCCAGGTGTCGGACCTGCCGCTTCATCAGGCCTGGATCAGTGCGGCTCAGGAAGGTCAGCAAGGTGTCGATCGCGAAGGTGTAGAAGACCTCCACGGACTTGGTGGACCGCATGATTTCGCTGAGCGTGGTGAACGCGACGCGCTTGTGACCGCACTGGTCGAGGTTCCACAGGACGTTTTGAAAGCGCCCTGCCAAGAGGTCCCTTATCGCCGGGTAGGCGTCCTCGAACGGTTGGCTGAAATAAGCCACGCTCAGGTGCAGCTTGGGGCAGGTATCCTTCACCGCAGCCAGCAAAGGCGCACAGTAGGTTTTCAGCATCTCCGTGACGTCGGGCTTGGCGTCGTTGAAGATCAGGAGACACTCGATCTCTATCGTCCCGAGCCCTTGGACGGCGCGGCGCGTGTTGACCGCATCGAGGGCGCGCTGCAGCTCCTCGATAAAGATGATCGGCGAACCGGCGGCGCCGCAGGCGTAGCGCCCACCACCGGAAAACCCGTCCACGACCGCAAGACGGAACTTGCTCTGCTGAGGGTTCACGCAGCGCACGGTCAGGTACTGAAAAAAGTATTCGCGTAGAATCTTGTGCTTGCGGTGGCTGTGCTCGTCGAGCACCGCGCCAGCCGCCCAGTCATACGCCTTTTCGACCAATCCCCGCTCCCCCTTGGCGCGGCCCCGGCTAGATGTCCAAGGTCGCGGGCATCTCGTTCCAGGTCCGGCCGCGGTACTCGCGCCCGTTGGCCTTCTTGGAACGCTTCTTGTTATCCTTGCCCCAAGTGCCCCACTGCTTAAAGAAGAAAGCTGTGCTGAAGGTATCGCATTGCGCGTATATCTCGTCGATCCAGTCTTCGCGGATCGGGCGGGCGTTCAAACCGCTTTCTCCGCCAACGATCGCCCAATGGATATCGGTGAGATCGACGTCCCCGACCGGCCCGATCAGCGGCTCGAACGAGATGAAGCGGATTGCGGCGGGCACAGCGCGCAGATGGTCGATCCGGCCGACGACATCAGCGTTCTCGACGCTGGTGCCCAGCCAGACGTTGGGCAGAATGTCGGGAATAGCGCGCGTGACCACTTCAGCCATGCGTTCGGGACGCTTGGTGAGGATTTGGTAGTTGTGGTGCGGGGTCTCCCGCATCACCCGCCAGACATCGACGATGAACGCCTCGCTGACGTCGTCGTGGAAGAGGTCGCTCATCGAGTTGACGAAGATCTTCCTGGGCTTGCGCCAGCTGTAGGGGATGGAGAGCGCGGTGCGATCTTCCCGCACCACTCCGTTCCAGATCGCGCGCTTGCCGCTCTTGCGGGTGAGGCCCTCGTATTTGGGCACGCCCATGGCTTCGAGGCGGCGCGCCATCTGCATGGCGTAGCAGTTGGTGCAGCCTGCGGTGACGATGGAGCAGCCGGCCACCGGATTCCAGGTGGCGTCGGTCCACTCGATCTGGGTTTCGGCCATGGCTCAACTCTTCCTTCGCGCCCGGGAGGCGTTTCGTCGGGCGGACAGTCAACTCCAAGAAGCAAACATCACGTTAACCATGATTGCTTCAGTCACGCTTCAGGGGACAAGGATCGCCTTGCGCTGTGACAGTCGCGGTCGTCCCCAGCTCCACCTTCGATAGAATTTCTCGACCACTGATACGCGCTTTGCAATGGTGGGTGTCTGGTCGCGCGCTGGCGACCTCTAGGGTCGAGATCACCGTGATCGGAGAGCTGAAGCACTACCAGGGTCGTGAGCAGGCCTATGTGAAACACTTCCTGCTCAGCGAGTACCTGGAGAGCTGGGCCCATAAGGTCGCCAGCACATGGGACGAGGTCGCCTATGTCGACGGCTTTTCCGGCCCTTGGCAGAACTCCGACGAGCATTTCAGCGACACGTCGTTCGGTATCGCTCTGAAAGCGCTCACCAAGGCCAAGGCTAGCTGGCGTGCCCACGGGCGAAATGTCCGCATGACGGCCTACCTCGTCGAGAAGAACCCCGCCGCCTACGCCAACCTTCGGGCCGCTACGGCGAACTTCCCCGAGGTGGAGATCAAAACCTATCCGGGATCGTTCATCGACCAGGCCCCGACGATTCTGCGCGACATCCCTTCGCGAGCCTTTGCCTTCCTTTTCATTGATCCAAAAGGCTGGCGGATCGACATGAGGCGGATCGCAGAACTCCTCAGGCGACCGAACACCGAGGTCGTTTTCAATTTCATGTTCGACTTCATCAACCGCGCGGCGTCGATTCAGGCCCCCGGCGTCGCCGCCAGTCTGGATGAGTTGATAATCGATCCAACTTGGCGCGACCGGCTGATTGAGCCCCGGCCAGCCGGCGTAACCGAAGCCGAACATCGGAAGACCGTGCTCGTTGACGCCTTCGCTGCCACGCTTGGCCAACTCGGTCGGTATCCATACGTCGCCGAAACCACTGTCCTGCGGCCGCTGAAAGACCGTCCGCTCTACTGCCTAGTGTATGCTACCCGGAAACCGAAGGGCATCGAGGTCTTTAGGGGCTGTCAGGTCAAGGCCCTCCAACAACAGGACCTGATCCGTGGCGTCACGAAGTTGAATGTGGCAGCGGCCGCGAGGGACCAGACTGAGATGTTTGGGTCATTCAGCGAAATGGCGCCTGACCCGTCGGCTGCGTTCCTTGCAGACGAAGCGCGCTTGGCGGGTCAACTTCTACACGCCCTTGTGCCACCAGCGCCGGGCGCGGCGATGTGGGGCAATCTCTGGCCCAAGGTTCTGAAACGCCATGTCGTCACGCTGACCCAGGTCAAACAGCACGCCAAGGATTTTAAGAAGGCCGGCGCGGTGACGTTTCTGGACTGGGCTCCCAAGCAACAGGCGCCAGGGGATCAGGATCGCCTTAACCGCCCACTCGCTTGAACGGCCCAAGTCCGCAATCACGCAATCCGGTGAACGAACCGATACGCCGGCAAGCCCGAAACAGCGTCGGTGATCAACTCGGCATCGGACTTCAGGACGGCAGCGGCCACCCGTCTGGAGGCTTCGTTTTCGACGCCGACGACCGCTTCGACGATGATCGGTAGAATGCCTGCGCGACCATAGCCATTGGCCATCTCCCTGATCGCCGCCTGGACCACGTCCTTGGCTCGCCCTTGGCCACGATAGGCCGGTGGCACGGCGTAGCCGAGCTGGAAGCCTGGACGACCGTCAATGAACCCGCAGCTGGCGGCGGAGACCATCGCCGTAATGATCGCGCCCTCAAGGCGGACATATGTCATCCGAACGACATGCGGGGCAGGCTCGTCCATCACCACATAGAGATCTCGGTCGAGATCGCAGCGCTGAATTGGCACGCCACCGAGGGGGAGGACGTGCTGGAGGGACACCAGAGCATCTGCCGGGTCGGTCATCTTGGGCATGCGGGCCGTCCCGGAGTGCTGACAAGCGGTCACTCCAACAGTTTGGAGACCCCATTCCAAGGCCGAACCCCACCCGGTTTGCAAGGGCAGGCCCCGAAGCCGAGAAAATCCCCCGACTAAAGCCCCGACTAAAACGCAAAATTAGTCGGGGGCGCTAGCGCCGAACCCCGATAAGTCATTGATTTTCTTGGAGAAAATGGCGCGCCCGGAACGATTCGAACGTCCGACCCTCAGATTCGTAGTCTGATGCTCTATCCAGCTGAGCTACGGGCGCGCATTGCCTTTCGGCGAGGCGGGGGAAATAGCCCGTCCCTTCCGGGGACGCAAGCCCGGTTTCGCCGATAAACTGGAAAAGTTTCGCACACCTGCGTTCGCTTTCGATTGGCGCCTTGCCTGGCAGGGCTTCAGAGCGGGCAATTGCCGGCGGCGGTGGGCTATCTGGGCGTGACAGTCTGGCTCTATTGGTGTCCATGGACGGCTTCGGGACGGCGGGCAGGCCGTCCTCGCATTCGCTATTGAGGATCCGTATGCGTCGTCTCGTGTCGCCTTCCCTGCTCGCCATCGCCGCCTGCGTCCAGCTGACGCTGGCCCCCGTCGCCGCCCAGGCCGAGTCGATCCCGCTGGGCATGCCGACGCCCAGGCCGGTGGTGAATTCGACCGTCGCCAAGGGTATGGTCGCCGCCGCCAATCCGCTGGCGGTCGAGGCCGGCCTGCGCGTGCTGCGCGAGGGCGGCAACGCCGTGGACGCGGCCGTGGCCATCCAGTCCGTGCTGAGCCTGGTCGAACCGCAGAGCTCGGGCCTGGGCGGCGGGTCGTTCCTGATGTTCTACGACGCCAAGACCGGCAAGGTGACGGCCTATGACGGCCGCGAGAAGGCCCCCAGCGGCGCCGGACCGGACATGTTCCTGGATCCCGCCGGCAAGCCCCTGTCCTTCGCCCGCGCCGTGGTCTCGGGCCGGGCGACCGGCGTGCCGGGCGCCGTCGCCATGCTGGCCCAGGCCCAGAAGGAACACGGCAAGGCCGCCTGGAGCACGCTGTTCAAGGACGCCGAGCGGCTGGCCGCCGACGGCTTCATCGTCAGCCCGCGCCTGGGCATGATGATCGCCAGCCGCGCGCCGCAGGCCTCGACCCCGGACACCGTGAAGTACTTCACCAAGCCGGACGGAGCCCGCTACCAGGCCGGCGACCTGCTGAAAAACCCGCTTTATGCCGAGACCGTCCGCCGGATCGCCGCCGAGGGTCCTTCGGCGCTGTACGAAGGTCCGATCGCCCAGGCGATCGTCGACCGCGTGCACGAGGGCGAGCTGGCCGGCACGATCTCGCTGGAGGACCTGAAGACCTACAGGCCGCGCTCGGCCCCGGCCCTGTGCCGCCCCTGGAAGGTCTACACCGTCTGCGTGCCCAACCCGCAGTCGTCGGGCCTGGCCGTCATCCAGGCCCTGCAGATGCTGGAGCACACCGATATCGGCAAGCGCGGCCCGACCGATCCGGTCGCCTGGACGCTGCTGGCCCAGGCCGAGCGGGTCATGTACGCCGACCGCGATCGCTACGTCGGCGACCCGTCCTTCGTGAAGGTGCCGGTCGAGGGCCTGCTGGATCCCAAATATGTCGCCCAGCGCGCCAAGCTGATCACCGACAAGGCCGGGGCCGCCCCGCCGTTCGGCCACCCCAAGGGCGCGCCCAAGGTCGGGATCGACATGACCAAGGAGCCGGGCGGCACCACCCACCTGACCGTCTACGACCTGCAGGGCAATGTCGTCTCGATGACCACCACGGTCGAGAGCATCTTCGGCTCGGGCCGGATGGTCGGCGGCTTCTTCCTGAACAACCAGATGACCGACTTCTCGTTCTCGCCGAACGAGAAGGACGGCGCGCCGGCGGCCAACGCCGTGGCGGCGGGCAAGCGCCCGCGCTCGTCGATGGTCCCGCTGATCGTGCTGGACAAGAAGGGCAAGTTCGTCGCCGCCGTCGGCTCGCCGGGCGGCAATGCGATCCTGTCCTATAATCTGAAGGCCATGGTCGGACTGTTCTACTGGAATCTGAACATGCAACAGGCCGTGTCGCTGCCGAACCTGGTGGCGCGTGGGGACAATTTCTCGGGAGACGCCGACCTGTTCGGACCGGAGATGCTGGCGGCGCTCAACGCGCGCGGCGTGGCGGTCAAGGTCGGCCAGCTGGAGACCTCGGGCCTGCACGGCGTGATCGTGCGTCCCGGCGGCGTGCTGGAAGGCGGCGCCGATCCGCGTCGCGAGGGCGTGGCCAAGGGGCTCTAGGCCCCTTCAGGCCTGATGCTCTTCCGGAGACGGACCCTGATCGAAGGATCAGGGCTCCAGGCCGGCCTCGACCTCGGCGCGGGAGAAGACCTCCTCCTGGCCGTCCACCAGCAAATCCGCGTCTGACGCCTCCTGCACCGCCACCATCGCCGCCACGCGGCGCAGGGCGGTCGGGACGTCGGGCGCTTCGACGGTGATCTCGTGGATCGGCGCGCTCGCCGGCGAGGCGCCCAGCTTCACCGCGATGGTCCAGGTCGTCGTCATCTGACTTCTCCTAGGACGCCGAGGCGTCGGCGGCCTTGTCGCCAGGTTCCGACGGCGACTCGGGCAGTGGCTCGGGAACACCCGCCAGCATCAGATCGAACACCGAGCCGCCCGGTCCGGTTTCCACCAGGGCCAGATCGCCGCCGTGACCCTGGGCCAGCTCGCGGGCGATGGCCAGGCCCAGGCCCGTGCCGCCGCGGCGCACCGAGCCGACGAACGGCTGGAAGAGGTTGGCGCGCGCCCGCTCGGGCACGCCCGGGCCGTCGTCGGTGAGGCGCAGGATGCTCATGCCGTCGGCGCGACGCAGCTCGATGAACACCTTGCCCTTGCCGCCCCGGTCCGGCGCGCCCTCGATGGCTTCGCGGGCGTTGCGCAGCAGGTTGGTCAGGATGCGGTGGAACTGGTCCGGATCGGCCAGAATCTGTTCGCGTGGGCCGATCACGGTCTCCAAGCCCACGCCCTGCGGCGTGAGCCCGGCGTCCTCGGCCGCCATCTCCAGGGCCGGCCGCAGCACCATGGGCCGCACCACCGGCTCGGGCTCCTTGGACTTGCCATAGGCCATGACGTCCGACGCCAGGGTGATCGCCCGGTCCAGCGCGCGTTCCAGGCGCGGCAGGGCCTGGGCGACCTTGGGATCGCCCAGGGCGGCCAGCCGGTCCGAGGCCATCTGGGCGCTGGTCAGCATGTTGCGCAGGTCGTGATTGATCTTGGCCACCGCCTCGCCCAGGGCGGCCAGGCGCGCCTTCGAGGCCAGGGCGGCCAGCAGGTCGGCCTGCATCCGGTCCAGCTCCAGCTCGGCGCGGCCGATCTCGTCGCGACGCATGGACAGCACGATGCGGGCGGCCGGATCGCCGGGATCGCCGCGGAAGGCTTCCATCGCCCGGGTGATCCGCTGCATCGGCCGGACCAGGAAGATGTTGAGGAAGGCGTAGACCAGCAGGCCGGCGAGGCCCGCCACGAAGATCGTGACGCCGGCCAGCTGCCAGAAATAGCCGACCAGCTTGGCCTTGAGCGGCGCGTCGGGCAGCACGACCTCGACGAACTCGGCCTTGCGGAAACGCGGCTCGGCCATCACGCGGACCATGGCGCCCTTGGGACTGGTCAGGGTGAAGAACGGCGCGGCCAGCCACGAACCGGGATTCTGGCGGCGAAGGTCGACGAGATAGGGCGTCTCGAACGGCTGCTTGGGCGGCAGGACGAGCCGCCGTGCGCCGTCGACCTGGACGGCGACGGTGACCGCCCCGGCCTGGTCGAACATCTGGTTGGCGACCGCGTCGCTGACCCGCAGCTCCGGATCCGATTCGGCGATGGTCGAGGCCAGTTCACCGGCCCGCACGCGATCCAGCAGCCACTGCTCCTCGAAGGCCGCCAGGGCCGGCGGCAGAATCAGCAGGCCGCCGAAGGTGACGACGATGGCGGTGAACAGCAGCAGGCGCGCCGACAGGCCGCCGGGCCACGGAAAGCGCTTCCGGGGCGGGGCGGGACCAGTCTCCGACGGCGAAACCGTTTCGACCATTCGGGGCGGCTACTTCTCTTCCAAGGGCGCGGCTCCGCGCCGCCTGCGCCAATGGCGCCACAACGGCGGCAGAAAGGCCAGAACGCCCATGCCGATGATTGGAAGATAGATTCGCGGCGAGAAGAGGGTCTCCAGCGTCACGGGCCCGCCCTGGGCGAAGAGATGACCAAGTCCCGCGCCGATTCCGGCATAGACAAAAGAGCTCGGGATCATGCCCAGCACCGAGGCCAGGACGAAGGTGCGGACGGGAATGTTGGCCACGCCGGCGGCGACATTGACCACGAGCAATGGAAAGGCCGGGATCAGGCGCAGCGTCAGCAGATAGTTGAAGGCGTCGCGGCGCAGGCCTTCGGCCACCCGGGCCAGGAAGGCGTCAGGCCTGCGGCGCAGCACGTCGCCAAAGGCGGTGCGGAAAACCAGATAGGTGACGGTGGAGCCGCCGGTCGCGCCGGTGACGGCCAAGGCGCCGCCCATCGGTCCGAACAGGAAGCCGGCGGTCAGGGACAGGATCAGGGCGCCGGGCAGTGAAATCGCCACCGAGCCCACATAGATCGCCAGATAGATCGCCGCGCACAGCACGGGCTTCTCGCTCGCGAAGGCCTGCAGCTCGGCGCCCCGCACGCGCAGCTCTTCCAGCGACAGATGGTCGGCCAGACCGCTGGCGAAGGCGACCACGAACAGGATGACGATGACCGCGAGCGGCCCGAAACGGCCCAGCAGAGTCACAGCCCGCTCGCGTGCCATTGGGCGCGTCATGGAGCGCCGACCGCGTCCTCGACCGCCGTGAAGCCGTCGGCCCGCAGACGGGCGGCCAGGTCGCGCTTGATGCGGGTGACCAGGCCGGGTCCGCCATAGACCAGGGCCGAATAGAGCTGCACCGCCCGGGCGCCGGCGCGGATCTTGGCGTAGGCGCCCGCGCCGTCCGCGACCCCGCCCGCGCCGATCAGGGCCACGCGGCCGCCAGCGGCGGCGTGGAAGCGCTTCAGCACCGCCGTCGAGGCCTCGAGCAACGGCGCGCCCGACAGGCCGCCGCCCTCGCTCGCATGCGCCGACTTCAAGGTGGCGGGACGGGCGATGGTGGTGTTGCTGACGATGATGGCGTCGAGGCCCGCGTCGACCACGGCCTCGACGATGGTCTCGACCTCGTCGTCGTCCAGGTCGGGCGCGACCTTCAGGAAGATCGGATAGTCGGCGTCCGAGGCGACCTTCAGCGCCGCCCGGGCTTCGCCGAGGCGGCCCAGCAGCTCCTCTAGCGCCGCCTTGGTCTGCAGGGCCCGCAGGCCCGGCGTATTGGGCGAGGAGATGTTGGCGGTGAAGTAGTCCGACAGGCCCCACAGACGGGTCAGGCCGTCGACATAATCCTGGATGCGGTCGCCCGCGTCCTTGTTGGCCCCGATATTGGCGCCGACGACGCCCGGCTTGCCCTGGCGGGCCGACAGGCGGCGAGCGAAGGGATCCAGACCGCCATTGTTGAAGCCCATGCGGTTGATCACCGCCTGGTCTTCGCTGAGGCGGAACAGGCGCGGGCGCGGATTGCCGGACTGGGCCAGGGGCGTGACCGTGCCCGCCTCCACGAAGCCGAAACCGGCGGCCAGCATGGCGTCCGGCGCCTCGGCGTTCTTGTCGAAGCCGGCGGCCAGGCCCACGCAGTTGGGCAGCTCCAGGCCCGCGATCCTCACCGCCAGGATCGGGTCGTCCGGCCCGCTATCGCGCGGCCCCAGGCCCAGCTTCAGACCCTGGATCGCGAAGCCGTGCGCGTCCTCCGGATCAAAGACGTGCAAGGCGCGGGCGGCGAGATCATGAAAACTCATGGGGTAAGGTCGCCCAGCTGCGGCACGCCGTCGGCGTCCAGTTCGAGCTCGGCCTGGCTCAGGACTTCGCTGACCAGCAGCGGCCGGTAGAGGTGCGGGAACAACGCCCCGCCGCGCGAAGCCTCCCACTTGAGGTCCTCGCCCAGCGCTTCGGTCTCGACGCCCAGAAGGACGAGATCCGCCTGGCCCTTGAACCACTTGGCCGCGGTTTCCTGGGCCTGGTCGGCGGCCGACAGGTGGATGAAGCCATCGGCGAGATCGACGGCCGAGCCCTCGAACTGACCAGCGGCTTGGGCGGCCTCCCACTCGGCGCGGGGCAGGATCTTGTAGATCAGGGTCATTCGCCGCCGGCTCCGCCGTTCTCGTTCGCGTACAACAGATGCTCCAGCACCGGCGGCCCGTCGCCGGTCCCCATGGGGGGCATCTTGAAGACCACGATCGTCGAGGTCGGGAAGCGGCCGCGCAGCTTGTTGGTCTGGATCGGCGAGGCGCCGCCCTGCAGGGCCAGGCGCAAGGCCAGTTCGTGCATGCCGGGATTGTGACCGACCACCATCACGGTGGCGGCCGTGTCGCCGTCGTCCTCGATCGCCTGGACGATCTCCTCGGGATCGGCGTGATAGAGGTCGCGGAGGTGCTCGACCCGGGCCTTGGGGAAACTGGCGGCCACCTGCTCGGCCGTCTCCCGCGTGCGGCGCGCCGAGGAAACCAGCAGGACATCGGGCGAAAAACCCAGCGCCGCCAGGGCCTTGCCCATGACGGCGGCGTCGGCCCGGCCGCTCGGCGCCAAGGCGCGTTCGAAGTCGCCGCCGGTCGCGGCGTGCCGTTCGGCCTTGCCGTGGCGCATCAGGATCAGTCGCTCCATGGCGTCCTCCATAGCGGTCCGTCGCCTTGTCAGGAAGCGGGCGGTTGACACCTTCTTCGCCAAGCGCTCCAAGGCGCACATGGCTGCGCTCGATCTGGTCACGCTCGCCGATGGGGGAACCTGGCGATTTCCCGCCAACGAACCCCTGCGGCTCGATTCCGGCGGGGTGATCGAGGGGCTGGAGATCGGCTACCAGACCTACGGGACGCTGAACGCCGACAAGTCCAATGCCGTCCTGATCTGCCACGCCCTGACCGGCGACCAGTTCGTCGCCTCGCCGCATCCGACCACGGGCAAGCCCGGCTGGTGGCTGCGGCTGATCGGCCCCGGCAGGCCGCTGGACCCGGAACGCCACTTCATCATCTGCTCGAACGTCATCGGCGGCTGCATGGGCTCGACCGGCCCGGCCTCGATCAATCCGGCCACCGGCAAGCCCTACGGCCTGTCGTTCCCGGTGATCACCATCCCCGACATGGTCCGCGCCCAGGCGATGCTGGTGAAGGCGCTTGGGATCGAGACCCTGTTCGCCGTCATCGGCGGCTCGATGGGCGGCATGCAGGCCCAGCAGTGGGCGGTCGACTATCCCGAGCGGCTGTTCAGCGCCGTGGTCCTGGCCTCGGCCTCGCGCCACTCGGCCCAGAACATCGCGTTCCACGAGGTGGGCCGCCAAGCGATCATGGCCGATCCGGACTGGCGTGGCGGCGCCTATGCCGACCATGGCGTGCAGCCCGGCAAGGGCCTGGCCGTGGCGCGGATGGCCGCGCACATCACCTATCTGTCCGAGCCCGCCCTGCAGCGGAAGTTCGGCCGCGAGCTGAAGCGCGACGGCCTGTCGTGGGGCTTCGACGCCGATTTCCAGGTCGAGAGCTATCTGCGCCACCAGGGAGCCAGCTTCGTCGATCGGTTCGACGCCAACAGCTACCTCTACATCACCCGGGCGACCGACTATTTCGACATCGCCGCCGGCCATGGCGGGGTGTTGGCCAAGGCCTTCACCCGGGCCCGTGACGTGCGGTTCTGCGTGCTCAGCTTCACCAGCGACTGGCTGTATCCGACGGCCGAGAGCCGCCACCTCGTGCGCGCCCTGACGGCCGCCGGGGCTCGCGCCGCCTTCGTCGAGATCGAGAGCGACAAGGGCCACGACGCCTTCCTGCTGGACGAGCCGGTGATGGACGCGGCCCTGGCGGGCTTCCTGAGCTCGGCCGAGCGCGACCGGGGGCTGACGTGACCCAAGCCGCCATCCGCGAGGACTTCCGCGAGATCCTGCGCCTGGTGCGCCCCGGCTCGCGCGTGCTGGACGTCGGCTGCGGCGAGGGCGCGCTGCTGGACCTGTTGACCCACGAGAAGCAGGTCGATGGGCGCGGCCTTGAGCTCAGCGCCAGCGGCGTCGCCGCCTGCATGGCCCGCGGCCTGTCGGTGGTGCAGGGCGACGCCGACCAGGACCTCGATCACTTTCCCGACCGCAGTTTCGACTACGCGGTGCTGTCCCAGACCCTGCAGGCGACGCGCAATCCGCGCCATGTGCTGGACGAGCTGCTCCGCATCGCCGACCGGGCCATCGTCTCGTTCCCGAACTTCGGCCACTGGCGCGTGCGCTGGTCGCTGCTCAGCCGGGGCCGGATGCCCGAGACCAAGGCCCTGCCGCTGCCCTGGTGGTCGACGCCGAACATCCACCTCTGCACCCTGGCCGATTTCATGGCCCTGACGGCGGACCTCAATCTGCGGGTCGACGCCAGCGCCGCCTTCGCCGGCAAGGGCGCCGCGCGGTCGATGGACCCCGCGAGCGCCTTGGAAAATTGGCGGTCCGAGACCTGCCTCTTCATGCTCAGCCGCAACAGCGCGCCGCCAACAAGGGAACTTCCGCCCGGTTCGGGCGATCTCTTCGACGGATGAATAAGCTTCGTCTGATGACCTATAACGTCCACCGCTGCGTGGGCACGGACCGCGCCCTCGATGTCGAGCGCGTGGCGGAGGTCATCGCGTCCCAGAGGCCGGACGTCGTGGCCCTGCAGGAACTGGACGTCCGCCGGGCCCGCACCAAGGGCGTCGACCAGGCCCACCGTCTCGCCGAACTGCTGAAGATGAGCTTCCACTTCCATCCGGCCATGACCGTGGAAGAGGAACTCTACGGCGACGCCATCCTGACCGCCCTGCCCGAGCGTCGGATCAAGGCCAAGGGCCTGCCGCTCTATCGCCGGGTGCCCGGCCTGGAACCGCGCGGGGCGCTGTGGGTCGAGGTCGAGGTCGGCGGGACCAAGGTCCAGATCATCAACACCCACCTTGGCTTGGTGCCCCAGGAACAGAAACGCCAGGCGGCGGCCCTGCTAGGGCCCGACTGGATGGGCGCCGACGGCTGGGTCGCACCCGGCGTGGTGCTGGGCGACTTCAACGCCACGCCCTATTCGGCGACCTATCGGATGTTGAGGACGGCCCTGCGCGACGCCCAGGCCCCGACCCCGGCCTGGCCCAGGCCCGCGACCGCCACCTTCCCGTCCAGCTTCCCGTTCATGCGCATCGACCACGTCTTCCTGACCAAGGGTCTGGAGACGCGCGGCGTCAGCTCGCCCTACGACGCGACGGCGAGGGTCGCCTCGGATCACCTGCCGCTGGTGGTCGAGCTGGAGATCATGGCTGAAGGCGCTCCGGCGGCTCCGGCGGAGGCTCGGTAAGCCGGGCGATGTCCTGGCGCAGACGCTTGCGACGCCCCCACGGGCGCCAGGCGTCGTCGGGCGCGATGGCGTCGCCCAGGCTCCAGTCGGCGATGAATTTCTGCACCGGGCTGAGATAGCGCACCGGCACGGGCTGAAGCCGGCGCGGCGGGCCGCCCCTGACGTCCAGGGCATGGATCGCCGCCGCGAGGCCGCCCTCGTGCTCCATGGCGTCCAGCACATCGGTGGTCGAGCGGTCGATGAAGTGACCGACCAGACGCGCCAGGAATACGCGGATCGTCTCGCGTTCCCGATCCTCGCGCGCCTCGAAGGCCAGGTCGCACTCACTGTCCAGGCCGATCGAGCGGTTGTTGAGGTTGGCAGAACCGATCCGCAGCAGCCAGTCGTCCATGATCGCCACCTTGGAGTGGACGATGATCGGCGCGCCCTTGGGCGTGTGGGCCGAGAAGGCCGAGAAGCGCTTGTGGACGTCGACCTCGCGCAGCCGGTTGATCGCCGCCGTGCGGGCGCTGTCCATGGTCATCTGGTCGAAATAGCTGGGACTGCGGGCCGGGCCGATCGTCACCACCTCGGGGCCGTCGGGCTCGGCCAATCGCTCGGCCAGGGCTTCGACGATGATCGGCGAGGTCAGGTATTGGTTCTCCAGATAGATCAGACGCCGGGCCCGCCGAATGGCCGAGAGGTGCAGCAGCAGGCACTCGGTGATCTCGGGACGCCCCTGCCACTCGGCCGAGGTGCGGGCCACGGCGATCGGCATCCGCCGCAGGTCGGGCGTCAGGGTCTCGGGCCAGGGCGTTTCGT
Organism: Caulobacter sp. GW821-FHT11E10; assembly: GCF_058808375.1. NCBI lineage: Bacteria > Pseudomonadati > Pseudomonadota > Alphaproteobacteria > Caulobacterales > Caulobacteraceae > Caulobacter > Caulobacter sp. GW821-FHT11E10. Next base: position 58,588 of record NZ_JBXARP010000011.1, read on the forward strand.
CGGGGCGTTCGGGGCGCTCGATGGGATCGCCGCCCGAAGCCTTCCAGCGATCCATGAAAAGATCGGCCATCGCCTCGCCCGCCCGGCCGTCGACCAGCATCGAGACCTCGTGGCGGGGCGGATAGTGGCGGCCGGTCGGCAGGCGGCGCAGCGGGTTGTTGTCCAGATGCCGGGTGTCATCCCAGCGGTCGACCCCGATATCGCCACCGCTGACGAAGGCGCTGACGCCGTCGACGATCACCGCCTTCTGGTGATGGCAGGCGCTGGCCGGCAGGGTCGCGTCCAGCCGGTACTTGACGCGCGAGCCCGCGAAGAAGGCCGCGCCGCGATGCGGGCCGAACAGCTGCGAGGCGGCGATCGGGAACGGCATGTCCCAGGTCAGCACCCGGACGTCCAAGGCCGGGTTCAGCGCCGCCTGCCGCCGCAGGATCAGACCGATGCGGTCGGCGTGGGTCGGGTCGCGGCTCCTGCGCACCCGGTCGGGATCGAGGCGGGTCAGGGGGTCGAACACCCAGGCCAGAATCCAGATCGACTTCTTGGCCGACAGAATCAGCGGCTTGAGGGCGTCGAACGCCTCGTCGTTGTCGATGAACAGGGCCACCCGGTCGGCGGGCTCGACCCGCCAGCAGTTGTATCCGGGTTGAAAGACGGAACCGCGCTCGACCATGTCCACCCTAACGCCGCGAGTCATCGAACAACGCGCGGAGTCGTTTTATGGCTCCGCTTGAGCGTGGCGTCTCGTGAACTTCAGGGAAAAGCGGACTAGCCCGCGATCGCCGCGGCGTCGCGTTCGCCGGTGCGGATCCGCAGGGCCTGTTCCAGGTCCATGACGAAGACCTTGCCGTCGCCGATCTTGCCGGTGTTGGCGGTGCGCTGCAGGGCCTCGATCACCGGCTCGAGCACGTCGGTCGGCACGGCGATCTCCAGCTTGACCTTCGGCAGCAGCTTCACCTCGTATTCGGCGCCGCGATAGACCTCGGTCTTGCCCTTCTGCCGGCCGTAGCCGCGCACCTCGGTGACGGTCAACCCGGACGCGCCCGCCTCTGTGACCGCTTCGAGCACGGCGTCGAGGCGGCTCGGCTTAATCACGGCGACGATCATCTTCATGGCGCGGCTCCCAGGAGCGAACGGTTGTTGCGATTCCAAGCTAGGCGTCCAAGCGCTTCGCTCCAAGTAAGATCAGACTTCCCGAACGCTCGGCGCCTGATGAACGGGCGCCTTTTGAACAGGAAGGGGCCGCCCGCCCGTGTGGCGTGCGGGCGTCGGCCCCGCCGGACTGGGCAGCAGAACGCCCGGCGCGAAGACCCTGGCGCGGGCGCGATGGCCGCGCGGCTTGACCGCGAAGGTCTGCTTGATGGCCTCCATCAGGATCACCCCGGCGAAGCGCGGCCATAGCCGCGCGCCCACCTGTTCGAAACCCTCGGCCCAACTGGCCATGGCCCCGAGCGGCGGGACATAGAGAGCGCGGGTCCAGCCAGCCGGTTCCAGACCCGCCTCGCGGATCAGGCTCTCCAGCTGGCTACGGCTGTACGGGCGGCCATGACCGAAGGGCGTCGTCTCCGCCCCGGTCCAGACGCCGTCGCGCGACGAGACCGCCACGATCAGCCGACCCGTCGGCGCCATCACCCGGCCGATCTCGGCCAGCAGGGCGGCCGGATCGTCGGCCTCCTCCAGGGCGTGCACGGCCAGCACCCGGTCGAACATGGCGTTGGGCAGCGGCAGGGCGGTCTCTTCGACGAGGCACGCCTGGTTCTTGCCGCCGTGCGGCCAGACCTCGACGCCCTGCTGGGCGGGCATGGCGGCCACGACACGGCGAGCCTTGGCCCGGGCGGCGTCGAGGAAAGGCGTGGCGTAGCCGACGCCGAGGACGTCCAGGTCCCGGGTGTCGCCCCAGGCCTCCTCGACCTTGCGCGTCAGCATGGTCCTCGCCGCGCGGCCCAGGGGGGCGGCGTAGAAGGCTCTCAAGTCCAGCACGTCGCGGCGCATTGAGTCTCCAGGGCGTAGAGGCCATCCTTGTATTCGCGCTGGCGTCGGCGCGATAGAGCAAGCGCCCATGGCCCTTACCGTTCACCAGTTTCCGTGCCTGTCCGACAACTACGGCTTCCTCATTCGGGACGAGGCCACGGGCAAGGTCGCCACCATCGACACGCCGGACTCTGAAGCCATCCTGGTCGAACTGGACAAGCTGGGCTGGTCGCTGGACCTGATCCTCAACACCCATTGGCACCCCGACCACGCCGGCGGCAACGACGCCCTGAAGAAGGCGACCGGCGCGACCATCACCGGTCCGGCCGAAGTGACTCGCATCGCTCCGCTGGACCGCGTGGTGCGCGGCGGCGATGTGGCGATGCTGGGCGAGACGCGGTTCGAGGTCATCGACGTCGGCGGCCACACCCTGGGCCACATCGCCTATCACGACGCCGCCGATCACATCGCCTTCGTCGGCGACACCCTGTTCGCCCTGGGCTGCGGCCGCCTGTTCGAGGGCACGCCCGAGCAGATGTGGGCTTCGCTCAGCCGCGTGACCGACCTGCCGGATGACACGACGATCTACTGCGCCCACGAATACACGGCCTCGAACGCTCGCTTCGCCCTGTCGGTTGATAGCGATCCGGCCTTGCTGGCCCGTGCGGAAGCCGTGTTCGCCGCCCGGGAGCGCGGCGAGGCCACGGTGCCCACCACCATCGCGGCCGAGAAGGCCACCAACCCGTTCCTGCGCGCCCCGCTGCTACGGCCGAACGCCGCCTCGCCCGCCGAGGCCTTCGCCGAGATCCGGGCCGCCAAGGACAGCTTCCGGGGATGAGCATCGGCATGACCGGCATCGCGGGCGATCTGGGCGCCAAGGAGATCGTCCGGATGCTGGAGCTGCAGCCGCATCCCGAGGGCGGCTGGTATCGCCAGACCTTCCAGGACGAACCTGGCCCGGACGGCCGCGCGGCCTCGACCTGCATCTACTACCTGCTGGAAGCCGAGCAGATGTCGGCCTGGCACCGCGTCGACGCCGTCGAGACCTGGCACTGGTACGCCGGCGCGCCGATCTCGATCACCCTGTCGCCGCCCGACGGCCAGGGCGCGACCGCCTATGTGCTGGGTCCGGACCTGCGCGCCGGCTGCCGCCCTCAGGTGATCGTGCCGACCTCGTGGTGGCAGACCGCCGTCAGCCTGGGCGCCTGGACCCTGGTCGGCTGCACCGTGGCGCCGGGATTCCGGTTCGAGGGTTTCGAGATGGCCCCGGCCGATTGGAGCCCTTCCAGGGGCTGACCCGCGTCAACCTGCCGCAGGTCCCCAATGAGGGTACCCATAGTGGGCAACTAGGTCGCATGGCGTCGTTACATGAGCCATGCAATCCTTTTCACGTCGTTTATAGCGTCGCCCTGGGAACGAAGTCACCTATGTCTGATGAGTACGCTAACGCTCGCGCGGCCACTCGCTACGCGACCGACTATATCCTTCGCTGGGTCGAGATCGCTAACGAAGTCCACGGTTCGGACCTACTCTACGCCCTGGTTTTCACCACCCTCTGGGCCGGCAACTGCTCGCACCTCCGCGGCGGCCTGTACGCCGAGATCGACGAGGTTCCGCCGGATCACGAGCGCCGTCCGCTGACCGTCCGCCAGGTCGCCGACTCGCTGGGCCTGCCCTACGAGACCGTGCGTCGCCGCTTCGTCGAGATGCTGGAAAAGGGCATGGCCCAACGCATCGGCCGCGAGGGTTTCATCGTGCCGCAGTCGGCTCTGGCTCGCCCCGAGGTGCTGCACGGCCTGAAGCGCTCGCACATCAGCCTCACCCGCTTCCTCAAGGAACTGAAGACCATCGGCGTCGAAGCGGCGTAGCGTCGCCACGCGCGACTAGACGCTGCTGCCGCGCACAACCAGCTCGACCGGGGCCAGGGTCGAGGGCGTGTCCTCGCCGGCCATGCGGCGGAACAGAAGATCGACCATCGCCCGCGCGCCGAACGCCAGGTCCTGACGGACGGTGGTCAGCGGCGGTGCGCTGTGGCGGGCCATGACGATGTCATCGAAGCCGACCACCGCCACGTCGCCGGGCACGGTCTTCCCGACCTCGCCCAGGGCGCTGACCGCCGCCAGGGCGATGACGTCCGAGAAAGCGAAGGCCGCGTCAAAGGGGACGCCCGTCGTCAGGAACGCGGCGACCGCCTGCTGCGCGTCGTCCATCGTATAGGGCGCGGCGACCACCAGGGCCGGGTCGAACGCGATCCCGACCTCGGCCAAGCCTTTCTTGTAGCCCTCGAACCGCTGGGCGGCCTCGGGCGCGTCCGTCGCCCCCAGGAAGGCGATACGCCGGCGTCCGCCGGCGACGAGATGGGCGACGGCCAGGCGGCCGCCCTCGACATTGTCGCTGCCGACCGCGCAGTAGCGCTGGCCGGGCAGCCGCGCGCCCCAGACCACCATGGGCCTGTAGGTGTCGGCGACGGTGTTCAGCGCCTGGTGCTGGTTGCTCTGGCCGATCAGGACGAGGCCGTCGGCGCGATGCGACTGGATGATCCGGTCCAGCCAGCCGGTCTCGGTGACGATCACCTTGTTCAGCAGGACCGAGTAGTTGCGGCGGGTGATCTCGTCGGCCAGCCGTCCGACCATCTCGAGGAAGAACGGGTCCGAGATCAGCTGACCAGCCTCGTGGGCCAGGGGAATGATGACACCAATAGTGTCGGTCTTGCGCAGGCGCAGGGACCGGGCCGACTGGTTGACGACATAGCCATGGGTCTGGGCGATCTCGACGATCTGGTCGCGCAGGGTCTTGGGGATCAGCGGATTGCCGGCCAGGGCGCGCGACACCGTCGAGATCGACACTCCCGCCATCCGGGCGATGTCGGCCATCTTCAGCCGCCCGCGTTCGGGGGCCTCGGCGAGCTCGGGGTTATCCATGGACGAACAATAGAACCTTGCGGACGCGCGAAAAGCCTCGCCAGCGTCGCATGACGCGAGGTTGAGCTCGCGAGATGGCGCCATCAAGGTCGTGACAGGCGGGCACTGCTATGGCGGCCGGGTAAACGGCCGCTGAGCGCTTATGGTTACGCTTGAAGGCCGCCGTTCGCTAGCGGTTGATGACCTTGATGATCCGCTTGGACGACGGGCGTCCGGCCAGGCCTTGGCCCGGCGCATAGGTGATGATCAGCGAGCCTTCCTTCATCTGCGCCCCGGGCTTGCGGCCCTCGGCCAGCAGGACCCGCGCGATCTTGGCCAGCACGGACCGATCACCCTTGCGCGCGGTGCGCTCGAAAGCCTCGGCCGTCAGGGCGGCGGAGTCGGCGATCAGCACCGAGGTCTCGGGACGGGCGTCCTGAACGGTGGCGAACACGATGTCACGCTGCGCCGCGCGGCTGGCGCGCGCGGTGGCCAGGGCTACCCGTTGGAACAGGGCGGCGATCGACAGCATGGGCGGCGGCTGGATCGACGAGGCCCGGCCGGAGAGCGCCGCCGCCGCGCCCATCGGGGCGTCGTCGGTGAACAGGATCATCCCGCCAAGCTTGGTCACCCGCAGGACGGGCTCGCCGAGGTCGTTGCGATAGATGACGTCGCCGCGCGAGGCCGGCTGGGCCGACAGCACCCAGATCTCGGCGCTGTTGTCGAATTTCATCAGCGGCTGCGGCGCGGCCTGGTCGAAAATGAAGGTGCCGCCGGTTTCGGAAGCATATCGCGCCACGGGTGGAGCTGCGACCCGGCGCGCCTCCGCCTGGCCCTTGTGACCAAGCAGGGCGTCCCGCAACGAATGCGGTAGCTGCTGGGCGTTCGCCGACGCCGCCATGACCATCAGAGCCACGATGGTCAGGGTCGAGCGCGCCCCCCAATCGCCAAGCTCCGCCTTCCAGAATTTCATGCGATCCGTACTGCCCGCCGACTGGGGCGAATCTTGGACGCCTTAACGTCCAAACCCCGAAGCCGGGCGCATGAGGCCAAACAGCAACAGTCGCCGTCAAGTCTCGGCTTCGGGGAGATCGGATCTGGTCCTGAGAGGACCTCGATCAGGCCATGTATTGGCCGCCGTTCAGGCTGAGCGTAGCGCCGGTCACGAAGCCGGCGCGCTCACCCGACAGGAACGAGACCATGTCGGCGATCTCCTCGCCCTTGCCGAGGCGGCCGACCGGGATGGCGGCGACGATCTGGGCCAGGACGTTTTCCGGCACCGCCGCCACCATCTCGGTGTCGATATAGCCGGGGCAGATCACATTGACCGTCACGCCCTTCCTGGCGTTCTCGAGCGCCAGCGCCTTGGTGAAGCCGATCAGACCGGCCTTGGCGGCGGAATAGTTGGTCTGGCCCATCTGGCCCTTCTGGCCGTTGATCGAGCTGATGTTGACGATCCGGCCCCAGCTACGCTCGCGCATGCCTTCGATCACCGGGCGGGTCATGTTGAAGGCCGAGTCCATATTGACCCGGATCACTTCGGACCACTGCTCGTAGGTCATCTTGTGCAGCATGCCGTCACGGGTGATGCCGGCGTTGTTGACCAGGATGTCGATGGGACCCAGCTCGGCCTCCACCTTCTTCACCGCCGCCGCGCAGTCCTCGAAGACCCCCACATTGCCCTTCACGACCATCACGCCCAGTTCCTTGGCGCAGGCGGCCGCGGCCTCCTCGTTGCCGGAATAGCCGGCCGCCACCTTGTGGCCGTCGGCGATCAGCCGCTCGCAGATGGCTCGACCGATCCCGCGGGTGCCGCCGGTCACGAACGCAACTCTCGTCATATGTCTCTCCCGATCGCTCTTCTTCTTGGGTCGTCTTGTTCGTCGCCCGCGATCCGCGCGCCCAAGCCAAAGGCTGGAAGCGCGCGGTCACGGCTAGGGTTGCGCCGTCTCTTGAGTTCAGACCGCTTCGACGCACATGGCAACGCCCATGCCGCCGCCGACGCACAGCGTGGCCAGGCCCTTCTTGGCGCCCGAACGCTTCATCTCGTGCAGCAGGGTGGTCAGGATCCGCGCGCCCGAGGCGCCGATCGGGTGGCCGATGGCGATGGCGCCGCCGTTCACATTGACCTTGGCCGGGTCGAGGCCCAGCTCGCGGACCACGCACAGCGACTGGGCGGCGAAGGCCTCGTTGCTCTCGACCAGGTCGAGATCGGAGACCGACCAGCCGGCCCGCTCCAGCGCCTTCTTCGAGGCCGGGACCGGACCCGTGCCCATGATCTCGGGCTCGACGCCGGCATTGGCCCACGAGGCGATGCGGGCCAGGGGCTTGAGACCGCGCTTGGCGGCCTCGTCGGCGCTCATCAGCACCAGAGCGGCGGCGCCGTCATTGAGGCCCGAAGCGTTGGCGGCGGTGACCGAGCCTTCCTTGTTGAAGACCGGCTTGAGGCCCGAAATGCCTTCCAGCGTCGCGCCGTGACGAATGAACTCGTCCTTGTCGACGATGGTGTCGCCCTTGCGGCCCTTGATGGTGACCGCGACGATTTCCTCGTCGAACTTGCCGCCCTTCTGAGCCGCCTCGGCCTTGTTCTGGCTGGCGACGGCGAACTTGTCCTGGTCCTCGCGGGTGATCTGCCAGCGGTTGGCGATGTTCTCGGCCGTCTGGCCCATGTGGTAGCCGTGGAAGGCGTCCCACAGGCCGTCCTTGATCATGGTGTCGACGAACTGCAGGTCGCCCATCTTCTGGCCGCCACGCAGGTTCTGGGCGTGAGGCGCCTGGCTCATGCTCTCCTGGCCCCCGGCCACGACAATCTTGGCCGAACCGTCGGCGATCTGCTGGGCCCCCAGCGCCACGGCGCGCAGGCCCGAGCCGCACAGCTGGTTGAGGCTCCAGGCAGGGCTCTCGACCGGGATACCGGCCTTCACCGCGGCCTGACGGGCCGGGCCCTGGCCGGCGGCGGCCTGCAGCACCTGGCCCAGGATCACTTCGTCGACCTCGGCCGGCGTGATCCCGGCGCGGGAAACCGCCGCCTCGATGGCGAGCTTGCCGAGTTCGGAGGCGGGCAAGCTGGACAGCGCCCCGTTGAACGAGCCCACCGGTGTGCGGGCGGCGGAAACGATGACGATGTCGCTCATACGATAGCTCCCGTGACGATCTGACGTGACGCCTTCGCAAGTGCGGCGTCCGTTATTTTGCAGTGCAGCATCAGCATGCACATCCGAACCGCGTTCGTCCACGGACACATTTTCATGGCTTGGCGACAGCTCCAAGTCATCTGACCACTGGCGCCATGCCTTTGCATTAGCGATAGTGCGGTGCGAGAAGCGGACGTAACCGCTATCCTAGGGAACGAAATGTCCGAGAACCCTGCAAAAGGCGAAACGGCCGCCGGAGGCGAAAAGTCCACCGGCCAGCGCGTTATCATCAAGAAATACGCCAACCGTCGCCTCTACAACACAGCGTCTTCCTCGTACGTCACCCTCGAACACCTGTCGGACATGGTGAAGGAGGGCGTGGACTTCGTCGTCTATGACGCCAAGACCAATGACGACATCACGCGTTCGGTCCTGACCCAGATCATCTTCGAAGAGGAAAATCGCGGCGGCGGCCAGAACCTGCTGCCGATCCAGTTCCTCCGCCAGTTGATCGGCTTCTACGGCAACTCGATGCAGGCCTTCCTGCCGTCGTACCTGGAGATGTCGCTGGAGAGCTTCTCCAAGCAGCAGGAGCGCCTGCGCGGCCAGCTGTCGACCTTGGCCCCGGGCAAGATGCCGGGCATGGACGTCTACGGCGAGCAGATCCGCCAGAACATGGCTCTGTTCGATCGCGCCATGAAGATGTTCTCGCCGTTCGCCTATGTGCGCCCGGAAGACGCCGCGGCCGCCGCCCAGGCCGAGCCGCCGCCGGCTCAGGCTCCAGCCGCCGCGCCGGCCGGCGACGATTCCCTGGCCGATCTGAAGCGCCAGATGGAGGCGATGCAGGAGCAACTCGCCAAGCTGGCCAACAAGCCTTAACCAAACCGGTCCAGCCGTTCTTAACCGTCTCGCTCGTAGGGTTCTTCACCATGAGCGACCCGATCGATCCCATTCGACGTCCCGGTCCCGCGCGCCGAGCCTTGCCGGCGCCGCGGAGGAACGATCCTCATGAGACCGAGGACGAGACCGTGTACGTGGTCGAGGACGACCAGCCCGCGCCGGCTCCGCCGCCGCGCCGCGACGGCTTTGCCGCCTTCGCCGCCCAGGTTCTGGGCCAGCCCGGCCAGAAGCGCGGCCTGCGCGGTGGGCAGGAAGTGCTCGACACGGCCAGATCGACCTATCTCGGCACGGAATATTCCGGCGAAGCCGACCGCCGTCCCAAGGCGGGCCTGCTGAAGAAGACCAACATCTAGCGCTTCAGGCGGGCCAGCTCGGCCTCCAGGACCGCGACCCGCGCCTCCAGCGCCGCGAGGCGCTGGCCGTCGCTGACCGGTGGCGGCCGTATCCCGGCGCGCGAGGCCGCCTCGGCGACCGGAACACCCAAAAGCTCCGCGAAAGCAGAGACTTCCTTCATCGACAGCTCACGCTGATCCTTGAAGGCTAGGGCCAGCTCGGCCTCCGTCAGACCCGCCGCGGCCGCCAGAACCTCGCGCGTCAGGCCGCGCTCGGCGAGGCGTTGGTCATACCAGGGGGCGTCGAAGAACAACGCCATCAGCGGAACCGGGCGATGTGGCGCGAGTCTTGCTTGATCGAACGTGAGTTCATCCGCGAGACCGTCATGTCCGTCGTCATCCGCTTCTTCGACATCGCCGTCGTCGCCCTGATCTTCACGGCCCTGACCTGATTCCAGGGCCTTACGCGCTCTCCAGCAGCATCATCGTGCCCTGACCGCCGTCGGCGCAGATGCTGACGACGGCCCGCTCGCCCTTCGGACGGGCAGCCAGCGCCTTCACCGCCTGGCTGAGGATCCGCGCGCCGGTCGCCCCGAACGGGTGGCCGAGGGCCAGGCTGCCGCCGTGCGGGTTCATGCGATCGCGCGGGAATTCTCCGAGCGACGCCGAAACCCCGGCTTTCTCCGCCAGGAACTTGGCGCTTTCCCAGGCGGCGATATGCGACAGCACCTGGGCCGCGAAGGCCTCGTGAATCTCCCATAGCGACACATCGGCATAGGTCATGCCGTTGCGAGCCAGCAGACGCGGCACGCCATAGGCCGGAGCCATCAGCAGACCCTCGTGCTTCAGGTCGATCGAGGTGACCTCGTGGTCGACGATCCGCACTCTCGGGACCTCGGACGGCAGGCGGCCCATGCCCGCCTCGGACCCGACCCAGATCGCCGCCGCCCCGTCGGTCAGGGGCGAGGAATTGCCGGCCGTCAGCGTGCCCTTGCCGCTGGTCTTGTCGAAGGCCGGACCCAGCTTGGCCAGCTTCTCCAGCGTCGAATCCTTGCGCGGAATGGTGTCGCGCTTGGCGCCGCCGATCGGAATGACCAGGTCGTCGAAGAAGCCGCTCTCCCAGCCCCTCACCGCGCCCTGGTGGCTGGCGAAGGCGATGGCGTCCTGGTCGGCGCGCGACAGGTTCCAGTCCTTGGCGGTGATCTCGGTGTGCTCGCCCATCGACAGGCCCGTGACCCGGTTGGCGACCTTGGGAATGAAGAGCCTGACGTCCTTCAGGTTCAGCGCGCTCAGCGTGTCGAGCCGCTGGCCCGCCGTTTTCGCGCCCTGGAACTTGCGGATCCAGTCCGAGAGGGCGACCGACAGGCCGATCTGCACCCGGCTCATGCTCTCGACCCCGCCGACCAGGGCGAGGTCGCGGCCCCGCCCGTCGATCATTCCGGCCGCCTGGATCGCGCCGATCATGCTGGTCGAGCAGGCCATCACCGTCGAGAAGGCCGGAATGGTCGGGTCGGCGCCGGCGTCCAACAGCACCTCGCGGGCGATGTTGCTCCAGGTCAGGTTCGGGATGACCGTCCCCCAGACCGCGAAGTCCGGCCGAGCTCCCTTTTCCAGCATCGCCTTGACCACCGGAACCGATAGCTCGATCGCGTCATACGAGGCCAACGGCCCATCGACCTTGGCGAACGGCGTGCGGACCCCGGCGGCCAACCACACCGACGAGGACGGGGCGGAAGCCTTGGAAACGGTCGATTTGGCGGCGGGCATGGACGTGAACTCCGAAGACACGGCAAGCTCGGCCTATATGGGGTTTCACCAGGCTTCTTGTCGAATATCACCATGACCTGGCGCAACTTCGCCCTCCGGTCCGCTCCTTAGGCGCGCGACCCTATTTGCACGCGGGCGCGCGGGGGATTAATCGGCAGGCATGAGCACCGATCAAGACCTCGACACCCAAGCGCTCGACACCAAGAAGGCCCGCGCCCGGACCTGGTTCGAAAGCCTGCGCGACCAGATCTGCGCCGCGTTCGAGCGCCTGGAGGACGAGGCCCCGGCCGACCTCTATCCGGGCCAGCCCGGCCGCTTCGAGAGGAAGCCCTGGGACCGTCCGGCCGGCGGCGGCGGCGTCATGGGCATGATGCACGGCCGGCTGTTCGAGAAGGTCGGCGTCCATGTCTCGACGGTGCACGGGACCTTCACGCCAGAAATGGCCAAGACCGTGCCCGGCGCGGCCGAGGATCCCCGGTTCTTCGCCACGGGCGTCAGCCTGATCGCGCACATGACCAATCCGCGCGTGCCGGCCGTGCACATGAACACCCGCTTCATCGCCACGACCAAGAGCTGGTTCGGCGGCGGCGGCGACCTGACGCCCCTGCTCGGCTACCAGCGCAGCCAGGACTTCCCGGACGCGATCGACTTCCACGCCGCCTACCAGCGCGCCTGCGACAAGTACGATCCGGCCTGGCACGCCAAGTACAAGGCCTGGTGCGACGAGTACTTCTTCCTGCCCCACAGGAACGAGCCGCGCGGCGTCGGCGGCATCTTCTACGACCATCACGACAGCGGTGACTGGGAGCGGGACTTCGCCTTCACCCAGGACGTCGGCCGGGCGTTCCTGGAGGTCTATCCCGACCTCGTCCGCCGCCGCATGGGCGAGGCCTGGACGGCCGACGAACGCGAGCAGCAGCTGGTTCAGCGCGGCCGCTACGTCGAGTTCAACCTGCTCTACGACCGCGGCACGATGTTCGGCCTGAAGACCGGCGGCAATGTCGAGTCGATCCTCAGCTCGATGCCGCCGACGGTGAAGTGGCCCTAGGGATCAGCTAGGCCTTCGGGCACTTGGCTCCGGTGTCGATCCACGCCTTGATCAGCTCGCCGAACTGAGCCTGCGTGCCGGGCGCGGCGGCGCGGCCCGCGCCGGGGTTCCAGGCCCAGCCGACCAAGTGATCCTGGGCCATGTGGTGGTGCAGCTCGGCCATCGACTTGCCGCCATTGGTCGCCGGGTTCTTGATCTGGCCGCAGATCGCGCCCAGCGACTTGCCCTGCCAGGCCATCTCGGCCGGGGCCAGGGCCCATTTCGGATCGCCGGGGATGCTCTTGATGTCCTGACCCCAGGTCGGGACGTTGGCCGGGCCATGGCACGAGAAGCACGGCATGCCGGCCGGACCGTGGCCGCTGTCGCCGGCCACCATCGGCGGATTGTGCGGGCGCAGGCCGTTCCCCTGCGTCGGGGCGCGCTGAACCGGGTGGCAGTTCATGCAGCGCGGGCTCTGGATCACCTTGCCCGCTTCCTGGAACAGGGCGACCGAGCGCGCGGCCGGATCCGCGATCGACTGGAAGCTGGCGGCGGTTTTCAGCGCGACCGGCGCCGACTTGGCGGTCTCAGGGGCGGCCTGGACGCTGGCGACGACCGCGCCGGCGGCGGCCAAGGTTCCGGCCAGGATCACGCCAGTCACGAAACGGGTTGGGGCGATACGCATGGGCGTTCCTCGGGAAAGTCCCGACAGGAACGCTTCAGCTTGATCCTAGGTTTCCTGGCCCGTCTCCTGAGCCAGGAACCGGCCGATCCATTGCGCCATCCGCGCGCGGTCGTTCTCGGCGCTCAGGCTGGCGATCGCCGCATCGGCCTGTTCGTCGGTGAAGCGGGTTCCGCGCCGCGCCTCGATCAGCGCCTTGGCATAGGCCGGGGTGAATTCCGGGTGGAACTGCATCGAGATGGCCTTGGCGTCGTCATAGGCCAGGACGCCATAGGGCGTGAACGCGCTGCCCGCCAGGACCCGCGCCCCGGAGGGCAGCTCCACCACCTGGTCCTGGTGCGAGCCCGGCACGGCCACATGGCCGGCGTCGTCCATCCAGGGCTCGCGCTCGGAAACCGCATAGGCCTGCAGGCCCACGCCCCAGCCCTTGTCGGACTTGATGACCTTGCCGCCGAACGCCTCGGCCATGATCTGGTGGCCGAAACACACCCCGACCAGCGGCGTCTCGCCCTTGGCCTGGCGCAGGAAGGCCTTCAGCGGCTCGATCCACGGCAGCGGGTCATAGACCCCGGCCGCGGATCCCGTGATGAGATAGGCGTCGTTCTCGTCCGGATCGGCCGGCAGCTCGCCCTTCTGGACGTCGTAGACGCGGTAGCTGTGTTCGGGTCCCAGCAGATCCTCGAACATCGCGGCATAGCTGCCGTATGTCTCCGCGAGGTCGCCCGGCGGATTGCCGGTCTCGAGCAGGCCGATCTTCAAGACACGCCTCCGAACAACAGCAGCACGGGCACCTAGTAGACCATCCCCTGGGCGACGGCCTTCAGGCGTTCGATAGCGCTGAACTTGTCCTCGATGAAGTCCTGGTCAATCCACCAGAGCTCGACCTCGCGCCTCACCTCTCCGACCAGCGGCCCCTTGGGCACGCCCGCCTTCATGATCTCCTCGCCCGACAGCGGGAAGGCCGGCGGCGTCCAGGTTTCGGCCAGGGCCAGCAGGGCCCGCCACTGCGGCGCGGTCGAGGCGCGGCCCGAGCCGGCCCAGGCCAGCTTGATCCGGTCGCAGAAGGCGCTGACGCCCAGGCCGTAGACGGCGCGGCGGGCCTCGCGCGGGCTCATCCACGAGACGACACGCGGATTCTTGCCGACCGCCTCGACGATCCGGTCACGGTGGTTGTTCGGCAGGCGCAGGCGTTCGGCCACCTGCTCGGCGACCTTGGTGTCGTCCGGGATCAGGGCGGCCAGGCGCAGGACCGGGTCGTTCTCGAACAATTGCTCGGTCTCGATGGCGACCAGGGACTCGAAGCGGGCCAGCGACTTCACCGACGGCAGGATCGAGGACAGCACGCTGGTGGCGGCCATCAGGCGGAAGGCCGGGCGCGGATCGTCCGCGGCCAGCATCTTCATCAGCTCCTTCTGGGTGCGCTCGGCGGCGCGGCCCGAGACCATGCCCTTCAGCGCCTTGCAGGCGGCCAGGGCCTTCTGGTCGGCCTCGCCCTTGCCGTACCAGGCCTGGAACCGGAAGAAGCGCAGGATGCGCAGATAGTCCTCGCGGATGCGGGTCATCGGATCGCCGACGAACACCACCTTGCCGTCGCGGGCGTCTTTGACGCCGTGACCCGTCGGATCGTAGAGCCGGCCCTCGATGTCGGCATAGAGGGCGTTGAAGCGGAAGTCGCGACGCTCGGCGTCCTGGACCCAGTCCTGGGTGAAGGCCACCACCGCCCGGCGGCCGTCGGTCGAGACGTCCTTGCGCAGGGTGGTGATCTCATAGGGCTTGCCGCCCGACAGCGCCGTGATGGTGCCGTGGTCGACGCCGGTCGGGATGGCGCGCAGGCCGGCCTGCTCCAGGGCCTCGATGATCAGGTCGGGCGTCAGGGTGGTGGCGATGTCGATGTCGTCGATCGGCTTGCCCATCAGGGTGTTGCGCACGCAGCCGCCGACGAAGCGGGCGCAGCCTTCGCGGCCACGCGCTTCCAAGGCGGCGATCACCGCCTTGGTCTCCGGAAGCGTCATCCACGGCGCGGGGCCGATCGATCCAGTGCTCAAAACGCCCGACTCCAGAACCCAACTCATCAAGGGGCGACATAGTTAGGATAGATGACGCCCGCGTCACCAGTCACGAAACACCCTATTCGGAGGGTTGCGAGCCGACTTCGTCGTAAAGCGCCTCGTAAAGCGACCGCAGCATCCCCGCCGTCGCGCCCCAGATGAAGCGGTCGTTCCAGGGCATGGCGTAGAAATGCCGACGCTCCCCGGCCGGGGTCTCGCGATGCTGACGCTGGTGATTGACCGGATCCATCAGGAACTCGAACGGCGTCTCGAAGACGTCGGCCACTTCCTCGGGGCTGGCCACGAAGGTCGCCTTCGGGTCGATGAAGCCGACCACCGGCGTGACGTGGAAGCCCGTCACCGTCTGGTAGCCGTGCAGCAGGCCCGCGACCGTGACCAAGGCCGGATCCAGCGCCACCTCTTCCTGGGCCTCGCGCAAGGCCGTGCCCCAGGGCGTCTCGCCCGGATCGCAGCGGCCGCCGGGGAAGGCGATCTGGCCCGTATGGCTGCGCAGGGTGTCGGAGCGGCGGGTCAGGAGCACTGTCAGGCCGTCCTCGTGCTCGACCAGCCCGACCAGCACGGCGGCCGGACGCAGGGCGTGCGGATTGTCAGCCCTCAGGCCCGGATTGAGGTCGAAGTCCGACTTCTTGGGATTGGCCAGGCTGGGATCGTAGTCCGAGATCGGATGCAGGCGGCTGGTGATCCAGGCGCGGCGCTCTTCGCGCTTCAAGTCCGTGGGCGTCATGCCAAGGTCGCCCCGGGCGGAGCGATCGGGAAGAAGGCGCCGTTCGAGGTCACGCCCCAGACGCCATCCGCCTCCGTCGCCATCTCGGCCAGTTCGTAGAACACAGGGCGCGCGATCAACGCCTCCAGGCCCCGACGGACATGGACATAGGGGCGCGGCTCACCGGTTTCCGGATCGATCTCGACACGGATCCTGTTCTCCGGACCCGCCGCGACCGTGTCGCCGACATTAGTCTGGAAGATCAGCGCCTCACCCTCACGGTCGACGCGGGTGGCGATGAAGGGCGCGTCCTCGACGGTGATCTTCATCTTCTCGACCGGCGTGACCAGGTGATAGCCGTCCGGATCGAGGCGCAGCACGGTCGAGAACAGGCGCACCAGGGCCTCACGGCCGATCGGCGTACCCTCGTGGAACCAGACTCCGTCCTTGCGGATGCGGATGTCGATCTCGCCGCAGTGGGCCGGGTTCCACAGATGCACCGGCGGCAGGCCGCGCTCGCCCGCCACCTTGGCGGCCTGGGCTACGCCTTCCAGTCCGGGTTTGGGCGCGTCGGTCATCATTGATCAGTTAGGCCGTTGGGCCCGCTGGCTCAAGCGAGAGCCGGCTCAAGCGCGCGGATCGATCGCCACGAGACCCGACAGGCCCTCGTCCCCAGCCGCCTTCAACGGCAGCAGCAGCACGCGGCGCTGATCCACCGGACCCGGCATGACGACGCCAGCCGTATGGGCGTTGGTGAAGCCGACCCGTCCGAAATAGGGGCCATCGCCGACCAGCAGCACCGCGCGCCAGCCGGCGGCGCGAGCGGCTTCGCAGGCGGCCTCGACCAGGGCCTGGCCCAGGCCCGCGCTGCGCTCGTTGGAATCCACCGCCAGCGGCCCCAGGAACGCCACCGGCTCGCCGCCGATCGTCACTGGCCACATGCGCACGCAGCCGACCGGCGCGCCGGCGCGCATGGAGACGAACGAGCAGTCATGCAGCAGGGTGTTGCCCTCGCGCAGGCGCTCGGACGACTTGGCGAAGCGGCCCGGGCCGAACGCCCGGTCGATCAGGGCGGTGACAGCGGCCTCCATCGCCGGGGTCTCGTGGACCAGCGGCGGATAGGCGGGCTCGGGAAGGGTCTTGGGAACAGAGGTCATCGGCCTTCGGGAAATGCGAAAGAACGTCGGGGGCTCCCGACGCGAAGGCGCGGGAGGGCGTCAGATCGTGGCGCGTTCGCGCGTCATTCGTCGCAGGCGTCGCATCGCCCAAACCTCCAAAGGATGGGCGCGCTGTAGGGCCAAGCCTTTCTCAGGTCAATAACGTTGCGGTGCGGCAGGAGCGCCCTATGTTGCGACCCAATGTCCGAGCCCGCCGAAGACCCCGCCCCCGACACCTCTACCCGCGCCCTGTTGCGGGAACGTGACTTCCTCCTCTTCTGGGCGGCGCGGTTCGTCTCCACCCTGGGCGTGCAGATCCAGTCGGTGGCCCTGGGCTGGCAGGTCTACGCCATCGCCCGCCTGACCCGCTCGGTCGGGGAATCGGCCTTCCTGGTCAGCATGATCGGCCTGGCGCAGTTCCTGCCGCTGTTCCTGCTGACCCTGATCGCCGGCGAGACGGCCGACCGCCGGACCCGCAAGCTGATCGTCGCCACCACCCTGGCCCTCGACGCGGTCAGCGCCGCCGTCCTGCTGACCCTGGCCCTGATGGGTTCGCATCAGCTGTGGCCGATCTTCGCGATCTCGGTGCTGTTCGGCGCCAGCCGCGCCTTCCTCTCGCCCGCCAGCAGCGCCATGGGGCCGATGCTGGTGCCGCGCCCGCTGCTGCCGCGCGCCATCGCCTGGCAGTCGCTGTCCTGGCAGGCCGGTTCGATCGTCGGCCCGGCCATCGGCGGCCTGCTGCTGATCCATTCCCCCGGCCTGGCCTTCGGCGCCGCGTTTGTCCTCTACCTCTCGGCGGCCCTCTTGGCCCTGTCGATCCGCAAGCCGACCAGGCCCGAAACCCAGCCCGGTTCACGCGTCGAGCTGATCAAGGAGGGCCTGTCCTACGTCTGGAACAACAAGATCGTCTTCGGCTCGATCTCGCTCGACCTGTTCGCCGTGATCCTGGGCGGCGCCACGGCGCTGCTGCCGGTGTTCGCCAAGGATGTGCTGCACATCGGGCCCGGAGGCTTTGGCCTGCTGCGCGCCGCGCCGGCGATCGGGGCGACCGTGGTCGGGATCTACCTGGCCAGCAGCCCGATCCGCCGCCACGCCGGCCGCATCATGTTCGCGGGTGTCGCGGTATTCGGCCTGGCCACGGTGGTGTTCGGCCTGTCGAAGCTGGTCTGGCTGTCGGTCGTGGCCTTGGCCGTCCTCGGCGGCGCCGACATGCTGTCGGTCTATGTCCGCCAGACCCTGGTCCAGATCGTCACGCCCGACGCGATGCGCGGCCGCGTCGCCGCGGTCTCGGGCGTGTTCATCAGCGCCTCCAACGAGCTGGGCGAGGTCGAGAGCGGCGCGGCGGCCTGGCTGCTGGGACCCATCGGCGCGGCGGTGTTCGGCGGGGTCGGGGCCATGGCCGTGACGGCGCTCTGGGCCTTCCTGTTCCCGGACCTGCGCAAGGCCGACCGGCTGGAGTAGTGCGTCCTTCGAGGCTCGGCTTCGCCTCGCACCTCAGGATGAGGAACGCTGTACTGAATTCCTCATCCTGAGGCGCCCGCTCCTAAGCGGGCCTCGAAGGACGCAGGGCCTCAAGAACCCGCCAGCTTGCGGATCCCATCACCCGTCAGCCGGCGGATCAGCCACTGGTCCATCGAGGCCGCCCCCAGGCTGTCATAGAAGGCGATCGACGGCGCGTTCCAGTCCAGGACCGACCACTCCAGGCGGCCGAGGTTCTCGTCGACGCAGCGCTTGGCCAGATTGGCCAGCAGCGCCTTGCCCGCCCCCGAGCCGCGCGCCGACGGCCGGACGAACAGGTCCTCCAGCCAGATCCCGTGCCGGCCGACGAAGGTCGAGTAGTTGTAGAACCACAGGGAGAAGCCCACCGGTTCGCCGTTGACCTCGGCGATATCGGCGAAGGCGCGCGGATTGTCGCCAAACAAGGCGGCGGCCGTGTCGGCCTCCGTTGCCTGGACCGTATCCAGCAGCTTCTCATAGTCGGCCAGATCGAGGATGAACTGGTGGATCAGCCCCGCGTCGGCGGGCGTGGCGGAGCGGATGGAAACGGGCATGGCGGTCTCTGCGGACTATCGGGACTTCGTTCTGGAACAGCTGGCGCCCCTGGGCCAGGTCAGCGCGCGCCGGATGTTCGGCGGAGTCGGCCTCTATGCGAATGGCCTGTTCTTCGCCCTGATCGACGACGACGTTCTCTACCTGAAGGGTGATGACGCGTTGAGGCCGGAGTTCGAGGCCGCCGGCTCGCACGCCTTCGACCCGTTCGGCGAAGGCAAGCCGATGGCCTACTGGTCCGCGCCGGCCGAGGCCCTGGACGACCAGGACATCCTGCTAGAGTGGTCGCGGAAATCGCTGGAGGTGGCGGCCCGCAAGGGGGCGGCGAAGAAGAAGCGGTAGCCCCGTGCGTCCTTCGAGGCTCGGCTTCGCCTCACACCTCAGGATGAGGGACGCAGTACAGCCTTCCTCATCCTGAGGTGCGCGCTCGTGAGCGCGCCTCGAAGGACGCAGGGCGTCACCCGATCTTCACCCCCGGCGGCGGCTGGCTGCTCTCGGGCACGAAGAAGTCCGGCATCAGGGTCGCGGCCGGATCGACCCTGTACCGGTCGAAGTCGCGGACGCCCTCGCCGTAGAGGAACGTATCGTCGATCAGGAAATTGCCGCTGAATTCCCGCGACGGCTTGTTGAAGATCGCATGGGCCGCGTCGGCCATGATCTCGACCGTACGGCATTGGCGCAGGCCCTCCTCGCCGGTCAGGGCGAACTGGATGGCGGCGGTGGCGATGCCGGTACGCGGCCAAAGGGCGTTGAAGGCGATCCCGTCGGACTTGAACTCCTCGGCCATGCCGAGCACGCACATCGACATGCCGAACTTGGCCATGGTGTAGGCCACGTGCGAGCCGAACCAGCGCGGCGACATGTCCAGCGGCGGCGACAGCATCAGGACGTGCGGGTTCTCGGCCCTCTTCAGGTGCGGGATGCAGGCCTTCGAGGTCAGGAACGTGCCGCGTGTGTTCACCTGATGCATCAGGTCGTAGCGCTTCATGTCGGTGGACAGGGTTCCGGTCAGCGAGATGGCTGAGGCGTTGTTCACGCAGATGTCGATGCCGCCGAACTGGGCCACCGCCTTGTCGACCGCCTCCTGGACACTGGCCCCCTCCCGCACGTCGACGACCAGCGGCAGGGCCTGGCCTCCCGCCGCTTCGATCTCGGCTGCGGCGCTGAAGATGGTGCCGGGCAGCTTGGGATGGGCCTCGGCCGTCTTGGCGGCGATGACGATATTGGCCCCGTCGCGCGCGGCGCGCAGGGCGATGGCCAGGCCGATGCCGCGCGAGGCGCCGGTGACGAATAGCGTTTTACCCTTGAGGCTCATGCCGGTTCTCCACGCGCTTTGATCAGGCCAATGCCGGCGCAGACAAAGGCGGCGATGAAGCTCATCTTCGCCACGTGCGCGACGGGACCGTGATCCTTCAGTGCGACGCCGACAAGGCCGATCACGAGCGCCGCGATCCAGAGGCCGGCGGAGATCCGGAAAACCTTGGCCCGTAGCAGGTCCAGGCTCCAGATCACCATGCCGATCGACCAGACGCTGGAGGCGATCATGTACGAGGCCTCGCCGAAGATCTGGGCTGACGAAGTCCGGACCAGCATCACGCCCAGCACGGCCAGGGCGAAGCCGACAAGCCCCAGTACGCCAGCCGTGCGACGGCTCGCCGACCAGACGCCCAGCATGCCGAACAGCAACAGCAGGTCGATGATCACGTAAACGAGGTGCGGCCACGGCTGGACGAGGCGCGGATAGATCAGGAACGGAGCGACGATGTCGATGGCCGCGCCGATGATCGTGGCGAGCCCCGCGAGACGCAGGACGGAACGACCCCGCATCAGGCGCCGGCTCCGGTCGTCTTCACCGACAGCTCCCACAGACGGTCGGCCGCCTCGGGGTCGAGCGCGTGGGGCATGACGCCGTTCCAGGGACGCTCCTGGCTCCACGGGACGGCCTGGTTGCAGTCCTCCAGATAGAGCCCGCCCACGCCCTCCAGCTCATCGCCGACGGCGGCCCAGACGCTGGTGGCCGCGCCCTGCTCGGTGGTCTTGAAGCCCTCGCGCGGCTTGTCGTTCTCGTCCAGCCAGCCCATGGCCCGCTGCTCGTCCAGGCTCATGTGTCGCTGCAGCGGGGTCATGATGCCGCCGGGCATGACGGCGTTGGCGCGCACGCCCTGGTCTTTGAAGCGCTTGTCGAAGCCGACCGCGAACAGGCTGTTGGCGGTCTTGGCCTGACCGTAGCTCTCCCACTTGTCGTAGGGCCGCTCGTTGTAGTTCGGGTCGTCGAAATTCACGCCCGAACGGCGGTGGCCGATCGAGGACAGCGACACCAGCCGCGAGATCTTGCCGGAAGCCTTGGCGCCGGCGACCAGGTTGGGAGCCAGCAGCGCCGACAGCAGGAAATGACCGAAGTGGTTGGTGCCGATCTGCATCTCGAGACCATCGGCCGTGCGGGCCAGCGGACAGGCCATGACGCCGGCGTTGTTGATCAGAAGATTGATCGGCCGGTCGCCCCAGACGTGGGCGAAGTGGCGGATCGAATCGAAGCTGGAGAGGTCGAGCATGGCGAAGCTGACCCGCTTCATTCCGACGCCGAGATTGATCTCGTTGGCGATCTCCTCGCCGAGCTCCGGCTTGCGGGCGGCGATGATCACCTCCGCGCCGGCCTCGGCCAAGGCGCGCGCCGTCTCGACGCCGATGCCGGTGGCCGCGCCCGTGACGATGGCGACCTTGCCCGACAGGTCATGGCCGGCGACGACCTCGCGCGCCGTCGACTTCGCCCCGAAGGGCGAGGTTATGCGATCGCTCATGATGTTCCTCCCTCGTAGTCTTCTTGTCCGGAACGCTACAGCTGGATGGCGAGAATTCCCAAGGCGATGGCCAGGCACAGCGGGCCGTAGGCGCGGCGATTGAGCCGCCAGAACGGCGTGCCCTCGGCATAGCGGAAGGCGGCGGGGACATAGGTCGCCACGCCTCGCCCGGCGAAGACCGCGAACAGGGCCCAACGCGCGACCCTCAGCCAGGGCTCGAACGGCGTCGGCGGAAAGATCGTCGCCAGGACGAGACCGCCGCCGACCGCCAGGGCCAGGGCGACCGCGGCGCTGGCCGCCAGGCTCGGCGCCTTCATGCCGCGCGTGCGGCCCACGACGCGCTCGACCATCGAGGTCTCGTCATGCCCCGGCCAACGTCCGCCGAAACCCCAATAGAGGTGGACGGCCGCCAGGACGAACAGGACCCCGGCGATCAGCAGAGCCGCCAGCACGGCTTAGCCGACCTTGCTGAAGTCGGGCGCGCGACGCTCGGCGAAGGCCATGAAGGCCTCGCGGGCCTCGGCGGTCTGCAGACGGGCGGCGAACTCGGCGCCCTCGGTGTCCATCAGGGCGGCGATCTTCTCGGCGTCGCGCATCAGGCGCTTGGTGACGGTCAGGGCGCCCAGGGGGCGCGTGGCCAACTGGTCGGCGGCGGCGCGGGCGCGGGCGCGCAGGTCGCCGAGCTCGACCGAGCCGTTGGCGATGCCCCAGGCCACCGCCGTGCCGCCGTCAATGGCTTCGCCCAGGGCGAACATGGCGTAGGCGCGGGCGTGGCCGATACGGGCCGGCAACAGCCAGCTGGAGGCGGCCTCCGGCACCAGGGCCAGATTGACGAAAGGGACGGTCAGGCGCGCGTCCGGCGTCACGAACACCAGATCGCAGTGCAGCAGCATGGTCGTGCCCACGCCCACGGCCTGGCCCTGAACGGCCGCGACCAGCGGCCGGGTCGCGTTGGCCAGGGCCTTGAGGAACCGGCCCACGTGGCGTTCGCCCGTGAAGGCGCCGGTGGCCTGGGCGGCGAAATCCTGCAGGTCGTTGCCGGCCGTGAAGCTGTCGCCGTCGGCCTGGAAGACCACGACGCGGATCGCCGGGTCGTTCTCGGCCGCTTCCAGGCTGTCGGCCAGCACGCCGTACATGGCGTTGGACAGGGCGTTCTTCTTCTCCGGTCGCGCCATGGTGAGGGTCATCACGCCGGCGTCGATCTCGACCTTGATGTGGTCGGTCATTGGGGATCTCCCTTGGGCAACTTGGTCTGCAGGCTGGAGAGCCAGCGCGCGACCACGCAAATCTCGTCGTCCGTGAAACCCTCGGTCAGGTGGGCGTTGATGCCGTCGAGGCCCGCCTTCGCGTGCTCGCGGGCGGCGCGGCCCTTGTCGGTCAGGTGCAGGCGCATGGCCCGGCCATCCTTGGGGTCGGCGCGACGCTCGACCAGCTCGGTCTTGGTCATGCGGTCGATCAGGCCGGTCATGGCCGAGGGCGCCAGGTCCAGGGCGTCGGCGGCCTCGCCGATCAGCGCCCCGTCCTTGTCGCCGAGATAGAACAGCACGCCCGACTGGGCTGCGGTCAGCCCGCCCTTGGCGGCCATCTTGCCTTCGATCCAGCGCTGGACGCGCCGATGGCCGGCGTTGAGCAGGAAGATGAGGCGGCGGTCGGCGGGCACGGACATGTTAGCCAGCCTATATTTCACATGCGAAATGTCAAACGGCCGTTTTTAGGCTTGGCTAAAATTAATCGGCGCTGGAAATCGCCGCGTACCAGGCCACGCCCTCGCCATCGAGTTCACGCCGCACGCGACCCCGGCCGATCAGGCAATTGAGGTGCGCCAACGCCTCGCCCGTGGCCATGCCCAGAAGGTCAGCGCCGATCTGCCGGGCGAACAAGGCCCCGAAAGTGTCGACCACCCGCTTGGGCTCGGCCAGCTTCTTTTCCAGGCGCGCGAGCCCTCGCTCGTGCCCAGAGATCAGGCCGTCGATCCGGGTGTGCAGCCCCTCGAACGGATCGTTGTGGGCCGGCAGCACGATCACCTCGTCGGGCACGGTCGCCTTCACCTTGGCCAACGACCGCAGCCAGTCGCTCAACGGATCGGCGTCCGGCTCGGTCGGGAACACCGAGACGTTCGACGAGATGCGCGGCAGCACCTGATCGCCGGAGATCAGCAGGTTCAGTTCCGGGCACCACAGGCAGGCATGGTCCGGCGAGTGCCCCTGCCCCGTCACCACCCGCCAGGTCTTGCCGCCGATCTCGAAATCCTCGCCGTCCGACAGCCGGCGATAGCTGTCTGGCAGGGCGTAGATCGCCTTGCCGAAGCCCCCGAAGCGGGCCTTGTAGTTCTCGATGGCGTCCTCGTCCCAGCCGGCGGCGTGGAAGAACTTCACCCCGTCCTCGGGCGCCTCGCGGCCGGTGTCGGCCACCAGCATGCGGCACTGGAAGTATTCCAGCCGGGTCATCCAGAGCCGGCAGTCGAACTTGCGCGTCATCCAGCCAGCCAGGCCGACATGGTCGGGATGAAGGTGCGTGCAGATCACCCGGGTGATCGGCTTGCCGCCGAGGGCGCCGGCGAAGGCGTTGCGCCACGCCTGGCTGGTCTCGCGGGTCTGAACGCCCGTGTCGACCACGGCCCAGCCCTCGCCGTCGGCGATCGCCCAGACATTGATGAACTGCAGCGAGCCGCCCAGCGGCATCCGCAGCCAGAGGACGCCCGGCGCGACCTCGACCGCCTCGCCCGAGCCCGGCTCCGGCGCGGTCTCGAACGGGTAGACCAGCCGTCCCTTTTTCGGCTCGCCCACCGCTTCGTCTTCGAATCCGTCGCGCATTCCGTTTCCCTCAGGCCCCGTTCAACCGGCGCTCGCCCTTGATTTGACCCATTTTTTGCGTCCAGACCCAGTCATCATCGCGCCCAGGTCGGACGGTATCTTGACCCCTGATGCAAGCACGCGCTTATGTCCGCGCGAGGAAATCCACCCAGGAGATATGACCCATGAGGCCTTTTGCGATCGGACTGACGGCCGCACTCGCGCTCGCCATTCTGACCCCTGCCGCTGTCATTTCGGCGCAGAAGGAAGAGAAGGGCAAGCCCGCCGTCGACGCCAAGGCGCGCGAAACGGGTATGAAGGAAGCCCCGGCGCTCATCCAAGCCAGCGGCGCGGGCTGCACGGTTTCGGACGCTCGCTTCATCGGCGAGGACAAGAAGGCCGCCGCTCGCTACTACGAAGTCGCCTGTAACGAGGGCATGGGCTTCGCGCTCATCGCCAAGAAGGACGTGGCGCCGCAGGTCTTCACCTGCCTCGAGTCGAGCACGCCGCTGGCCGACGGCAAGAAGGGCGGCCTCGCCTGCGTCCTGCCGGGCAACGCCAATTCGAACGCGGCCCTGGTCCCGTTCGTCAAAAAGGGCGGCGTGACCTGCGACGTCGAGAACGCGCGCGCCATCGGCTCCGGCGCCAAGAACTCGTACTTCGAAGTCGCCTGTAAGGGCGGCGCCGGCTACGTGGTCCAGACCGTCGCCCCGATGAACCTCAACGGCGACGTCACCGTGAACAGCTGCCTGCTGTACGAAGAAGGCGGCAATGTCAGCTGCAAGCTGACCAACCGCGAAACCCAGCTGCAGGTGGTCAACACGCTGAACGTCGCGGCCGCCGCGGCGGGCACCAAGTGCGACATCAAGGACAAGCGCTACGTCCTCAGCACCAAGAACGACAACTACTACGAAGTCGCGTGCCAGGACGGTAAGGGCTACGTCTACCAGCAGACGGCGGCCACCAGCGCCTTCGCCCGCGTCATCCCCTGCGCCCAGGCCGGCTTCGTCGGCGGCGGCTGCACCCTGACCGACGCCGTGGCCGCTCTGACCGAGCAGGCCGGCTTCTACACCAAGCTCGCCGCCAAGGCCGGCTTCCCCTGCGACG
The DNA here is from genome assembly GCF_058808375.1 of Caulobacter sp. GW821-FHT11E10. Taxonomy (NCBI): domain Bacteria; kingdom Pseudomonadati; phylum Pseudomonadota; class Alphaproteobacteria; order Caulobacterales; family Caulobacteraceae; genus Caulobacter; species Caulobacter sp. GW821-FHT11E10. The sequence continues at coordinate 83,970 of NZ_JBXARP010000011.1, forward strand.
TCGAGAAGTACGGCATGCTGCCGACCAACGACCCGAAGAAGGAAATCGTCGAGCTGAAGTGCAAGAACAGCGACGTCGGCGCCATCGCCGTATTCACCGCCACCGGCGGCACGGTCTATGACTGCCTCACGTCCGAGATGAACGGCTTCCGCTGCAGCTTCACCAAGAAGGACACGCAGTACGCCCGCCTGACCAAGGATCTGGTCGGCTTCAACAAGGCCTCGTGCCAGGTTTCGGACGCCCGCATCATCGGCTCGACCGACACCGAGGGCTTCGTCGAAGTCGCCTGCTCGGACGGCCTGCCGGGTTGGGTCCTGGGCTATCCGGTTGGCGTCGCCAAGCCGGCCGCCAAGGAGTTCCTGTCCTGCGCCCAGGCCAAGGGCATCGGCGGCGGCTGCAAGCTGGCGACCAACAAGGTCAAGGGCTGATCCAGCCTGACACCTGAATGAAGAAGCCCGCCGGGAGCGATCCCGGCGGGCTTTTTTATTACCCCATCGCCGCTTCGATCAGGCGTGGGCCGGGCGCCGCCATGGCCCGGGCGAAGGCGTCGTCGAACGACTCCGCGGTTTCGACGCGCTCGGCGGCCATGCCCATGCCTTGCGCCACCTGAACCCAATCGATGCGCGGGTCGCCGAGGTCCAACAGCCTCGAGGCCGCCGGACCCGGATTGCCGGCGCCCGTGCGCCCCAGCTCGATGCCGAGGATCCGATAGGCGTGGTTGGCGAAGACCACGACGGTGACGTCCAGCTTCTCGCGGACGATCGTCCAGAGCCCCTGCACCGTGTACATGCCCGCGCCGTCGCCGGTCAGGGCCAGGACCTTGCGGTCAGGACACGCCACGGCCGCGCCGATGGCCAGCGGGATGCCCTGGCCGATCGCGCCGCCGGTCAGGGAGAGCCACTCGTGGGCCCGCGCCGCGCGGGTCTGGGTGAAGATCGGCAGGCCGGCGGTCACCGCGTCATCCGAGATGACGGTGTCGGCCGGCATGTGTCGCGCCACCGCGGCGCCGATGGCCCAGGCGTCGAGGCGACCGGCCGGAGCGTCGGGCGCGGCATACGCTTCGACCGCACCCGCCGCCGGCGCGCCCAAGGCGTCGGCCAGGGCGTTCAGCGCCGCCGCGGCGTCGACCTCGCGTCCGCACAGGCTCTCGACCGAGCAGCCTTCGGGGACCAGCACGCTGGGTCGATCGGGATAGGCGAAGAAGGCGACCGGGCGCTGGGTCGAGACCAGCACCATCAGGTCGACGCCCTCCAGGTCCTTCAGGGCCAGTTCGCCGAAATAGGGCAGCTTGTCGGGACGGAACCGGCCCTCGCCCCGCGACTGGCGGGCGGTGAAGGTGTCGGTCAGCACGCGGACGCCATGGGCGGCCAGACGCCCGGCGGCGGCCAGGGCGGCCTCGCCACAGGCGCCGGCACCCAGCAGCAGCACGGGCTTCCTGGCGAAGCCCAGGGCCTTGGCCACGGTGTCGATCGCGGTCTTGTCGGGCTGGGCGAAAGGCGGTGGCGTCACGACGGGCCCCTTCACGGTCGCCTCGTTCCAGGCGGCGTCGGCGGGCAGGATGAGACAGGCGTTGCCGCCGGGCGTTCCGTAGCTGGCGACGATGGCCTCGGCGGCCAGCGGCCCGACACTGTCGGCGCACTCGGCCGACTTGACCCACAGCGCGTTGGGCGCGGCCATGGCGGCGATGTCGCTGTTCAGCGGCGCGTCGAAGCCGCGGTGATAGGTGGCGTGGTCGCCGACGACATTTACGATGGGGGTGTACGCCCTCCGGGCGTTGTGCAGATTGGCGGCCCCGTTGGCGTAGCCGGGCCCCAGGTGCAGCAGGGTGCAGGCGGGCTTGCCGGTCATGCGGCCATAGCCGTCGGCCGCGCCGGTCGCGACGCCCTCGAACAGGCAGAGCACCGAGCGCATGCGTGGCTCGCGGTCCAGGGCCGAGACGAACTGCATCTCGCTGGTGCCCGGATTGGCGAAGCAGGCGGTGACGCCGTTGTCGGCCAAGGTGGTGATCAGGGCGTCCGCGCCGTTCATGGTCTTCTCCGTACCGCTATGCCCTTTCCTACCGACATTTCGGGAGAGCCCTCAACACGATTGCGTCGAAGCGGGTCGCTGTCGCAGTCTGTCCGGCAAAATCGGGGGAAAACGTTCCATGCAGGGAATGAGCGCGGCCGCGCGGTGGACACTGATCGCGTCGGTGATCGCCGGCGTTAGCTATGTGGCGACCTGGAAGCTCGACTTGCCGCCCGGGATCGAGACGGTCTGGAAAGGCGCCGGCGTCGTGCTGCTGGCGGTCCACGCGGCGCTGCGAGCTCGGAGCCTCGACGGCTGGCTGCTGGTCGCGGTGATGGCGCTCGGCGCGGGCGGCGATGTTCTGCTTGAGACCCACGGCCTGATGATCGGCGCGGTGTCGTTCATCCTGGGCCACATGGTCGCCACCGCGCTTTATCTGAACCATCGCAAGCCGGGCTCCCTCGTCCCGCTGGCGCTGATCCCGGTCGTGGTCGGGATCTCCTACTTGCTGCCGCACGACCGTGGCGGCGCCCCGGGGGTCGCGCTCTACAGTCTGTTCCTCGCCGTCATGGCCGCCACGGCGCTGATGAGCCGCTTCCCGCTGAAGACGGTCGGCGTAGGAGCGCTGATGTTCGTGGTCTCGGACCTCCTGATCTTCGGCCGCCTGGGGCCGCTGCCCGACAACCTGATCGTCGGTCTGGGCGTCTGGGGGCTCTACTATTTCGGCCAGATGCTGATCTGTCTGGGGGTAGCCAAGGCGCTCGAACCTAAAACCGCATGACCCCTTCGTCCGGCGCCTCGGCGAACAGGCGCTCCAGCTCCCGGGGCCGTCGGTCGCGGGCCATGGCCTGGTTGATATAGCCCTTGTCGGTCAGCTCGCCGCTGGCCGCGTCGGGCGCGCCGTCCAGGATCAGGGCGCGGGCGATCCGGCCGCCGCCTTTGGCCGTCGCATTCAGGCGCGTCAGCCCCTCGACGACCGCCGCCTTTACCGCCTCGGCGTCGCCCAGCCGTTCCGCGGCCTTGGCGTCGAGGAACAGCATCAGGCCGACACCCGCCTGCCCCTCGCCGCAGACCACCGCGTCGGAGACCACCCCGCCGATCGCCGACACCGCCGCCACCCGCAGGGCCCCGGCCGCCACGAAGGTGCCGCTGGCCAGCTTGAAGTTCTCGACCAGGCGACCGTCGAACACGAGGCCCGCCGCCGGGTCCTCCGGGTCGGCCAGCCGGGCGGCGTCGCCCAGCCGGTAGAAGCCCTCCTCGTCAAAGGCCTGCTCGGTGGCTTCAGGCTGGTCCAGATAGCCGGGCGAGACCTGGGGTCCCTTCACCCGGATCTCGAACTTGCCGCCATCGCCCGCCGGCACGAGCTTCACCGAAGTGCCCGGCGTCGGCAGGCCGACCATGCCCGAGCGGGCGTTCAGCCAGTGGATGTTGCAGGCGGTCGGGCCGGTCTCGGTCGCGCCATAGCCGGCCGCGAAGGTGATCCGCTGGCCGATCGTCCGCACCGCCACGGCCTGGACCCGATCCAGGATCGACTGGGCCATTGAGGCGCCGCCGTACTGCAGCACCCGGACCTTCTCGAAGAACTTCGCCGCCAGGGCCTCGTCGCGCTCCAGCTCGCCGACGAACATCGCCCAGCCCGCCGGGACCATGTTGTGATAGGTCGGGGCCACTTCGCGCAGGTTGCGAACGGTCTCGGCGAAACGGCCAGCCACCGGCTGGCCAGCGTCAATGAACAATGTCCCGCCCCGGTGCAGCACCATGTGCAGTATGGCGTTGGCGCCCAGGCTGTGGCTCCAAGGCGCGGAATTGACCAGCACCGGCGGCTCGGGATCGGCGTAGCAGGCTTCGATCTGGGCAGCGTTCAGCGCGATGTTGGCATGGGTGCAGACCACCGCCTTGGGCCGTCCCGTCGAGCCCGAGGTCAGCAGCAGCTTGGCGACGTCATCGGGCCGGGCGAGCGGCGCGAGCGGCGCGCTCTTCAGAAGCTCTTCGAAGGCGATATCGCCCGGCCGGGCATTGCGGCTCGCCACGACCGGCAGCCCCACCAGGAACGGCGCGGCCAGGGCGTCGGCGAAGGCCTCGGCGTCATCGGCATAGACGACGGCGGGCTTCAGGCGCTCGACTGCGTGCTGCAGGCGCGTCAGGTCCGCGCCCTTCAGGCCGTACTGCGGCGAGACCGGCGCGGCCGGCGCGCCCAGGCTCATGGCGGCATAGGCGATCAGGGCGTGGTCGATACCGTTGCGGGCCAGGATCAGCAGCGGCTGGCCGCGCGCGAGACCCAGGCCCGCGAGCCCGCCGGCCAGCGCCTCGACCCGCGTCTTGGCCTCGGCGTAGCTCACCGTCCGCCAATCGTCGCCCTGCTCCCCATTGGTCCGCTCCGCCAGCCAGACCCGATCCGGCGCCTCGACAGCCCACCGCGCCAGCGGCTCGGTCGTGGTCCGCACGGCGTCCGAATAGGGCATGGGATTGCGCAGGATCAGCGTGTCGCCGCGCCGCTCGACCTCCAGCGCGCGGGGCGCGTAGCGGGCGTCGCGAAAGGGGGCGGTGTTGGGGGTCGATCCGTCCATCGCCCCTTATCCCGCGCCGCCAACGCTTGTTCAATCCGTCGCGAGCGCCGCGCGACGACGTTGCAGCCACATCCGCTCGGCCGGGCCGGGATCGAGGGCCAAGGCCAGATCGTAGGCCTCGCCCGCTTCGCCCGCCCTGCCCAGCCGCGCCAGGAAATCGGCCCGCGCGGCGTGATAGGGCCCGAAGTCCTTGAAGGTCGTCGGATCGAGCCGCTCGATCTCGGCCAGGGCGGCGGCCGGTCCCGCGACCTCGGCCAGGGCGACGGCGCGGTTCAACCGCACCACCGCGTCGCCGCGATAGGTCAGTAGGGCGTCGTACAGCGCCAGGACCTCTGGCCACGGCGCGGGTTCGTCCAGGCCGCGCCGCGCGCACCAGACGGCGTGGATCGCCGCCTGCACTTGCCGGGGGCCGGGCCGCCCCAGCTTGGCGGCCCGATGCAGCAGGATCTCGGCTTCGTCGATCAGCGACCGCCGCCAGAGGCTGGGATCCTGTTCCGACAGCGGAACCATCGCCCCACCCTCGTCCAGGCGTCCCGGCCGTCGGGCCTCGGCGTAACGGACCAGGGCCGCCAGCCCCAGACACTCGGGCTCGCGCGGCAGCAGCTCGACCAGGGTCGCGGTCAAATCCAGCATCTCGCGGGCATAGCCGGCATGGGCCCCGGCCCCAGCCGCGTCCTCATGGGCCTTGGCGTAGGCGACTTCGAGCGTCGAGAGCACCGCGCCCAGGCGCTCCGGCCAGGCTTCGGGGCCTGGGACCTCGAAGCCCACCCCGGCCTCGGCGATCTTGCGTTTGGCCCGCACCAGGCGCTGGGCCAGGGTCGGCTCGCTGACCAGGAAGGCGCGGGCGATCTCGGGGGTGGTCAGGCCGCAGACCAGGCGCAGGGTCAGGGCGGCGCGGACCTCGGGCGCCACGGCGGGGTGACAGCACACGAAGATCAGCCGCAGCCGCTCGTCGGGGATCAGGCGATCGTCGCTGGCCATCAGCTCCTCCGCCGAGGGTTCGGGCGCGGGCGGGTCGGGGACCAGACGCTGGCGGGTGCGGCGACGTCGGACAGCGTCCAGGGCCGACCGACGAGCCACGGCGTAAAGCCAGGCGGCCGGATCGCGAGGGGCGCCGTCCTTGGGCCAAACCGCCGCCGCCCGCGCGCAGGCCTCGGCGAAGGCGTCCTCGGCCAGGTCCAGGTCGCGGAACTGGGCGGCCAGGGCGGCGATCACTCGCCCCCCAGCCTCCCGCGCCGCCCGGTCGAGGAGCGCGTCCGTCACCCCTGGTCAGCCCTCATCGATCATCGGCCGGACCTCGATCGAGCCGTCGCCGGCCAGCGGCAGCTTGCGGGCCCAGGCCAGGGCCGCGTCGAGATCCTCGGCCTCGATCAGGTAGAAGCCGCCCAACTGCTCCTTGGACTCGGCGAATGGACCGTCGTGCAGGCCGTACTGGCCGCGGCTCTTGCGCACCGTGGTGGCGGTGTCGGCGGTCTTCAGGCCGGCCCCGCCCCGCAGGACGCCCTTGGTCGCCAACTCGCCGGCGAAGGCCTGGTGGGCCTCGATGATGGCCTTCCAGGCGCGGCCGTCCTCGTCGCGATACTGGGCTTCGTCCTCATAGATCAGCAGAGCGTATTGCATGGCTTCGATCCTCTTTCGGTCACGCCAGGGCGAGGTCGCCCTGGCTTCCGGACGAGAGACGCGCCGGCCGGACCGGGTTCGACAAAGTCCGTCGCGATTTTTTACATCGCCGGCCGCACCTCGACCTTGCCGCCGGGGGTCAGGGGGACCTTGCGCGCCCAGTCGAGCGCCGCGTCGATGTCAGCGACATCGATCAGGTAGTAACCGCCCAGCTGTTCCTTGGTCTCGGCGAACGGGCCGTCGTGGACGCTGTGGCCGTCATCTTCCTTGAAGAGGGTCCTGGCGGTCGCCACAGGCTGCAGCCGCGCGGCGCTCCAGGTCACGTTCTGGGCGCCGAATTCGGCCTGAAGCTGGGCATGGCCGGCCATGATCTCCGGGATCTTCCCGGCCGCCGCGGCCTTCGCGAATTCGGCTTCGACGCCATAGATCAGCAGCAGGTACTTCATCGCCATCTCCTCGAAACACGGCGCCCATCGCGCCGTCTGGCGGAGAGACGCGCGACCTTGGCCGGAATCGACAGGGGCTGGCAAAAAGTTTTCGGCGGCCAGATCAGCCCGCCAGGGTCTCCAGGAACCGCACCGGCTCGCCGCGCCCTTCGGCGACGATCTCGTCGTCCCGCATGACCACGATCCCGCGCACGATGGTCGCCATCGGCCAGGCCTTGGCTTCGAAACCGTCGAACGGAGTCCAGCCCGAGCGGGTGGCCATCCAGTCGTGGGTGATGGTCCGCTTGGCCTTCATGTCGACGATGGTGAAGTCGGCGTCGAAGCCCTCGGCGATGCGGCCCTTGTCGGCCAGGCCGAACACGCGGTTCACGCCATGGCTGGTCAGGTCGACGAAGCGCTCCAGGGAAAGCCTGCCATCGACCACGTGGGTCAGCATGATCGGCACCAGGGTCTGGACGCCGGGCATGCCCGAGGGCGAGGCCGGATAGGGCCGGGCCTTCTCCTCGCGGGTGTGGGGGGCGTGGTCGCTGCCCAGCACGTCGGCGATGCCGGCCTCGATGCCGCGCCAGACGCCAGCCACGTGGTCGGCCGAGCGGATCGGCGGGTTCATCTGGGCGAAGCCCTTCAGGCGCTCATAGGCCTCGGGCGCGACCAGGGTCAGGTGCTGGGGCGTGACCTCGACCGAGGCGACGTCCTTGTTCTGGGCCAGGAAGTCGATCTCTTCCTTGGTCGTCACGTGCAGGACGTGGATGCGCTTGCCGAGGTTCTTGGCGATGCGGACCAGGCGGTGGGTCGACTGCAGGGCGGCCTGGGCGTCGCGCACCTCGGGGTGGCTGGTCCAGTCGCCGGGACGGGCGAGGTGGCGGCGCTCGGCCAGGCGGTATTCGTCCTCGGAGTGGAAGGCCGCGCGGCGGTTGACGTGGCGCAGCACGTTCTCGACGCCCTCGTCGTCCTGCACCAGCAGCGAGCCGGTCGAGGCGCCCATGAACACCTTGATGCCGCAGCAGCCGGGCAGGCGCTCCAGCTCGCCCAGAAAGGTCGCGTTCTCGTGGGTGCCACCGACATAGAAGGCGTGGTCGGTGTGCATCCGGTTCTTGGCGCGCGACAGCTTGTCGGCCAGGGCGTCGGGGTCGGTGGTGGTCGGCTCGGTGTTGGGCATCTCGAACACGGCGACCACGCCGCCCAGGGCCGCGCCGCGCGAGCCGCTTTCGAGGTCCTCTTTCCACTCCAGGCCCGGCTCACGGAAGTGGACCTGGCTGTCGATCACGCCCGGCAGGACGGTAAGGCCCGTGGCGTCGAACACCTCGCCCGCCGAAGCCTGGGAGAGATCGCCGATCGCGACGATCTTGCCGTTGCGCACACCGATGTCGGCGAAGCCGCGTCCCGCGTGATTGACCACTTCGCCGCCGCGCACGATCAGGTCGAAGGTCTGGGTCATGGCGCGGCTCCTGCGTGGGTTTGAGGCGGTCTAGGAGCCCTGATCCAACCCCGCAACAACTATCCGCTCATCCCGGCGAAAGCCGGGGTCCCCCGGGGGCTCGGGCCGATCAGCCGTGCGAACCGGTTCCGCTCAGCTTCGGTCCCCGCTTTCGCGGCGAGGGGCGGCGGAGGGGGACGGCGTCTTCGAGTTCGCGGTCTTCAGCGAGAACCATCTCGACCGCGTCTTCCTGAGGCGAGACCTCCACCACCGCTTCGGCGGCGGGCTCGGGCGTGGCCTCTTCGGTCGGCGGCGCGGCCTCGGCGGCGGCGGCTTCATCGGCGAGGATCGCCTCGACCACGACTTCCTGCGGCGAGACCTCGGCCTCCGCCACGGTGCGGGCCAGCAAGGCCTTGGCGGCGCGCAGGACCGTCGCCACCGGCAGGTCGCTCATGTGGCGGATAGCCTGGGAAAGATCCGGGTCGATGGCCAGGAACTGGTCGAAGGTGCGCGGCCCCCGCACGGCCACGGTCTTGTCGCCCCAGGGGCCATAGCGACGCTCGTCGGAGGGACCGAACAGGCCGATCGTCGGCGTCCCGGCGGCGGCGGCGATGTGCATCAGGCCGGAGTCGTTGCCGATGAACAGCCGCGCCCGCTTCAGGCAGGCATAGGCGGTGAGAAGGTCGACCTTGCCGGTCAGGTCGATGCAGCGGCCTCGCGCCGAGGCCATGCGCAGCTCTTCGACCATCCGGGTGTCGTCGGGACCGCCCAGGATCAGCAGCCGCCCGCCGGCCATCGGGCCGTCCTTGTCCAGCAGCTGAGCCGCCGTCTGGGCGAAGCGCTCGATCGGCCAGACCTTGCCCACCCAATTCGAGGCCGGGCCCATGGCCAGGATCGGCCCGCCCTCACCCAGCAGCTCGTCGGCCAGCGCCTGGACGTCCGGGGTGATGTAGAGATGCGGCGCGGGCGGATCGCCCTCGAGCTTCAGGGTCCGGGCGGCGTCGACAACCTTGTGGATCACCTCGCCCGTCGATTTCTTCCAGATCGCCCGCTTGTCGCGGCGCAGGAAGAGGGCCGTGGCCGAGCCCCGCAGGTCGACGACCAGGCTCCACTTCTTGTGACGCACCTGGCGCCAGAGCTTGAACCAGTGGCCCTTCCCCTTGCCCTTGTCCTTCTCCATCACGATCACGCGGTCCAGGCCCGGCACATGGGCGAACAGCGGCGCGGCCAGGGGGCCGGCGACGATGGTGAAGCGTGCGTTGGGGATCTGGTCGGCCAGCATTTTGATCAGGCCGGACGACAGCACCGCATCACCGATGCGTGTGGCCGTGATGAAGAGAATCGGGAAGGCCCGCTGTGTCATCGGTGCATGTATAGGACGGTCAGTGAGTCGGCGCATCCCACGTTAACGGTTGAGCTTTCGCCTTTTCGGGTACTGGCGCCCGCGACGCCTCGGCGCCACATCTGCAGGCATGAGTTCGCCCAAAACCGCCCGCCTGTCTTCCCGCGCCGTGATCGCCGTCTCCGATCCGGACTGGCGGAACTTCCTGCAGGGCCTGCTGACCCAGGACGTCGAGACGTTGGCGCCGGGCGAGCTGCGCTTTTCGGGCCTGCTGAACCCGCAAGGCAAGCTGCTCTACGATCTGTTTGTCGCGGGAACACAGGATGGCGCCCTGCTGGACGTGGCCGCCGAGCATCGCGCCGCGATCCTCACGCGCCTGACCATGTATCGCCTGCGGGCCAAGGTGGAGCTGACCGCCAGCGACCTGCCGGTCTTCGCCGTGTTCGGCGGCGAGGCGGCTGGTGACGGTCTCTACGTCGACCCGCGCCTGCCAGGCCTGGGCGCGCGGGCCTATGGCGAGCGCGAGGCCTCCGCCGATGAGGAGGCCTACGAGGGCCATCGCCTGGCCCTCGGCGTGCCCGGCCCAGACGACTGGGGCAGCGAGGCGAACTATCCGATCGAGGCCGACTTCGACCTGATGGCCGGCATCGACTTCAAGAAGGGCTGCTTCGTCGGCCAGGAAACGACCAGCCGCATGAAGCGGCGCGGCGTGATCAAGAACCGCATGCTGCCGATCGCCTTCGACGGTCCGCCGCCCGCCTTCGGAACCGAGGTGCTGGCCGGAACCCTGCGCGCCGGTGAAGTGCTGAGCGGCCGCGATGGCCGGGCCATGGCCCTCCTGCGCCTCGATCGTATCGAGGGCGCCGACCTGACCGTGAATGACCGTCCGGTGCGCGTCGAGCGACCGGACTGGCTGCCGCGAACCTGAGATTGCGGCGCGCCCCGAACCGGGGCACATCCTTCGGCAAACGTCGGTCTTCGAAAGTGGGAGCCGATCCAGAGTTTAGGGGCAATTCAAATGAACCGTCGTGAGATCCTGGGCGCGAGCGCCGCACTGGCCGCCACCGCCTTCGCCGGACCCGTGCTGGCCGCCGACGCCGACCGCTTCACCGTCGAGGTGCGCGGCAAGGGGCCGGACGTGATCCTAATCCCTGGCCTGTCGTCGTCGCGCGAGATCTGGGAAGGGACCGCCAAGGCGCTGGAAGGCCGCTATCGCGTCCACCTCGTCCAGGTCGCGGGCTTCGCCGGCGCGCCGACGGCCGGTAACGCCGAGGGCAAGGTCGCCGCGGGCGTGGCCGAGGGCCTAGCGGGCTACATCCAGGCCAAGGGCCTGAAGAAGCCCGCGGTGATCGGCCACTCAATGGGCGGCACCATGGGCATGATGCTGGCGGCCCGGCATCCCGACCTGGTCGGCAAGCTGATGGTCGTCGACATGTTCCCGAACCTGGCCACGGCCTTCTTCGGCCCGAGCGCGACGCCCGACGCCATCGCCAAGAACGCCGCCATGTTCCGCCAGACGATCGAGAGCGCGCCGCAGGAGCAGTTCGTCGCCCAGCAGACCCAGACCATCAACGGCATGGTGCTGACCGAGGGCGCGCGGAAGGCCATCGTCGACCACTCGCTGACCAGCGACCGCAAGGTGGCCGGCCGCTCGATGGAGGAGTTGCTGACCACCGACCTGTCGCCGGAGCTTTCGAAGATCACCGCCCCGACGACGGTTCTGTGGGCCTGGAACAAGGCCAGCCCGGCACCGGCCGCCATGTTCGGCAGCTGGTACCAGGCCGCCTATGCGCCGCTGAAGGGCGCCAAGGTCGTCCGTATCGACGACAGCGCCCACTTCATCATGATCGATCAGCCGACCAGGTTCATGGCCGAGGTCGACACCTTCCTGGCCGGCTGAGGTTAGGCTCTAACTAGCGGCAGCTGCCGTAGCGGTCCGGGGACGCGCCCGGGCCGCCGCGCCAGCCGGGAGGATTCTCCCAGTTGGTGCCGGGGCCGCCGCGCGGGCCGGGCGGGTTGTTGTCGTTGTCGAACCAGCACTTGGCGCGCGGATTCCACCAGCCGAAGCGCGGATGGTAGTAGCCGTAGGCGCGGTTGTAATAGTAGCCGTCGCGATAGCGGAACTCGACGCGCTTGCCGTGCCAGCGGTAGTAGCGCCGATCGGGCGAAGCGCCCGGACCGCCCCGCCAGCCTGGCGGGTTCTCCCAATTTGTGCCGGGCCCGCCGCGCCGACCGGGCGGGTTGTCGTCGCGGTCGTGGCGCTGGGCCAGGGCTGGCGTGACGGCCATGGCGGTCGTCGCCAGGGCCAGCATGGCCAGGTTCTTGAGGCGCTTCATTCGGCGTCTCCTTCCGTGGTTTCGATCCCTCTGGCGTCTTGAACGCATAAGCGGCCGATCGGGTGTCCACCCCGTCGATGTTCCTGGAAAGTTCTGGCCAGCTCGCGATCTTCTGCTAGCTTCGCCGCATGACCGAGATCACCCGCTGCACCTGGAAAGGCATGAACGGCGACCCGTTCTACGAGGCCTATCATGACCACGAATGGGGCGTGCCCGAGTGGGAGTCCCGCGCCCTCTGGGAGAAGCTCGTCCTGGACGGCTTCCAGGCCGGGCTGTCGTGGATCACCATCCTCCGCAAGCGCGAGGCCTTCCGCGCCGCCTTCGCCGACTTCGACCCCGAAAAGGTCGCCCGCTTCGACGAGAACGATAGAGCGCGGCTGATGGCCGACGCCGGCATCATCCGCTCCAACGGCAAGATCGACGCGGCCATCTCGGGCGCGCGGATCTATCTGGACATGCGCGAACGCGGCGAGGACTTCGGCAAATTCCTCTGGGACATGGTCGGCGGCGCGCCGATCCAGAACCAGTGGCGGGCGGGCGAGGTCCCGGCCCAGACGCCCTTGGCGGTCGACATGGCCAAGGCCCTGAAGGCCAAGGGCTTCAAGTTCTGCGGCCCGGTGATCGTCTATGCCTTCATGCAGGCGACCGGACTGGTCAACGATCACCTGGTGACGTGCTTTCGGCACGAGGAATGTAAGGCGATGGGGGAACGGGCTTGAGGGTGAAGCATGGCTTCGAAACGACCCCGCCCATAACGGGCGCGCGCCAATCTGCGCTTTTGCGCTCCGCTGGGCGTTGATTGGAGATGACCCTGACCGACGCCCAACGAAACGCTCTCGAAAACCTGGAACGCAAACGCCAGGGCAACGAGGTTCCCTACATCAACATCTCCAGCGCCCGCGCCCTGACCGATCTTGGCCTGGCGGAGCGAAAGGCTCAGGGCTGGGAAATTACATCCTCAGGGTCGGCGCTGCTGCGTATGGATGTAAAATCCAAATCATAAGGAGGCGAGTTTCAGATTATTTCGCCAAGTTCATTTCTAGTTTTATCTTATATTTTCACCATCGCCCGTCTCTACAATTTCATTTTTCAAAAATTACTTTTTGCCATCTATTGAATATTTGGAACTTCGTAGCCACCTAGGGCTTCTGGGAAGAGTACGCCTCTCCCCTAGGAACCCCACAAAATGCGAATTCAAACCCTGGTCGCCGGCGTCTGCGCCGCGGCCTTCATCCCCACCTTCGCGCTCGCCCAGCAGACCTGCGAGCAGCGGCAGAGCACCCGCGTCGTCGGAACGCTCGCCGGAGCCGGCATCGGCGCCCTCGCGGGCAGCGCGGTGGCGGGCCACGGCAACCGCAATGAAGGCGCCGTGATCGGCGGCCTCGCGGGCGCGCTGATCGGCAATCAAGCGACCAAGGGCCAGGCCAGCTGCGCCCGCGCCTACGGCTTCTACGACAACCAAGGCGCCTGGCACCCCGCGACCGTCGCCCGAGCCGACGCCACCGGCTATTTCGACCGTAACGGCGACTGGGTCGACGGCGCGCCGCGCGGCTACTACGGCGGTGACGGGCGCTGGGTCCAGGCGAGCACGGACGCCTCGACCAGCGGCTACTACGCCAACAACCTCTGGGTCCCGGCCTCGGCTGGCGGCTACTACACCCAGGACGGCCGGTGGATGACCGCCGCCTCGGGCTATTATGATCAGTCCGGTCGCTGGGTCGCGGGTCCCGCGACGGGCCGCTACAACGCCGATGGCCGCTGGATGGCCGGTCAGGCGAGCGGTCGACGGGACGCCAACGGCGCCTGGGTCTCCGATCCCCAACCGGGCTATTATGACAACGGCCGCTGGATCCGTGGCGAGGCCGTCGGCTACTACGACGCCCGCGGCCAATGGATCGCCACGGACGGACGCTCGCGGCAGGTCAACACCCCGGACACGAACCGCAGGCAGGGGCAAGGCGCGCTCAGCATCGACGAGCGCCAGGCCCAACTGGCCGCGCGGATCCAACGCGGCGCGGACAATGGCCGGCTGACCCGAACCGAAGCCAGCCAGGCCCGCCGGACCCTCGTCGCGATCGAGCGCCAGGAACGATCGCTGCGCACGCGTCAGGGCTATCTCGGCCCCCGTGGCCAGGCGATCATCACGGCCAGGCTCGACGGGCTGAGCGAAACGCTCCGTGCGGACTTGCGCGACAACTACTGAGTCTATCGATCGTGAGCCTGCGGCCGACCGCCGTGGGCTCACGATCCGCGCTTCACTTGAAACGTCCGCGCCTGCCGCCCTTTAGGAAACCCTATGATCTGGCTCTTCGAACTTTCCGTCGCCCTGCTCGTGGTGGCGGTCTTGATGACGCCGCTTTGCAAGCTGTTCGCGCCCGCCTGGGCCGGAATGGAGCCCCAGCGCGCCAAACGGCCGCCGGTCGCCCACGAGCGCCACGAAGCTCAAGACTGACGCCGCCGGGCCTAAGGCCCGCGCTGGCTGACCCGCACCCAGTCGACCTCCATCGTCACTGGCGGCGCCGCCTCGTCCACGCCCTTGGCGTTCGCGCCCTCGGGCCAGCGGCCGCCGAAGGCCAGGTTGAGGATCAGGTGGAACGGCTTGTCGAACGGCGCGGCGCCCACGGCCCTGTCGGCGCGCTTCCAGTCCGTTGACTTGGCGCTGGCATAGGGTCGGCCGTCGACGGACCAGGTGATCGCCTCCGACGTCCACTCCACCGCATAGACATGGAAGCCGTCCGGCGAAGCTGGCATCGGGATGCTGTTGCTGACCTGCTTGTGCGCGCCGGTCGCGTCGCCGGCGAAGTGGATGGTGCCGAACACCCGGTTCTCGCGCCCTCCCACGCAGCCCTCACACGGCGCGCCCAGGTTCACCGTCTCCAGGATGTCGATCTCACCCGACTTGGGCCAGCCGCCATAGGCGTCGGTCTCGGGCATCATCCAGATCGCCGGCCAGACGCCTTGCCCCCCGGGAACCCGAGCCCGCGCCTCGATCCGGCCATAGCGCCAGCTGGCCTTGCCCTTGGTCAGGATCTTGCCCGACGCATAGTCGCCGGTCTTCATCGGCCCGACCGGCCCGGCCCAGGGATTGGCCAGGCCCGTGGTCTTGCGCTTGATCGTCGTCAGCCGCAGCACGCCATCCTTCACCGAGACGACGTCGGGGCTGTCGCTGTAGCACTGCCGCTCGTCATTGCCCCCGCCGCCACAGTCGACTGCGTAGCGCCACTTGGAGAGATCCAGGCGCTCGCCGTCGAACTCGTCGGACCACACCAGTTTCCACGAATCTTCAGCATGGCTCGGCGCGCCGAACGACAAGGCAGCGGCAAGGGTCAGGGCGGCGAACGGATGAAATGAAGCCATGCGCGCGAGCCTAGATCGGGCCGCGCCACATTCCCATCCTCCGCGAACCGGCCTAAACACCGACCCATGCCGCCCGGACCCGACATGATGCTGGAGCTGGCCTGCGGACCGGGACCGGTCTGCGGGGTGGACGAGGCTGGGCGCGGGCCGTGGGCTGGGCCGGTCAGCGCCGGGGCGGTGATCCTGGATCCCGACCGCGTGCCCAAGGGCCTGAACGACTCCAAGAAGCTCTCCGCCAAGGCCCGCGCGGCCCTCGAGGAAGAGATTAAGGCGGTCGCGATCTCGTGGTGCGTCGGCATGGCCTCGATCGAGGAAATCGCCGAGCTCAACATCCTGCACGCCGCGGGCCTGGCCATGTGCCGGGCGATCGAGGGCCTGTCGGTGACGCCGGCCATCGCGCTGGTCGACGGCAACTACCGCTTCAAGCTGCCCTGCCCGATCAAGACCGTGGTCAAGGGCGACAGCCTGTCCTGCTCGATCGCCGCCGCCTCGATCCTGGCCAAGGAAGCCCGCGACCGGATCATGGTCGAGATGGACACGGTCTATCCCGGCTACGGCTTCGCGGGACACAAGGGTTATCACGCCCGGGTGCACGTCGAGGGGCTGATCAAGCTGGGCCCTTCGCCCATTCATCGCCTGGGCTGGGCCCCGGTGAAGGCGGCCCTGGCGGGCGAACTGAACCTCGAACTGCCCTTCGAGGACGCGGCCGAATAGCGTTTACGTCTCGCTAACCATCTCTCTACACACGGCATTTACCAGCAAGACTCATGATTCCGTTCTCTTTCTTAGGGACGCGGGATCATGAAGTTCGGGCCGGAAACCATCATCCTGGGTGATTGCATCGAGCAGATGAACGCCCTGCCGGAGAAGTCGGTCGATCTGATCTTCGCCGATCCGCCCTATAATCTGCAGCTGGGCGGCGACCTGCTGCGCCCGGACAATTCCAAGGTCGACGCGGTCGACGACCACTGGGACCAGTTCGAGAGCTTCGCCGCCTACGACAAATTCACTCGCGAGTGGCTGAAGGCCGCCCGCCGCGTCCTGAAGGACGACGGCGCGATCTGGGTGATCGGCAGCTATCACAACATCTTCCGCGTCGGCGTGGCCGTGCAGGACCTGGGCTTCTGGATCCTCAACGACATCGTCTGGCGCAAGTCCAACCCGATGCCCAACTTCAAGGGCACCCGCTTCGCCAACGCTCACGAGACCCTGATCTGGGCCTCCAAGAGCCAGAACGCCAAGCGCTACACCTTCAACTACGACGCCCTGAAGATGGCCAATGACGAAGTGCAGATGCGCTCGGACTGGACCATTCCGCTGTGCACCGGCGAGGAGCGCATCAAGGGCGCCGACGGTAACAAGGCCCACCCGACCCAGAAGCCGGAAGCCCTGCTCTATCGGGTGATCCTGTCGACGACCAAGCCGGGCGACGTGATCCTGGATCCGTTCTTCGGCGTCGGCACCACCGGCGCGGCCGCCAAGCGCCTGGGCCGCAGCTTCATCGGCATCGAGCGCGAGGCTGAATATCTCGAACACGCCAAGGCCCGGATCGCCAAGGTCGTGCCGATCGCGCCCGAGGACCTCGACGTCATGGGCTCCAAGCGTTCCGAGCCGCGCGTGCCGTTCGGCACCATCGTCGAGTCGGGCCTGCTGAGCCCCGGCGACACGCTTTACTGCTCGAAGGGCGCTCACGCCGCCAAGGTCCGCCCCGACGGCTCGATCACGGTCGGCGATCTCTCGGGCTCGATCCACAAGATCGGCGCCCTGGTGCAATCGGCCCCGGCCTGCAACGGCTGGACCTATTGGCACTTCAAGACCGACGCGGGCCTGGCCCCCATCGACGTGCTCCGCGCACAAGTCCGCGCGGGGATGAACTAGGAAACACCGCCTGTGGGGTGAGGCGTCGGCGTAGATCGACGGCCGGGGAAGCGTTGTGGGACGCGTCGCTCGGTTGATCCGCTTAGGACGGATCGCCTTCCCGCTGGGGTTTCCTAGCGATACTGAGCGACGTATTCCTCGTGCATGCAGAGCGCCATTCGATCAAAAAGGTCGTAAAAATACTCCCTTAGAGACTCGACCTCCATACGAAGTCTAACAAGACCAATATTGCCTATATCCACTTGGATAGAAGAACCATCTATATTCTTCGAGTATCGAAAAGCTACCGCCCGCGGATCTATCTGACCAATCTCAGCAGCGCGATCCAGATCGCAGCCATTGGTATATGAAATTTCCTCAGGGAGATGAGCTCCCGTCTCGCGAAAAATTTCGACAAGTAGATTTATGTTATGCCCCACGCCCTTGGGGAGAACACGCCCGGCGCATTCAATGTGATACTTAAGCGCGACCTCAATTCCGTGTCGTAGGTTAAATAGGGCTGGCAGTATCAAGCGCGATGCACTCCGATCTGAAGCGACACACTCTCGAAGCAGTATTGCGCTTGCCTCTAGATATCCGTCCCACACCAAATCATCTCTAGACACGCTCGCCGGTGGAAACTGCGTGGATGGCTCCCCATCCATTGGCGGAGCAATCATCCGCCACTCATGGCTCCGAAGAAGGAGCGCCTGAAACGCCTCCTCATCCTCTTCCGTCAGGCTCATTGAAGTGCTCGCATCTGGGAGGAGTCCTACTCGCGAACTCTACCCAATCGTATCACTACAGTAGACGCTTCGCAGCCAGCGCGGCCTTGAGGAAGACGCTGGGCAGAGCGCCCAGGCCTTCGCGTGGCGTCCAGACGAAGTCGCCGTCGTTGGCCCCCTCCGCCGCGAACACCCGCAGAGTCAGCGAGAAGTGCGTGAAGACGTGCTCGACCGCGCCCAGGTCGCGCCAGGCGGCGGACACGGGCGCGGCCACGACCGCCTCGGCGTCGCTGAACGGCGTTGACCGCCAGTCGCTGGTCGGCAGGCCCAGCATCCCGCCCAGCAGGCCCTTCGGCGGCCGGCGGACCAGGGCGATGTCGTTTCCGCGCGTCAGGACATAGGCCACGCCATGGCGGCGCGGGCGGTCGGCCTTCTTGGTCTTCCTGGGATAGGTCTCCGGCGCGCCCGTCTTGAACGCCGCGCACCATTTTGAAATCGGACAGCGGTCGCACAGGGGCGACTTCGGCTTGCAGACCGTCGCGCCCAGATCCATCAGCGCCTGGGCCCAGTCGCCGGGGCGATCCTCGGTGACCAGCTCGCCGGCCAGGGCCTTTAGCGCCGGCTTGGCGTCCGGAAGCGGCGTCTCGACGGCGAACAGCCGCGCCATCACGCGCTCGACATTGCCGTCGACGACATTGGCCGCCCGATCGAAGGCGATCGCGGCGACGGCGGCGGCGGTATAGGCCCCGACCCCCGGCAGGGCGCGTAGACCTTCCTCGGTGTCCGGAAAGACGCCGCCGTGTCCGCCGGCCACCGCCCGCGCGCAGGCCAGGAGGTTGCGGGCGCGGGCGTAGTAGCCGAGCCCCGCCCAGGCGGCCATCAGGTCGCCGTCCTCGACGGCGGCGAGGTCCGACACGGTCGGCCAACGCTGGGTGAAGCTCAGGAAATAGGGCGTGGCGTGCGGCACGGTGGTCTGCTGCAGCATCACCTCCGACAGCCAGACCCTGTAGGGATCGCCGCGCACGCCAGCGCGGCGGTCGGCGGGTCCCACGCGCCAGGCGAGGTCGCGAGCCTGGCGGTCGTACCAGGACAGCAGGGCCGACCGGAGCGCGTCCCGGAAATGAGAAGGGCTGGCTTTCATCGTCCCTCGCCTACCGCGAACGACGGGCGCCGTGCTAGCCTTGCCGCATGATCCGCCGCCCCTTGCCCACGCCGGAAGAAGCCCTCGCGATCCTGCGCAGCAAGCGCACGCGGCCCCAGCGCCGCCCGCCGCCGCCTGCCGGCAAGAACCTGGCGCCGCTGCTCAAGGAGCTGGAAGAGCGCTTTGGCAAGGGCCCCGCCGTCCTGCAGTCCCGCTGGCGCGAGATCGTCGGCGACACCCTGGCGCGCCGCACCGAGCCGGTCCGGATCATCAAGGGGCGCAACGGCGAAGGCGGAGCGCTGGAGCTGCGCGTCGACGGGCCGGTGGCGTCGCTGATCCAGCATCAGGCGCCGCAGATCACCGCCCGCCTCGACATGCTGCTGGGCAAGGGCGTGGTGACCCGCCTGCGCATCGTCCAGGGCCCGGTGAAGGCGGCGGCCGCGCCGATCGCCCAACGCCCGCGCCGCAAGCCGCCGCTGGACGCGGCGCTGGAGAAGCAGCTGGCCGACAGCTTGGCCGAACAGCCCGACGGCGGCCTGAAGGACGCCCTGATGAAACTGGGCCGCGGCGTCCTGCGGGAACAGCGCTAGCACGCGATCTCCGCCATGATCCGATTGACAACCCCACCCTGATCGCGCTGTTGCAAAGGCCTTATCCGCGCCCTTTTCGCGCGGCCTAAGAATCGCGCTTAACTCCACTGTTCTGGCATCAAGGAAGATCGTCCATGCGTCCGCTGTCCCGCCGGCTCCTGACCGCCGTCGCCCTCACCGCTTCGCTGGGCGCGCTGGCCGCCTGCGGTCCCTCGGGGACCAAGGTCACGGCCGACGACATGACCATGGGCAACCCCGCCGCCAAGATCACGGTGATCGAGTACGCCTCGGTCGCCTGCCCGCACTGCGCCGTGTGGAACGAAGAGGTCTTCCCGGCTTTCAAGGCCAAGTACATCGACACCGGCAAGGTCAACTATGTCTCGCGCGAGGCCCTGACGGGCGAGCCGCGCCTGGCCAACGCCGGCGCCATGCTGGCCCGCTGCGCCGGCAAGGATAAGTACTTCCAGGTGACCGACGCCATCTACCAGGCCCAGGCGCGCATCTTCCAGACCGGCGACATTCGCGGCGAGCTGCTGACCATCGCCCAGGCGGCCGGCATGAGCGAAGAGCAGTTCAACACCTGCCTCAGCGATGAGAACGCCGCCAAGTCGGCCGAACGCATCCAGAAGCTGATGGAGGCCGACAAGATCCAGGGCACCCCGACCTTCATCGTCAACGGCAAGAAGGTCGGCAACGAGGAAGGCGGCGAGCGCAGCCTGGCCGAGCTGGACGCCGCCATCGCGGAAGCTTCGAAGTAATGACGCTGGATCGGCGCGCGCTGATCGCTTCGGGCCTCGCTCTGGCGGCGTGCCCCGCTGTCGCGCGCGCCAAGCCGATGCCGGCCCTGCCCGGCGACATGGTGCTGGGCTCGCCCAAGGCGCCGGTGCAGTTCGTGGTCTATGCCTCGGCCAGCTGTCCGCACTGCGCCCATTGGTGGACGACGGACCTGCCGCAGATCCGCAAGGCCTATATCGACACCGGCAAGGTGCGGCTGGTCTTCCGCGAATTCCTGACCCCGCCCGACGAGTTCGCCGCCGCCGGCTTCCTGCTAGCGCGCCGGGTTCCCGGCAAGTACTTCGAAGTGCTGACCACCATCTTCCAGCGCCAGGAAGCCATCTATCAGAGTGAAGCGCTCTTCGAGGGCCTGCAGGCGGTCGGCAAGCAGTACGGCCTGACCGACGCCCAGTTCAGCGCCGCGCTTTCCGACAAGGCGGCGCTGGAGGCCGTCAATGCCCGCCACCGCCGAGCGGTCTACGAGGAACAAGTCGAGAGCACCCCAACCTTCTTCGTCAACGGCGCGCCCTATGAAGGCGAGACGGATGTCGCTCGTCTCTCCAAGGCCTTCGCCGCCGCGGCGAAGGGCTGAGGACGAGGGGGACCGCCTCGTGCAGTTCCAGCGCCTCCGCCTCACGGGCTTCAAGTCCTTCGTCGAGCCGACCGAATTCCGGATCGAGCCGGGGCTGACGGGCATTGTCGGGCCGAACGGCTGCGGCAAGTCCAACCTGCTGGAAGCCCTGCGCTGGGTCATGGGCGCCAATTCCGCCAAGGCCATGCGGGCCGGCGGCATGGACGACGTGATCTTCGCCGGCAGCGGCGCCCGCCCGCCGCGCAACCACGCCGACGTCACCCTGACCATCGACAATTCCGACCGCACGGCGCCGGCCCAGTTCAATGACGACCCCGTACTGGAGGTCGTCCGCCGCATCGATCGGGGCGAGGGCTCGACCTACAAGATCAACGGCCGCGAGGTGCGGGCCCGCGATGTCCAGTTGCTGTTCGCCGACGCCTCGACCGGCGCCAACTCGCCGGCCCTGGTCCGCCAGGGCCAGATCAGCGAGCTGATCGGCGCCAAGCCGCAGAACCGCCGCCGCATCCTTGAAGAGGCCGCCGGGGTCTCGGGCCTGCACACCCGCCGGCACGAGGCCGAGCTGCGCCTGCGCGCGGCCGAGAGCAACCTCGCCCGCCTGGAAGACGTGGCCCGCGAGCTGGAGACGGCCCTGAACAGGCTGCGTCGCGAGGCTCGCCAGGCCGAAAAGTACAAGCGGTTGTCGTCCGAGATCCGCGCCGTGCAAGGCGCCGTGCTCTACACCCGCTGGACCGAGGCGCGCGACACCTTGGAGCGCACCCAGAAGGACGCCACCGAGTCGGCGCGCCTGGTCGAGGACACCGCCCGCGCCAGCGCCGCGGCCCAGGTCGCGATCACCGAGGCCGAGACCGCCATGCCGCCACTGCGCGAGGAGGCGACCATCGCCCAGGCGGTCCTGGGTCAGCTGGCCATCCAGAAGGACCGGGCCGAGCGCGAGGCCGAGGCCGCCGCCGCCGAGTTCGAGCGCCTGGCCAACGATCTCGCCCGCATCGACGACGATCGCGCCCGCGAGGACCAGGCCAGGGACGACGCCGCCGCCGCGCTTGGCCGGATCGACGCCGAGCTGGAGGAGGTCCGCGCCCTGGTCGCCGCCGCACCGGAGCGGGGTCCGGAGCTGGCCGCCGCCGCCAAGACCGCCGAGGAAGCCCGCGCCGCCGCCGAGGCCGCCGTCGAGCAACTGGCCGCTCGCGTCGCCGCCGAGGAGGCCCAGTCGCGCGCCGCCGCCGCTCGCCTCTCGGAAGCCGACGCCCGCGCCAGCCGCACCAACCGCGCCCTCGACCAGGCCAGGACCGAACGGGCCGCCGTGGGACCGGAGATCGACCCGGCCGCCGCCGACGCCCGCCAGCGCTTCGCCAATGCCGAAGCCGCCCTGGCCGCGGCCCGCGCCGCGCTGGAGGACGCCGAGGCCGAGCGCGCCAAGGCCGCCGAGCAGGAAGCCCAGGCCCGCCAGCTGGCCCGAAATGTCGAGGACCAGCTGGGTCGCCTGCGCACGGAAGCTCGAGGTCTGGCCCAACTGACCGCGCCCCGCACCAAGAGCGGCCATGCCCCCGCCCTAGACAGCGTCGCGCCCGACAAGGGCTATGGCGCGGCCCTGGCGGCGGCGCTGGGCGACGATCTCGATGCGGCGCTCGATTCCAAGGCCCTCTCCTACTGGGGCGGCGCCGAGGCCCCCGCCCCCGCGTGGCCCGAGGGCGCCGAGCCCCTGGCTCCGCTGGTCAAGGCTCCGCCGGCCCTGGCCGCTCGCCTCTCACACGTGGCCGTCGTGGCCCGCGCCGATGGCGACCGCCTGCAGAAGGACCTGAAGCCCGGCGCGCGCCTGGTTTCGAAGGAAGGCGACCTCTGGCGCTGGGACGGCTTCGTCGCTCGCGCCGACGCGCCCAAGCCCGCCGCCGTCCGGCTGGAGCAGCGCACCCGCCTGTCCGAGGTCGAGGCCGAGATCGACATCATGGCGCCCCGCGCCGAGGCCACGACCGCCGCCCTGAAGACCGCCGCCGATCGCCTGCGCGCCGCCGAAGACCTCCTGCGCGACAAGCGTCGCGGCCCGCCCGACGCCGAGCGCCTGTTGACCGGCGCGCGCGACGCCGTCGCCAAGTTCGAACGCGAGCAGGCGCTCCGGGCCGCTCGCGCCCAGTCCCTGGATGACACCATCGCCCGCTTCGAGGCCGAGAAGGCCGAGGCCGACGAGGCCCTGGCGGTCGCGCGCGAGGCCCACGCCGCCGCCCAGACCTCGGGCGACCTGCAGCCGCAACTCGCCGAGGCCCGTCAGGCCTCCGCACAGGCGCGCGAGGCGGCCAGCGCCGCCCGCACCGCCCTGGATGTCGAGACCCGCGAACGCGCCGGCCGCCAGCGTCGCCTGGAGAGCCTGGAGCGCGACCGCGCCGACTGGGCCAAGCGCGCCGAGACCGCCGGCAAGCGCACCCAATCGCTGGAAGCCGACCGGGTAAAGGCCGCCGCCGCCCTGGAGGCCGCCCGCGAGGCGCCGGCCGCGCTGAAGGAAAAGCTGCTCGTCCTGCTGGACGAGTTCGCCGCCGCCGAGGCGCGCCGGGCCAAGGCCAGCGACGCTCTGGAGACCGCCGAGACCACCCGCATCAACGCCGAT
Organism: Caulobacter sp. GW821-FHT11E10; assembly: GCF_058808375.1. Lineage (NCBI taxonomy): Bacteria > Pseudomonadati > Pseudomonadota > Alphaproteobacteria > Caulobacterales > Caulobacteraceae > Caulobacter > Caulobacter sp. GW821-FHT11E10. The sequence continues at coordinate 107,340 of NZ_JBXARP010000011.1, forward strand.
CGCGCCGCCCGGGCCGCCGAGCAGGCCGCCGGCGAGGCCCGCGAGAAGCGCGCCGCCCTGGTCGCCCACCTGGACGGCGCTCGCCAGCGCTTCGCAGAGGTCGCCTCGGCCGTCCGCGAACAGGCCCGCATGGAGCCCGAGGAGCTGGGCCGCCACGTCGCCGGCGAGGCCGTGGCCGTCCCGAAAGACGCCGCCGGGGTCGAGGCCCACCTGTTCGCCCTGGAACGCGAGCGCGACGCGATCGGCCCGGTCAACCTGCGCGCCGAGGAAGAGGCCCAGGAGTATGCCGGGCGCCTGGAGACCATGCGCACCGAACGCGCCGACCTGTCGGGCGCGGTGACCAAGCTGCGGGCGGGCATCGAGGAGTTGAACGCCGAGGGGCGCGAACGGCTCTTGGCCGCCTTCGACGTGATCAACGCCAACTTCCAGACGCTCTTCCAGGCCCTGTTCGGCGGCGGTCAGGCCGAGCTGAAGCTGATCGAGAGCGACGACCCGCTGGAAGCCGGCCTCGAGATCTTCGCCTGCCCGCCCGGCAAGCGGATGGCCAGCATGAGCCTGATGAGCGGCGGCGAGCAGGCCCTGACCGCCAGCGCCCTGATCTTCGGCGTCTTCCTGGCCAATCCGGCCCCGATCTGCGTGCTGGACGAAGTCGACGCGCCCTTGGACGACGCCAATGTCGACCGCTACTGCAACATGCTGGACGAGATGCGCCGACGAACCCAGACCCGCTTCATCGCCATCACCCACAACCCGGTGACCATGAGCCGGATGGACCGCCTGTTCGGCGTGACCATGGCCGAGCGGGGCGTGAGCCAGTTGGTCAGCGTGGACCTGAGCACGGCCGAGAAGCTGGTGGCGGCCTAGCCTAGAACCCGATCGCCTGCCGCAGCGGGTTCGCGGGGTCCGCCAGCAGCTTCACCGCCATGGCGCACGAGATCACCACCAGCAGCGGCCGGATCAGCCTGGGCCCGAAGCGCATGGCCAGGCGCGATCCGACCTGGGCGCCCAGGAAGGCCCCGAGCGCCATGGCCAGGCCGATCGGCCAGACGACGGCGCCCTTCAGGATGAACAGGAAGAGACTGCCGACGTTGCTGGCGGCGTTGGCCAGCTTGGTGTGGGCGGTGGCCTTGAGAACGCCGTAGCCCAGCAGGGTCACGATCGCGACCATGTAGAAGGCCCCCGCGCCGGGCCCGAAGATGCCGTCGTAGAAGCCGATCAGCGGCGCGACGAAACAGGCGAACGGAATCAGCGCCATGCGCGGCGTGACGTCCTCGGTCTTGAGAGCGCGGGAAAAGCCGAAATAGAGGGCGATGGCGATCAGCAGCAGCGGCACGATGGCCCGCAGCAGTTGCGGCGACAGCAGGCTGACGCAGAGGGCGCCGCAGAGACCGGCGATGGCCGCCGCGCCGGCGACCGGCAGGGCCGTCTTCCAGTCGATCAGTCCGCGTCGAGCGAAGGCGCTGGTCGAGGAAATCGCGCTGATCGCGCCCTGCAGCTTGTTGGTGCCCAGCGCCTGGACGGGCGACAGTCCCGCCAGCAACAGGGCGGGCACGGTCAGCAAGCCGCCACCGCCGGCTATGGCGTCGATGGCGCCCGCGAGGGCGGCGACCGCGAAGAGGCTGGCGATGACGTCGAGGTGAACCTGGCCCATGGGCGGCTCATCGCTCCGTTTCGCGTACAGCGCAAAGAAAAAGGGGCCCCGGAGGACCCCTTCTCAAAATCAGCCGAGGAGGCTGCCCCAGGCGTGGGCGCGCGAGGCCTTGCTGTTGCCGGTGCGAGGACCCAGGGCGCGAAGCTCGTCGCGTTCCTTAGCCTTCTCTTCCTTGCGCACGCGCTGCTCAGCGGCCTCGACCGCCTTGCGTTCCTTACGCTCGGCGCGCTTGACGGCGGCGATTTCCTCTTGGCGAGCAAGCGCCTCGAGGCGGGCCTTTTCCTTGGCTTCGGCGCGGGCGAGGCGGACGGCTTCGAGTTCGGCGGCGCGTTGTTCATCGCGCTTGTCGAAATCGGGGTCCTGGACGGCGGGCTTGGCCTTGAACTTGGCCAGCATCGCCTTCTTGGCGTCTTGCTGGGCGGAGATACGATCGGCGAATCCGGTGTTCTTCAGGTGCGACATGAATCTTCGTATTGTTTGGAGGCGGCGGCTCTAAACCCCAGATCGGCGCAAAAATCAATGCGTCATCAGGTCCGTCACCTCTTGCCTGGACGAGGTGACGCATGAAAAGCACGCCCTAGATAGGAACGGTTCCGCGATCCGAAAGACCCAAGGGCCCGCCTGACCCTGCCGGAAAAGGGATGGATTTGCCCCTCGCCAGAGCGGAGGGCCAAATCCTTAAGTATTCCGGCCACTTGAGCCGCGCGCCGCTCGCCTTGACGCACCGCAGCGAGGTCTATAGGTTCCGCGCCGATCAAGCCGGCCGGAAAAGCGCCTTGTTTTGGCGCGTCCGCGGCGTTTTCGGACCTGCCGCTTCCCATGCCCAAGGCCGACGAACCGAACGACAAGGCCTTCAACAGCCTCGACGCTCGGCTAGACGCATTTGAGGCGAAGAAAGCGGCGGACGCGCCCGTCAAGGCGGCGTCCGAAAAGGCTTCGCAGGATGGCTACCGCCTCCTGGCGGATTTGATCGGGGGCGTACTGGTGGGTCTCGGCTTCGGCTGGCTGCTCGACCGTTACGTCCACACGGCGCCCTGGGGCATGATCGGCGGTCTGCTGATCGGCATGGGAGTCGCGATTTTCTCCGTCGTCCGCAAGGCGGCGAACATGAGCGCGCAGGCGTCGGCGGCTTCCCCGCAAGGGACCGACGACGAAGACACGGGAGGCGGGTCTACCGTCCCCAAGCAGAAGAGAGACTAGGGCCGATGGCCGATCCGATGCACCAGTTCCAGATCCAGAAGATCCTGGAACTGCCGACCGTGACCGTCTTCGGCATGCCGATCGACCTGTCGATCACCAATTCCGTGGCCGCCATGCTGCTGGCCGCGACGCTGCTGACGGTGTTCTACAGCTTCGCCTCGGCCAAGCGCGCCGTGGTCCCGGGCCGCATGCAGGCCGTCGGCGAACTGCTCTACAATCTGGTGGACGGTCTCGCGGACTCGATCATGGGTCACGAGGGCAAGAAGTTCATGCCCTTCGTCTTCACCCTGTTCGCCTTCGTGCTGTTCATGAACCTGCAGGGCATGTTCCTGGTGTTCACGGCCACCTCGCAGCTGGCCGTCACCCTGACCCTGGGCTTCCTGGTCATCCTGACGGTCGTCGCCGTCGGCGTGATCAAGAACGGCTTCAAGTTCTTCAAGCTCTTCGCCCCGTCGGGCGTGCCGTGGCCGTTGTACTTCCTGCTGGTTCCGATCGAACTGCTGTCGTTCATCATCCGCCCCGTCACCCTGGCCCTTCGTCTGTTCGGCAACATGCTGGGCGGCCACGTGGTGCTGAAGATCTTCGCCGGCTTCGTGATCGCCCTGGGCGGCATGGGCCTCATCGGGTTCCCCGGCGCCGTGCTGGCGATGGGTTCTGTCGTCGCCCTGACGGCCCTCGAGTTCATGGTGGCCTTCCTGCAGGCCTTCGTGTTCGCGGTGCTCACCTGCGTCTATCTCAACGACGTCGTGCACCTCGACAGCCACTGATCAACCTCTAGTCTTTCAACCTACATACCCCTTTCAAGGAGTCTCAATCATGGACGCTTCCGCCGCTAAGTTCATCGGCGCCGGCCTGGCTATGCTCGGCATGATCGGCGCGGGCATTGGCCTGGGCGTGATGTTCGGCAACTACTTCCAAGGCGCCCTGCGCAACCCGACGGCCGCCGCTCAAGAGCGCCCGATGCTGTTCCTGGGCATGGCTCTGACGGAAGCCCTGGGCATCTTCGCCCTGGTCGTCGCCATCCTGATCCTCAACGGTAAGTAAGAGGGCTCTTCGCCCATGGCGACGGTTCATCAAGGCACGGTCGAGACGACCGGTACGCCCCACGGGCAGGAAAGCAGCGGCGGTCTTCCGCAGCTGCAATTCCAGCACTGGGGCGGCCAGATCGTTTGGCTGCTGCTCATCTTCGCCGTGCTCTACACGGTGCTGGCCAAGGGGCTGCTGCCCCGCGTCAGCGGCGCGATCGACGAGCGCGGCGCTAAGATCGCCGGCGACATCGCCGACGCCCGTCGTCTGAAGGACGAGGCCGAGGTCCAGGCCCGCGCGGCCGCGACCGAGGTCGCGGAGGCGCGCGCCAAGGCCCAGAAAACCGCGGCGGACGCCAAGGCCAAGGCTTCGGCCGAGGCCGCCGAGCGTCAGGCCAAGGAAGAGGCCATCCTGGCTGAAAAGCTGACGGCGGCCGAGGCCGGTATCCAAGCCGCGCGTGACGAGGCCATGGGCCACGTCGCCGCCGTGGCCCAGGAAACCGCCAGCGCGATCGTCGAGAAGCTGACGGGCAAGGCGGCCACGGCCGCCGAGCTCAAGTCGGCCCTGGCCTGAGGAACTGAAGATGGAACACGAATCCCTGTTCAGCCTCTCGAACCCGGAATTCTGGGTTCTGGTCGGTCTCGTGCTGTTCTTCGGCCTGCTGGTGGTGCTGAAGGTCCTGCCGGGCGCGCTGTTCGGCGCGCTCGACGGTTACGCCGCCAAGATCAAGGCCGAACTCGACGAAGCCCAGCAACTGCGTGAAGAGGCCCAGGCCCTGCTCGCGGACGTGAAGGCCCAGCGCGAGGAAGCCGAACGTCAAGCGACGGGCATGCTGGAAGCCGCCAAGGCCGACGCCAAGCGTCTGGCCGAGGAAGCCAAGGAAAAGCTCGAGGAGCAGATCAAGCGTCGCGCCGAGATGGCCGAACGCAAGATCGCCCAGGCCGAGGCGCAAGCCGCCGCCGACGTGAAGGCCGCCGCGGTGGATCTCGCCGCTCAGGCCGCCGAAAGGGTCCTGGCCGCCCGGCTCGCCGGCGCCAAGAACGATCCGCTGATCGACACGGCGATCGGCCAGATGGGCGCCAAGCTGCAATAGCAGCGCGGGTCCTTCGGACAAGATCGAGGGCGCGGATCGCAAGGTCCGCGCCCTTTTTCTTGCCGCGCCGCCTTCGAAATCGCGCGAGAGTGACCAAGACGCGATGGGCCATGTAAACCCCGGAGCGAGCTCGGCGACGCGACCCGTAGAACGAACAGACGACCATGCACCTGACGCCAGGCGATCCCGCGCCGTCCTTCAGCGCTTTCACCCGCGCCAATCCGCGCTACCCGCTCGATATGGCTGCGGGGCGCTATCTGCTGCTGGCCTTGGTCAGGGACGGCGACGAAGCCTTCGTCGGCGCGATCGAGGCCCTTCTGGCCCGGCACGCCGCCCTGTTGACCGGCGAGGCCGTCGCCTTCTTCGGCCTGCTGCGCGATCAGGACCTCTGGACCGGGCGCGCCGACCAGGTTCCCGGGATCCGCTGGATGCTCGACGAGGACGGCTCGGCGACCCTGGCCTGCGGCGTGGATGGCGATCGGGCGTGGTCGGGCTGGCTGCTGGTCGACCCCGGTTTCCGCGTCCTGGCCGCCCTGCCCGCCGAGGAAACCGGCCGGCTGGACCAGATCCTGCCCAACCTGCCCATTCCCGCCGCCCATGCCGGGGTCGAACTGTTCGCGCCGGTTCTGGTCGTGCCTCGCGTCTTCGAGCCCGGTCTCTGCCAGGCCCTGATCGACGCCTACGAGGCGGACGGCGGCCAGGCCTCCGGCTTCATGCGCGAGGTGGAGGGCAAGACCGTGGAGATCCGCGACGCCAGCCACAAGATCCGCCGCGACCTGCTGTTGGCCGCAGGCGAGCTGCGCGACGCCGTCCGCGCCCGCATCCACCGCCGGCTGGCGCCGCAGATCGCCAAGGCCTTCTGCTTCGCGGCCACCCGCATGGAACGCGACCTGGTCGCCTGCTACGACGCGGCGGACCAGGGCTTCTTCCGGGCCCACCGGGACAATACGACGGCGGGCACGGCCCATCGCCGCTTCGCCGTCACGATCAACCTGAACGCCGGGCAGTACGAGGGTGGCGATCTTCGCTTCCCCGAGTTCGGCCCCCGGACCTACCGGGCGCCGACCGGCGGTGCGGTCGTGTTCTCATGCGCGCTACTGCACGAAGCCCTGCCCGTGACCCAGGGCAAGCGCTACGCCTTTCTGCCGTTCCTCTGTGACGAGGCGGCGGCCGAGGTGCGCGAGCGAAACGCCGAGCATGTGGGGATCGAGGGCTACGGCTACACGGCCCAGCGGGCGGTCAGCGACGTCTAGCTGCTCTTGGCCATCTTCCGCGCCACATAGCGCTTCACGCGCTTGCGGGTCTTCTTCAGCAGCCGCCAGCGGGCCTTGCGCAGGACCATCTTCTCGGTACGGAGCATCTGCTGCCAGACGACCAGCAGCACCTCGGGCTCGCGACGCATCAGGCGGCGGATCGGAAAGACCAGCTTGGGATGCCGTTTCTGCCAGCGGATGAACTGCTTACGAGCCTGGAACGAGTAGCGCAGCACGATCATCAGTCCGATGACCAGCAGCGGCAGGCCCACATGCCCCGGCAGCGGCGTCAGCACCGCCCCGGCGACGATGACCAGGGTCCCGAAACCAATGGCGATCCAGCGGAACGCGCGCGCCGCGGACTCGCGCAGCAGCAGGGCCAGCCGCGCGCGGCGCCGAACCTTGTGCTTGATGTCGATGACGGCGACGGAAGGACTCACCGCCCGTTTTGCTTCAGGCGGCGGCGCTTGAGGGACTTGCGCCAGCGGATGGCGACCCGCCACTTGCGTGGCACGACTAGCCGCTCGATGCGCAAGGCTTGCTGCCAGGCCACCAGCACGACCTCGGGCTCGCGGCGCAGCAGGCGGCGCAGCGGGAAGATCAGCTTGGGATGAGCATGCTGGAACCGGACGAACTGCTTGCGCGCCTTGAACGAGTTGCGCAGCACCAGCATCAGGCCGACCACGGTCAGCGGCAGGCCCAAAGGACCCGGCAGCGGCGCGATCAGCGCCCCGGCCGCGATCAGGATCAGGCCAAGCGTCACCAGACCCACGCGCGTGAAACGCGCAATGAGCTCACGGGCGAGGTCATCAGCGGGGCGGTGAGCGCGCGGCATGGCGAGGGCGAAAGCAGTCATGGGAGGACAAAAACAAGCTTGCGCCTCGCTTGCCCTCTGGAACAGCCAGTGAACCCCGATGCGCCCCTCCGATATGTGGAGGGATGAGGACGCCGTAAAGGCGCCCTCCCTCGATCAGGGGGTATGGAAAATGCTATTCAGCCGCCAGTGGCGCCGCGGCCACAGGTTTCCACCTCAACCGGGGCTTGCGGGCCGCCAGGGTCTCGTCCAGGCGCCGGAGCGGCGCGTGGAACGGCGCGCCCTTGAAACGCTCGGCCTCGCCGGCTTTCGCGGCGCCGGCCAGGGCCCTTAGCGCGGCGATGAAGCGGTCCAGCTCCTGCTTGCTCTCGGTCTCGGTCGGCTCGATCAGCATCGCGCCGTGCACGACCAGCGGGAAGTACATGGTCATCGGGTGGAAACCCTCGTCGATCATCGCCTTGGCGAAGTCGAGCGTGGTCACGCCGGTGCCTTCCAGCCAGCTGTCGTCGAACAGGGCCTCGTGCATGCACGGACCGTTCGGGAAGGCCGGGCTCATCACGTCCGACAGCTGGGCCTTGATGTAGTTGGCGTTGAGGACGGCGTCCTCGGCCACCTGGCGCAGGCCGTCGGCGCCGTGGCTGAGCATGTAGGCATAGGCGCGGACATACATGCCCATCTGGCCGTGGAAGGCGCTCATGCGGCCGAAGGCGGTCTTGGCCCCCTCCTCGCCCGCGTGCTCGACCATCGAGAAGCCGTCGTCGCCGTGGACCAGCCAGGGCGTCGGGGCGAAGGCCGCCAGGGCTTCCGACAGCACCACCGGACCCGCGCCCGGACCACCGCCGCCGTGGGGCGTCGAGAAGGTCTTGTGCAGGTTGATGTGCATGGCGTCGACGCCCAGGTCGCCCGGGCGCACTCGGCCGACGATGGCGTTGAAGTTGGCGCCGTCGCAGTAGAAATAGGCCCCGGCCGCGTGGGTCAGTCGGGCGATCTCGACGACGTCGCGCTCGAACAGGCCGCAGGTGTTGGGGTTGGTGACCATGATCGCGGCCACGTGGTCGCCGAGCTTGGACTCCAGGTCCGCCAGGTCGACGCGGCCGTCATCGGTCTGGGCGATCTCGACGACGGTGTAGCCGACGAAGGCCGCCGTGGCCGGGTTGGTGCCGTGGGCGCTGGTGGGCGCCAGGACGGTCTTGCGGTGGCCGTTGCCGGCCGCCTCGTGGGCGGCGCGGATGGCCAGCAGGCCGCACAGCTCGCCGTGGGCGCCGGCCTTGGGCGAGAGGGCGACGGCGGGCATGCCGGTCAGGGTCTTCAGCCAGTGGGCCAGGCGGTCCATCAGCTGCAGGGCGCCCTGCACCGTCGACTGCGGCTGCAGCGGGTGGATGTCCGAGAAGCCCGGCAGGCGCGCCATCTTCTCGTTCAGGCGCGGATTGTGCTTCATCGTGCACGAGCCCAGCGGATACAGCGCCAGGTCGATGGCGTGATTCTTCTGGCTCAGGCGCACGTAGTGGCGGACGGTCTCGGGCTCGGACAGGCCGGGCAGGCCGATCGGGGCGTCGCGCAGCAGGCCGGCCAGATCGCTCGACGGGGCCGAGGCCTCCGGCAGGTCGACACCAGTCTTGTTCCAGCCGTCCAGCTCGAAGATCAGGGCTTCGTCCTGCAGCAGACCACGACCGCCCGTCAGGGTCTCGTGGCCAGCAGGGGCGTCGTTGGCGGCTTCGGGGCGCGTGGGGCGGCCGACGTTGTTCATGCTCATTGGGCCACCATCTTGGTCAGCAGCTTGGCGAAGAAAGCGATGTCGATGTCCAGCGTGGTCTCGGTGGCCGCGACCAGCAGAACGTCGTCCAGGCCCGCGCCCGCGTCGAGGCGCGAGAACGGCACGCCGGCGATGACGCCGTGGCCGGCCAGGGTCTCGACGATCTCGTCGGCCTTGCCCGGCACGCGGATGGCGAACTCGTTGAAGAAGCGCGGGGTCAGGATCTCGACGCCTGGCACGGCCTTCAGGGCGTCGCGCAGGGCGACGGCCTTCTGGTGGTTCAGGGCGGCCAGCTGGCGCAGGCCCGTTTCGCCCAGCAGGCTCATGTGGATCGAGAAGGCCAGGGCGCACAGGCCGCTGTTGGTGCAGATGTTCGACGTCGCCTTGTCGCGGCGGATGTGCTGCTCGCGGGTCGACAGGGTCAGGACGAAGCCGCGCTTGCCGTCCGCGTCGACCGTCTCGCCGCACAGGCGGCCCGGCATCTGGCGGACGAATTTTTCCTTGCAGGCGAACAGGCCGACATAGGGACCGCCAAAGTTCAGGCCGTTGCCGATCGACTGGCCCTCGGCCACGGCGATGTCCGCCCCCATCTCGCCAGGCGACTTCAACAGGCCGTACGAAACGGCTTCGGTCGTCACGACGATCAGCAGCGCGCCGGCCGCGTGGGCGGCTTCGGCGATCTTCGTCACGTCCGTGACCGTACCGAACACGTTGGGGGTCTGGACGACGACGCAGGCGGTGTCGGCGTCGATGGCGGCGATCACCGCATCCTCGGCGTCGACGGCCGGGGTCATCGCCTGGGTCGTGACGCCGGCCGCGTGGGCCAGGGTCTCGATGGTCTCGACATAGTGCGGGTGGACCCCGCCCGACATCACCGCCTTGTTCCGGCGGGTGACGCGCTGGGCCATCATCACGGCCTCGGCCGCGCCGGTCGAGCCGTCATAGAGCGAGGCGTTGGCCACTTCCATGCCGGTCAGGGCCGCGACCTGGGTCTGGAACTCGAACAGCACCTGCAGGGTGCCTTGCGCGATTTCCGGCTGGTAGGGCGTGTAGCTGGTCAGGAACTCCGACCGCTGGATGATGTGGTCGACGGTGGCCGGCACGTGGTGGCGATAGGCGCCGGCCCCGCAGAAGAACGGCCCCTCCCCCGCGGCGCGATTGCGACGGGCCAGGCCCGCCATCTCGCGCTCGACTTCGATTTCGCCGGCATGCAGCGGCAGGTCGACGGTTCCGGCGCGTTGGGCCGAAGCCGGGACGTCGACGAACAGATCGTCGATCGACTTCACGCCGATCGCGCCGAGCATCTCGACGCGGTCTTCGGGGGTCAGGGGGAGGTAACGCATGATCTGCTTTCGCGAGGAGGCGGAAGTTTAGAGGGTGGCCAGGAACGCTTCGTACGCTTCGCGGTCCATCAGGGCGTCGACCTCGGCCGGGTTCGACAGCTTGATCTTGGCGAACCAGCCGCCGCTTTCCGGCAGGGCGTTGACGGTCTCGGGGGCGTCGCCGAGCTCGGCGTTGCCCTCGACAACCTCACCCGACACCGGGGCGTAGACGTCCGAGGCGGCCTTGACGCTCTCGACCACGGCGAGGTTCTCGCCCTGCTTCACGGTCTTGCTGACTTCCGGAACCTCGACGAACACCACGTCGCCCAGTTGCTCGGCGGCGTAGGCGGTGATGCCGACGGTGGCCACGTCGCCCTGGACGATGACCCATTCATGATCTTTGGTGAAACGCATCTCTGTCGGCCCTTGATTAGAGTTTGCGGACGTAACGGTTGGCGACGAACGGGGTGGCGACGACCTCGGCGGCCGCCTGCTTTCCTCGAACGATGACCTTGAGCTTCGTACCCACGGCCGCATAGGCCGGCGGGGCGAAGCCGATGGCGATGGGGAAGCCCAAGCTCGGCGCGAAGCCGCCGCTGGTGACCTTGCCGATGACATTGCCGGCTTCATCGGCGATCTCGGCGCCTTCGCGGGCCGGGGCGCCTTCCAGCACCTTCAGATTGACGCGGACGCGCGACAGCTCGCCGGCCAGCTCCTTGGCGATGCGGGCCGCGCCCAGATAGTCGCCGGCTTCGCGACGCGCCTTGCCGACAGCGAAGTTCAGGCCGCCCTCGATCGGTGACACGGTCTCGTCCAGGTCGTGGCCATACAGCGGCAGGCCCGCTTCCAGGCGCAGGCTGTCGCGAGCGCCCAGGCCGATCGCCTTGACGCGCTCGTCGGCCAGCAGAGTGTTCCACACGCGCTCGGCGGCGTCGGCCGGCACCGAGATTTCGTAGCCGTCCTCGCCGGTATAGCCCGAGCGCGAGATGATGGCGTCGACGCCGAAGGCGGTCAGGGCCTTGGTGTCCATGAACACCATCTGCGCGACTTCCGGCACATGGGCGGCCAGGACGGCGGCGGCCTCGGGGCCTTGCAGCGCCAGCAGCGCGCGGTCCTCGAGACGCTCGACCGTGGCTTCGCCGGCCAGGGCCTCGGCGATGATCTTGTAGTCGTTGTCCTTGCAGGCGCCGTTGACCACCACGAACAGTCCGTCGTCGTCAGGACGGGCGGTCATCAGGTCGTCGATAATCCCGCCATCGGCGTTCAGCAGAACGCCGTAGCGCTGCTTGCCGGGCTTCAGGCCCTGGTAGTCGGCCGAGACGACCTTCTCGAAGCTCTTGGCCGGGTTTTCGCCGCGCAGACGCGCCTGGCCCATGTGCGAGACGTCGAACAGGCCGGCGTGCTCGCGGGTCCAGAGGTGCTCCTTCAGCACCCCGTCCTTGTACTGCACCGGCATGGAATAGCCGGCGAACGGCACCATGCGGGCGCCCAGCGCCACGTGGGCGTCGTACAGGGGGGTCTTCTTGAGGTCTTGATCAGACACTGGACGGGCTCCAAGCGGGGTCGGCGAGACGTCCGGCTTCCGCCGGTTGGTCGCGCCCCCGCTGTCCCTTGGACCTGAGAGATTCCGGCCTTCCCCCTCTGCTGTTTGGGGTCGGCCTTGCTCCTTCGGCGAGCCGCCCTTTCGGGAGGCTACTTTCCAGCGTTCCTAAACTCGCGCGGTCCGTTTGCCTGAGCGTTTCCGGGGCGGTTGCGCCTTCGGCCTCGGGATCGAATCCCGATGTCTCCCGCGAGGGTCGTCGGGGTCAATGCGGGAGGCGGCCGTGCGAGTCAAGCACGGCCTGCCGACTAGAGAGACAGATCCCCGAACCAGTCATCCTCGCCGATCGGCGGCCCCGGCGGGACGGCGACCTTGGCCTTGCCGTCAGCGACCAGGGACGACAGACGACCGCCGCTCTCGTCCGTGACGATCCCGGCCAGGGCGCGGGCCTGAGCCCGGTCGGCGACGTCACCAACCGTCACGGCCTTGAGCCCCTTGCCCCAGTCGGCCAGCCGCGCGCGGATCACGGCGGCGGCGGTGGGCGAGAGACTTTTGTCGTCCAGGGCTTGAGCGAGATTGACCACCATCCGCTGGCGCACGCGGCGGGCCAGCTCGGCCTGGCGCCCCGTCGCCTTGCCATCGAAGGCGGCGAAGGCCAGGGCCTTGTCGAGCACGCCCTCGACACCAGGCTGGGCCGGATCGCGGCGCTTGGCCTCGACGAGCCGGTTCAGGCGCGCCGGCGCGAACAGGTCGCTCCAGACGAGGTCGGCCGCGACCTCGGCGGTGGCCGGCAGGTCGAACACTGGACCTTGGTGGAAGGTCTCGATCTCGTAGGCGTGGTCGCCGCCTTGCGACTGGCCCGAGGTCAGGACGTCCAGCGTCTTGTCCGAGAGATCCAGCGCGGCCGGCGCGAGCGCGCGCAGCAGGGCGTCGATGGCGGCGGCCTGACGCGCGGCCGGGACGATCTTGCTGGCCTCATGGCCGTCGCCCTCGGCGCCGTAGCTGAAGTCGATCCCACCGACCAGCTTGGCCGTCGCGTCGACCTGGTAGCGATGGAAGATGTAGATCGGCACGATGACGCGGCGCAGGTCGGCCACCGACGCGCCCTTCGGCAGGGCGGCGAGACCGAAGCGGTCCAAGGCGATCTTGCGCACGGCCAGCACGTGGTCGAGCTCCGCGACCGGATCCGCACCGTTGTCCCACACCGCACCCACGGGATGCGGCGTATCGGACGCCCGGGCGTCCTCGTCGGCGACGTAGCGCAGGCCATCGGCCTGGCTCTTGTCGGCCTTGGTCTTCAGCCAGGCCTTCTCGTCGGTTCCGGGCGGGGCGACGCCGTACAGCCAGTCGATCGCGAACCTGTCCCAGGTGCCGACGCCACGACCATAGGCGTCGGAGAAATCCAACTTGCCGTCCTTGATGGCGATCCGGGCGGTCGGATAGTCCATCACCGAGGCGCGGTCGCCATAGGTGCTGGCCGCGAAATTGTGCTGCAGGCCGATCGAATGGCCGATCTCGTGCGGCGACAGCTGGCGGATGCGGGCCAGGGAAATCTCGATCGGATCGTTCGGACCGCCCTTGCCGGTCTTGTCGGCGCCCAGCAGCCCCTCGAAGATCAGCCGGTCCTGGCGGATCCGGTCGGAGCCCAGCAAGACGTCGCCCTTGACGATCTCGCCCGTGCGCGGATCGACCACCGCATGGCCATACGACCAGCCGCGCGTCTGGCGGTGCACCCAGTTGACGACGCTGTAGCGAGCGTCGAGCGGGCTGACGCCCTCGGGCAAAAGCTCGACCTTGAAGGCGTCGATGAAGCCGGCGGCCTCGAAGGCCTGGTTCCACCAGCGGCCGCCCTCGATCAGGGCGGAGCGCACCGGTTCGGGCGCGGCGCGGTCGACATAGAAGACGATCGGCTTCTTGACCGGCGAGCGGGCGGCGGTCGGATCGGTCTTCTCCAGGCGGAAGCGGTGGACCAGGCGATAGACCACCGGCTCGCTCAGCGGCGCGGAATAATCAGCCACGGTATGGTCGATGACGCCGACGCGCGGATCGTTGACGCGCGGCTGATAGCCGGGCTCGGGCAGGGCCACGAACGAGTGGTGCAGGGCCAGGGTGACATTGCGCGGATCGGGAACGATGCCCCGCACCTCGCCGCCCGGCTCGTCGCCGACGAAGGTCTGGACCGCCTCCAGCTCGACGTTCTGCGGGAAGACGTTCACCTCGCCGGTGTCGGCATAGGACAGGCCGTCGTTCAGGCGGAAGTCGCCCTGCTTGCTGCGCTTGAGCGTCCTGGCGATGCCCTGCGCGTCGCGGGTCAGGAAGCTGGTGACGTCGACCAGCAGCCCGCCGTCCGGCGTCTCGGCCTCGACGACGTTCGACCAGACGCTGGAGATCGGGAACGAGTCGGCCACCGCCTTCTGTTCATCGACCGAGCCGCGCGCGGCGTTGAAGCCCCAGTTTTCGAACTGGGCGATGACCTTCCCGCCCACGCGGCGGAAGGCGATGATCTGGGTGTCGCCGGGGGCCGAGCGATCCAGGCCCGTCGGGTTCGAGCCGAGGCCGGACCGGAGGTAGGTCTGGTAAAGATAGCGGCCGGCGATCCCGTCCGCGCCCGGCTTGGGCAGCAGCAGCAGGACCCGGCCGCCCTTCTTGTCCACGAACACCGGGACGAGGCCGTCCTTGCGTTCGAGACCGGCGGTGGCTTCGGAGAACTTGTCGCCGCCCTTGTCGGCGGGTTTGGCCTTCTCGGCGAAGGCGGGCGCGGCGATGGCGCTCACGCAGACGCTCGCCAACAACATGGCGACCACGGACTTCTTCATGACCCCTCCCGACGCGATACGGCCGGGACTGTCATGCGGTGTTGTGGAGATTGCAACGGTGATCTCCCCTCCCCCGTGCGGGGAGGGGCCGGGGGGTGAGGGTGTGCGCTCTGAATAGGCAAGCACCGCGCGGGCGCCCCATCCCCAACCCTTCCCCGCGAGGGGAAGGGGCTCGAGACTACATCCGTTCCGGCGCTTCGATGCCGAGCAGCTCGAGCGCGAGCTCCAGCTGGCGCAGCGTCGTTTCGGCCAGGGCCAGGCGGGAGGCTCGCAGCGCCTCGGTGTCGGCGCTCATGATCGGGCAGGCGGCGTAGAACTTCGAGAACGACTGAGCCAGCTTATAGGCGTGCTCGGCCACGAAGTTCGGAGCCTTCTTGTCATAGGCCTCGGCCAGGGCGCCCTCGAAGGCGTCCAGCAGCATGGCCAGATCCCGCTCGGCCTGTTCGCCGATGACGATCCGGCCCGCGGTCGCGCCGGCCTCGGCGGCCTTGCGAAGCACGCTCTTGATGCGCACCGACTGGTACAGCAGGTACGGACCGGTCTTGCCCTCGAAGCTGGTGAAGCGGTCGAGGTCGAAGACGTACGAGGTGCCACGGAAGTTCTGCAGGTCGGCGAACTTCAGGGCCGCGACGCCCACCTTGTGCGCGGTTTCCTCGAACTGCTCCTCGGAAAGCTCGGCGCCCAGGCCGGCTTCGCGCAGGCGCTCGCGGGCCTTTTCACGGGCCATCTCGATCAGGTCGTGCAGCTTCAGGACGCCGCCGGCGCGGGTCTTGAAGGGCTTGCCGTCCGTGCCGTTCATGGTGCCGAAGCCGATATGCTCCAGCGCCCCCTC
The DNA here is from genome assembly GCF_058808375.1 of Caulobacter sp. GW821-FHT11E10. NCBI lineage: Bacteria > Pseudomonadati > Pseudomonadota > Alphaproteobacteria > Caulobacterales > Caulobacteraceae > Caulobacter > Caulobacter sp. GW821-FHT11E10. The sequence goes on from NZ_JBXARP010000011.1 coordinate 122,640, forward strand.
TTCGGCGTAGCCGGCCAGATAGGCGGCGCGGAACACGGTCTCGAAGTGGAGCGCCTGACGCTGGTCCACGCAGTAGAGGATCAGGTGCGGGTCGAACGACTTGCGGCGATCCAGGATCGTGGCCAGGTCGGTCGTGCCGTACATGGCCGAGCCTTCCGACGAGACCACCAGCAGCGGCGGCACGTCCTGCTTGTCGCCCTCGCGGGCCACGCGGACGATGCGCGCGCCCTGGTCGGCGACCAGCAGGCCCTTGTCCTCCAGCTGGCGGACCATCGGCTCGATCAGGTCGTTGACGTCGCTCTCGCCCTTCCAGAGGTCGAAGTCGACGCCCAGGGCATGGAACTCGCGCTCCAGGGCCACGCGGCTGACATTGACGAAGTGACGCCACAGCAGGCGGTAGCCGAAGCGGCCGTTCTGGAGCTCGGCGGTCGCCTTGCGGGCGCGCTCCTTGAACTCCGGATCTTCCTTCTGGCGCACCGAGGCGGCCGGATAGATGCGATCGAGGTCGGCCAGGGTGATCCGGCTCGCGAACTCGGCCATCACCTTGGCCTCGTCGTCCGACGAGAAGCCGCGCGGCGCTTCCGGCAGCTTCTCCATCAGGGCGCGGATGAAGGCGTCCTCGTCGATGATGGCCGAGATGAGCAGGCCCATCTGGAAGCCCCAGTCGCCGAAGTGGGCGTCGCCCACCACGTCGTCGCCGCGGAAGCGATACAGGCGCTTGACGGACTCGCCAATGATCGAGGCGCGCAGGTGGCCCACGTGCATCGGCTTGGCGACGTTGGGACCGGCGTAGTCGATCAGCACCCGGCGCGGCGTTTCCAGCAGCTGGGCGCCGGTCCGCTCGTCGGCCGCGATCTCGCGGGCGCGGGCCGCCAGGGCCTCGTCGCTGACGCGCATGTTGATGAAGCCGACCCCAGCGATCTCGACCGAGGCCAGGCGCGGGTCGCCCTTCAGGATGTCGACGACCTGCACGGCGATCTCGCGCGGATTGCGCTTCGCGCTCTTGGCCGCCGCGAGGGCGCCATTGCACTGGAAATCGGCCAGGTCGGGTCGGTCGGAGGCGGTGACGCGTCCGAACTCGGGAGGAAGTCCGGCGGCCTGGAAAGCGGCCGCGGCCGCCTCGCTCAGGGACCGCTTCAAATCGTTCATTGCTTAGTGGTCGTCCCTGTTTGGCCTTGGCCTGCTTGGGCGGTCTGGCCGGCGTTGACCCGGAAGCGCTTGCCCTCACGGTTGAAGGCGGCCATTTCCGGCGTCACGTCGAAGCCGATCAGCACTTCGAAATTGCCGCCGCTGACCTTGCTGTCGGCGCGCGGGATGGTGATCTGCTCGATGGTCTCGGTCGCGTAGATGCGATCCTGGCCGGCGGCGAAGCTGACCGGAAGGTCGAAATATTCCTTGGCGATCACGGACTGGTTCCGCTCGGTGACGGCAACCCAGTAGCGGTAGACGTGCTTGTCGCCCTGAGCCTGCGGGCCACGGCCCAGCTGGAACAGCGCCTCGACGCGGATCTTGATCGGCTCGTCGCTCTTGTAGGCGCAACCAGAGGCGATGCTCTGGATCTCGCCGGTGAAGCCAGCCTGGGCGGCCGATTCCTTGGCGTCCTTGAACTCGACGTAGCGGCTGGCGTCGTACAGGACCTTCACATACGGACACGGGCCGGCGTTGCGCAGCTGCTGCAGCGGCGCCTTGGGCTGGTTCCACTCCTCGTCGCGCTTCTTCTTCTTGGCGGCCTGGTCTTCGTCCTGGCCGCCCTGGTCGCCGCGCGACTGGGCGTGAGCGATCGTCGCCGTGGTCGCGGCGATCGAAACAGCCATCAGGGCGCTGAGGGCGAGCGAGAAATTGCGGCGCATGAAACGTCCGGTCCGAACAGAGGAACTAGCCAAGCGGGACCATGAGGCCCCGCCAGCGTATTGCAGCCTGATAAAGGCATATGCGTGACGTCGCAACGCCGCAGACTCCTGGCGCCGGGCCACCCAAGCGACTAGTTTCCGCGTCATGAACGCCCATACGTCCGTCCGCCGCCCGATCTCCCTCGTGCTGGCCAGCCCGCGCGGCTTCTGCGCCGGCGTCGATCGCGCCATCCAGATCGTCGAGCGCGCCGTCGAGAAATTCGGCGCCCCGGTCTATGTGCGCCACGAGATCGTCCACAACCGCCACGTCGTCGATCGGCTGAAGGCCCTGGGCGCGGTGTTCATCGAGGAACTCGAGGAAGCCCCCGACGACCGGCCGGTGGTGTTCTCGGCCCACGGCGTGCCCAAGTCGGTGCCGGCCGAGGCCAAGGCGCGCGAGATGATCTTTCTCGACGCCACCTGCCCGCTGGTATCCAAGGTCCATGTCGAGGCCCAGAAGCATTTCGACGCCGGCCGGGAGATCGTGCTGATCGGCCACGCCGGTCACCCCGAGGTGATCGGCACCATGGGCCAGCTGCCGGAGGGCTCGGTCACCCTGATCGAGGACCTGAAGGACGCCGCCGCCTGGATGCCGAAGGACGCCTCCAACGTGGCCTTCCTGACCCAGACCACCCTGTCGGTCGACGACACGGCCGACATGGTCGCCCTGCTGCGCGAACGTTTCCCGGGCATCGCCGCCCCGCACAAGGAAGACATCTGCTACGCCACCACCAACCGCCAGGACGCGGTCAAGCATCTGGCCGAGCAGACCGAACTGGTCCTGGTGGTCGGTTCGAAGAACTCCTCCAACTCGGTGCGCCTGAAGGAAGTCGGCCTGAAGGCCGGCGCCAGCGCCGCGCACCTGATCGACGACGCCAGCGGCATCGACTGGGCCTGGTTCGAGGGCGTCTCGCGCGTCGGCCTCACCGCCGGCGCCTCGGCGCCGGAAGACCTGGTGCAGGGCGTCATCGACGCCATCGCCGCCCGCTTCGACACCACGGTCGAAGAGCTGGTCGAGGCGCGGGAGACCATCACCTTCAAGCTGCCGCGCCTGTTGACGGCCTAACCGCCGCTTGACCGAAGGCGTCCGGTCGAGCATCCCGGCGTCATGGCCGTCTATACCGACATCACCGACGCGGAACTCGAAGCCTTCCTAGAAGGCTATGACCTGGGCTCGCCGCTGGCGTTCAAGGGCATTGCCGAGGGCGTGGAGAACTCCAACTTCCTGCTGGAGACGGAGAACGGCCGCTATATCCTGACGGTCTATGAGCGTCGGGTGAAGGCCGAGGACCTGCCCTATTTCCTCAACATGCTGACCTGGCTGGCCGACAAGGGCTATCCCAGCGCCCGGCCGATCCCGACCCGCAACGGCGCCACGCTGTCCAGCCTGCGCGGCAAGCCGGCGGCGATCGTCGAGTTCCTGCCGGGCCTGTCGGTGCGCAAGCCGACCGCCGCCCACTGCCGTGAAGCCGGCGAAGGCCTGGCCTGGCTGCACCTGGCCGGCGAAGGCTATCCGGGCCGTCGCGCCAACGACCTCGGCCAGGCCTCTTGGTCGCCGCTGTTCGCCAAGCACCGCAAGGCGGCTGAAGACCTCAAGCCCGGCCTATCGGCCACCATCGACACCGACCTGTCGCAGCTGGCCCTGATGTGGCCGCGCAATCTGCCGACGGGCGTGATCCACGCCGACTACTTCCCGGACAACGTCTTCTTCCAGTCGAACGGCAAGTTCGCCGCCGCGATCGACTTCTACTTCGCCTGCGACGACAGCTACGCCTACGACGTGGCGGTGACCCTGAACGCGTGGTGCTTCGAGCCCGACGGCAGCTTCAACATCACCGCCGCCAAGGCCCTGCTGAACGGCTATGAGCGCCGCCGGCCGCTGAGCCCGACCGAGAAGGACGCTCTGCCGATCCTGGCGCGCGGCGCGGCCATGCGCTTCTTCCTGACCCGCCTGGCTGACTGGGGCTCGACGCCCGCCGGCGCGCTGGTCAGGCCCAAGGATCCGCTGGAGTACGAGCGCAAGCTGGCCGTCCACCGCGAAGGTCTCGTGCTGTTCTGATGACGCCCAAGGTCACGATCTACACCGACGGCGCCTGCAAGGGTAACCCGGGCCCCGGCGGCTGGGGCGCCATCCTGTTCTATGGCGACAAGAAGAAGGAAATCTGCGGCGGCGAGCCGGCGACCACCAACAACCGCATGGAGTTGATGGCCGCCATCCAGGCGCTGGAACTGCTCAATCGCCCCTGCAAGATCGAGCTGCACACCGACAGCCAGTACGTCATGAAGGGCATCCAGGAATGGATCCGGGGCTGGAAGGCGCGCGGCTGGAAGACCGCCGACAAGAGCCCGGTCAAGAACGACGACCTCTGGAAGCGGCTCGACGCCGCGCGCGACCGACACGACGTCGACTGGCGCTGGGTCAAGGGCCACGCCGGCCATCCGCTGAACGAACGGGCCGACGCCTTGGCCAATGAGGGTTTGCGCAAGGCGAACCCGCGGTTCGGTTGATCCGGCCCTCCTGAAAACCAAAAAAACCCGTGTCATCCCGGAAGCCTCGCAGAGGCTGTCCGGGACCCAGGGGCCAAGCCCCCGTGCGGCTGCCCCTGGGTCCCGGCTCTCCGCTTCGCTGCGGCCGGGATGACAAGGAAATTTCGCTTCAAATCTAGGCGGCAAGCACCCCCGGTTGTTCGCCGGTGGCGAACGGCAGGCCTTCGTCCTCCCAGCCGGTGATGCCGCCGATCATCAGCTTCACCGGGCGGCCCAGGCGCGCCAGCTTCAGCGCCGCGCGGTCGGCGCCGTTGCAGTGCGGGCCGGCGCAATAGACCACGAACAGGGTGTCGGCCGGCCACTCGGCCATCCGCTCGGCGGTCATGTCGGCATGGCGCAGGTGGATCGCGCCCGGCACGTGGCGGCGGGCATAGGCCTGGGGCTGGCCCACCACGTGCAGCAGAACGAAATCGACCTCACCGGCCCGCATGGCCGCGCCGACGTCCGAACAATCGGTCTCGAGCGACAGGCGCGCGGCGAAGTGGGCGGCGGCGTCCCGGAAGGACGCGGCGGGGATTTGGGATACGGCGCTCATGGCGGCCTCCGTTGATGACGACGGCAGACTTGCCTCACGGCCGCGCCGCGCGTTAGCTGGCGAGATAGACATTGGCCGTAAAGATCATGCCAAACTCCTCGCCGTCCCTTGGGCCCCTCGTCGTGGCCTTGGCCTATGACGGCCTCTGCACCTTCGAATATGGGGTGGCGGTCGAGCTGTTCGCCCTGCCCCGACCGGAGATGGGGCCGGACTGGTACCGCTTCGCCACGGCCGCCGTGGAGCCGGGCGACCTCAAGGGCCTGGGCGGGGTGCGGATCGTCGGCGACGGCGGGCTGGAGCTTCTGGCGCAAGCCAGCGTCATCGTCGCCCCAGGCTGGCGCGGCATGGATGCCCCTGTCCCCGCCCCGCTGATCGAGGCCCTGCGCGGGGCCCATGCCAACGGCGCGCGGCTGATGTCGATCTGCTCAGGCGTATTCGTCCTGGCCGCCACGGGGCTGTTGGACGGCCGGCAAGCCACGACGCATTGGCGCTATGCCGAGGCCCTGCGCGAGCGCCATCCGGCCATCCAGGTCCAGCCGGACGTGCTCTATGTCGACGAGGGCGACCTGCTGACCTCCGCCGGTAGCGCGGCGGGGATCGATCTTGGCCTACACCTGATCCGCCGCGACTTCGGACCGGAGGCCGCCAACACCGTGGCCCGCCGCCTGGTCGTGCCGCCGCATCGTGATGGCGGCCAGGCCCAGTTCGTCGAGCGGCCCGTGCCCAGTGTCCACGAGGCCTCGCGCCTGGGCCCGATCCTCGACCGCATGCGCGCTGATCTCTCTGGCCCCCACACCATCAAGGCCCTGGCGGGCGCCGTCGGCATGAGCGAGCGGACGTTCTTGCGACGCTTCGAGGCCGCGACCGGCGACACCCCCGCCCGCTGGCTGCTGGCCGAGCGCCTGAACCGGGCCCGCGACCTCCTGGAAACCTCGCCGGCCGGGATCGAGCAGGTCGCCGAGGCCGTGGGCCTGGGCGCTCCGGCCCTGCGCCATCACTTTCGCCGTCAGTTCTCGACCACGCCCGGCGCCTATCGGGCGCGGTTCGCGAGGGCGTAGGGAAGCGAACTGTGGACACCCGCGAAATCTCCTCGCCAGGGCCGGTCGGGTCTGCAAAGCACCGCCGCATGAAACTCGTCGGCTACTATCGCGTGCCGCCCGTGCGCGGGACCTTCTTCAGCCCCGCCCAGGAGGAGCGCCTGCTGCTGTTGGGCTGCGAGGAAGTGTTCAGCGACCGGTGCCTGGCCACCGGCGTGGTGCGGCCCGGCCTGCAGCGGGCGCTGGACGCCCTGCAGGACGGCGGCGCCCTGGCGGTTCCCAGCTTCCATGCGCTGGCCGGCACCATGGTCGATCTGCTGGACATCGTGCTGCGGCTGAAGGCGCGCGACCTGCACCTGATCGTCCAGCAGCCCGAGATCGACACCCGCAAGGATCCCGACCTGTTCGCGACCTTCCAGACGCTGGCGACCTTCAATGGCGAGCGCCCCATGGTCCGCGCGGCCGAGGCTTCACTGGTCGCCCGGGGCGGCGGCATGAAGGGGTTGAAGGGCGAAACGTCCGAGGACGTCCCGCCCGTCGCCGAGGACTAGACCTTGAGCCGGTAGCCGGTCTTGAAGATCCACCAGACCGCCGTCAGGCAGACCGCCAGGAACACCGCCGTCATGCCCAAGCTGACGCCCACGCCGACGTCCGACTGGCCATAGAAGCTCCAGCGGAAGCCGCTGATCAGATAGACCACCGGGTTGAACAGGGTGATCTTCTGCCAGATCGGCGGCAGCATCTTGATCGAGTAGAAGCTGCCGCCGAGGAACGTCAGCGGCGTGACGACCAGCAGCGGTATGATCTGCAGCTTCTGGAAGTCGTCGGCCCAGACCCCGATGATGAAGCCGAACAGGCTGAAGGTGATCGAGGTCAGCACCAGGAACAGCAGCATCACGAACGGGTGGGCGATCTCGAACGGCACGAAGATCCGCGCCGTGGCCAGGATCAGCAGGCCCAGGCAGATCGACTTGGTCGCCGCCGCCCCGACATAGCCGGCCACCGTCTCGATCCAGGCCACCGGGGCCGAGAGCAGTTCGTAGATCGTGCCGGCCCATTTGGGCATGTAGATGCCGAACGAGGCGTTGGAGATGCTCTCGCCCAGCAGCGACAGCATGATCAGGCCCGGCACGATGAAGGCGCCGTAGCTGATCCCGTCGATGGCCTGCATGCGCGAGCCGATCGCCGAGCCGAACACCACGAAATAGAGGCTGGTCGACAGGACCGGCGAGATGACGCTCTGGGCCAGGGTGCGGAACCAGCGCGCCATCTCGAAGCGGTAGATGGACTTGATGGCGTGGACGTTCATTGCGGGGCCCTCACCAGGCTGACGAAGATGTCCTCCAGCGAGCTCTGGTCGGTCTTCAGGTCCTTGAACTCGACGCCGTGCTCGCCGAGCCGCTTCAAGAGGTCGGCGATGCCGGTGTCGTCGGCCTGGGCGTCGAAGGTGTAGACGAGATCGGCGCCGTCGTTGAGGAGGCTCAGCGAGGCGTCGGCCAGGCCTGGCGGCAAGGCCGCCAACGGCTCGCGCAGGTGCACGGTCAGCTGCTTCTTGCCGAGCTTGCGCATCAGGACCGCCTTGTCCTCGACCAGGATGATCTCACCCTTGTTGATCACCCCGATCCGGTCGGCCATCTCCTCGGCCTCCTCGATATAGTGGGTGGTCAGGATGATGGTGACGCCGTTCTGCCGAAGCTGGCGGACCATCTCCCACATGTCGCGACGCAGCTCGACGTCGACGCCGGCGGTGGGCTCGTCCAGGAACAGGATGGTCGGCTCGTGGCTCAGCGCCTTGGCGATCATCACGCGGCGCTTCATGCCGCCCGACAGCGCCATGATCTTGCTGTCCTTCTTGTCCCACAGCGACAGGTCGCGAAGGATCTTCTCGATCAGCGCATCGTTCGGGGCCTTGCCGAACAGGCCGCGCGAGAAGCGCACCGTGGCCCAAACCGTCTCGAAGGCGTCGGTGTGCAGCTCCTGCGGCACCAGGCCGATCTTGGTCCGCGCGGCGCGGTAGTCGCGAACCACGTCGTGGCCGTCGGCCAGGATCGTCCCCTGGCTGGGATTGACGATCCCGCAGATGATGCTGATCAGGGTGGTCTTGCCCGCCCCGTTCGGGCCCAGCAGCGCGAAGATCTCGCCTTGCCGGATGTCGAGGTCGATCGTCTTCAGGGCCTGATGGCCGGACGCATAGGTCTTGGTCAGACCCGATACCGAAATGATGGAGGTCACGCCGTCTCCCTAAGCGCGATAGCCGAAGGCGGCCACCGCGCCTCCCCTAAAAGGTTGGCTTGCTGGCGCCTCAAATGGTGTGGTTCGCGACGGATAACAGGGGCGAGGCCACGAACTTGTCAGCAGGCCGCCGTCACGCGGGGATCTTGCGCACCTTCAGCACCGCCCCGTCGACGCCGATGACGACCACTTCCTGGCTGATGGCCGGGATCGGCTCGTCGGTCTCGGCGGCCCAGTCCTTGCCGTCGACGAAGACCCGGCCACGGCCCTGCTCGAAGGTCGACAGCACCTGGCCGCGCTGGCCGATCAGGCGTTGCAGCGGATCGTTGAGGTCGGGGCTCGTGGCCTCCAGCACCGGCCGCAGATAGCGCTTGGCCAGCAGGGTCGTGGCGATGGTCAGGGCGGCGAACAGGCCAAGCTCCGCGATCAGTCCGGGATGCAGGAACTGGGCGATGACGCCGACCGCGAAGGCGCTGGCGGCGGGCCACAGCAGCCAGCCGGTGCCGGTCGCGACCTCGATCGCCAGGAAGATCGCGGCCACGGCCAGCCACAGCCAGAACGGATGCAAGGCGTAGAACCCTCCAACGGCGTCCATGACGTCAGGCTCCGCGCTTGCCGCCGGTCGGCGTGCTGGTGGTCGGCGCGCGCTGGGTGTCGGCGCCCAGGCTCTTGATCAGTTCGCTGACGCCCGCGACCGTGCCGGTCAGACCGGCGAAGTCGGCCGGCACGATGACCGTCTTCTGCTGCGGGCTGCGGGCCAGCTCGCCGAACGCCTCGACGTACTTCTGGGCGATGAAATAGTTGATGGCGTTGACGTCGCCCTTGGCGATGGCCTCCGAGACGAAGGTGGTCGCCTTGGCCTCGGCCTCGGCTTCACGTTCGCGCGCCTCGGCGTCGCGGAAGGCGGCCTCGCGGCGGCCCTCGGCCTGCAGGATGGCCGACTGCTTCTGGCCCTCGGCGCGGGCGATCTGGGATTGCTTTTCGCCCTCGGCCTCGGTGATCACCGCCCGCTTCTCACGCTCGGCCTTCATCTGGCGCGCCATGGCGTTGGTGATGTCCGGCGGCGGGGTCAGATCCTTGATCTCGATGCGCGCGACCTTCACGCCCCAAGGACCCGTCGCATGATCGATGGTCGAGAGCAGGCGGGTGTTGATCTGGTCGCGCTGGCTCAGCACCTCGTCCAGCTCCAGCGAGCCGACCACGGTGCGCAGGTTGGTCTGGGCCAGCTGGGTGATGGCGTAGATGAGATTGTCGACCCGATAGGCGGCGGCCGCGGCGTCCATCACCTGGATGAAGACGATGGCGTCGACCTTCACCGACACGTTGTCCTTGGTGATGACCTCCTGCTGAGGCACCTCCAGCACCTGTTCCATCACGTTGACCTTGCGGCCGATGGCCTCGAAGAACGGGGTCAGGAACGAGATGCCGGGCTTCAGCGTCCGGGTGTAGCGGCCGAACCGCTCGACCGTGAACTCGCGCCCCTGCGGCACGATCTTGATCGCGCTGAACATCAGCACGAAGGCGAAACCCACGAAGATCAGTACGACGATGCCGCCCACGACGGTTGCTCCCCCAAAGGCCTGACTTCGGCCAAACCTAACTTTGGGTGGAGCTTAGCGCGCGCCCTCGCCGTCCGCCATGGAATCCGGTGGGACCGGCTGAACCTGGCGCATCGACTGCGACAGCTTGCGGGCCAGGGCCTGGCCCTTGCGCGCGGCCTGCAGTTCGGCGGCGCGGCTGGCGTCGTCGCAGACCGGATATTCGCTGCGGCGCGCGGCGAAGCCGGTGTTGAACCGCTCGCGCAGCTGGACGTCGAAAGCCTGGTCGGCTTGCTCGACCTCGGTCAGCCGCACCATCCGCGCCCGCCAGTACTGGTCGCCCTCGCCCTGGCAGGCCTGGCGCAGGGCGTGGCTCTCGCCCAGCGTATAGGCTAGGTCCAGCAGACGCTGGCGCTCACCCGCGTCCCGGTCCTGGGCCGAGGCCATGGGCGCCAGAAAAGGCGAGGCGACGAGGGCGCTCAGAGCGAGGCCGAGGAGGAACGGACGCGACATGCGACCGTTATCGCCAAAGCCGGTCCGCCTGTCACGGGCCCGCCCCCAAAGGGCGAATCCGGCCTTCCCCCGCCTGGGGACAAAATGTCCCCCGGTGTCAGAAAAGCTTGAGCAACAAAGGCCTTGCGATCGCCACGGATGAGGCGTTCCCTGTGGATACTGCAAGGAGGTCTAGCCATGACTGAGGTGCATTACGGTGTGGTGCGCGTCGGCGATCGCTGGTCGATCATCGGCGACAATCTGCGGTTCGGTGCCTACGAAACCCGCAGCCAGGCAAGCGCCGCGGCGCGTCGCCTGGCGGAGCATCCGGCCGGCCTTGGCCTGCCCGTCATGATGCACGAACAGGAAGAGGACTGGGTGCTGCCGGGCCCCACGCCCCTCAGCTGAATCCTCGGCTCCCGTAGGCCCCAAGACACCTAATCGGACGTATCCGGAAGAGTCTCGACGGAAGCGGGAAACTAAGCCGTGCGCCGCGCGCTTTTAAGGCGCCAAGTCACGGGAGGTCCGAATGACCGCCATCGCCCGCATCGCTCGCGGAACCGCCGAGAGCGACACCGCGCCGCCCCATTCCGCCAACCGGCTGCTCGCCGCCTTGCGCCCAGACGCGCTGGCGGAAGTGGCCCCCTACCTGACCCTTGTCGAGCTCGCGGCGGATGTCGTCCTGTTCGACGCCGGCGACGATGTCGAAACCACCTACCTGCCATGCGGGCCGACCCAGGTTTCGCTGCTCGTCGTCTCGGCCGATGGCCAGGAGATCGAGGCGGCCAGCATCGGACTCGAGGGCGCGATCGGCGGGGTGGTCAGCGCCGGCTTCAAGCCCGCCTACGGCCGCGCCGTGGTCCGCGTTCCTGGCCACGCCTACTGCCTGCCGACGGTCCGCCTGGAAGAGCTCAAGGTCCGCCATGCCGTCGTGGCCGACCTCTTCGATCGCGCCGCCGACGTGTTCATCGCCCAGATGATGCAGATGGTGGCCTGCAACGCCCTGCATCCGATCGAGCAGCGCGTCTGCCGCTGGCTGCTGTTCGCCCACGATCGCTCGGGCGAGGAACCCATTCGCCTCACCCAGGAGACCCTGGCCCAGATGCTGGGCGTGCAGCGCACAACGATCAGCGCCGTCGCGCGGGCCTTGCAGGACGCCGGGGTCCTTCACATCGGTCGAGGCCGGGTCGAGATCCTCGATCGCCCTGGACTGGAGAAGCGCGCCTGCGAGTGTCACGACGCGGTCGAGGCTCACTTCAGCAGGGTGCTGCCCAAGGTCGAGCTCTAGATCCTGAAGGCGTTGGCTCTCTCCAACGCCGTCTCCGCCTCGGCCATCAGTCGGGCCACGATCTCGCCGGCCGGCAGGACCTCGCGCACGCCGCCGGCGCTCTGGCCCATGGCGAAGCAGGACTTGTCGGGGTCCAGCCCCTCGACCTGACCGCCGATGCCGCCCATGGCCCCGGCCTTGATCGAGACTATGGCCTGCTGCGGGAACGGCTGGATGTCGGCCGGCCGAGTCTCCCAGTCGTCGACATAGGGGTTCTTGCGCACCCGCATCGGCTTGCCCGAATAGCAGCGCGTGCGGACGGTGTCCTCGTCGGCGGCCTCGACCACCGCCTGGCGATAGAGATCGCCGGCGTGAGCCTCGAAGCTGGCTATGAACCGGGTGCCCATCCAGACGCCTTGCGCGCCCAGGGCCAACGCCGCCGCTAACCCGCGACCGTCATGCAAGCCGCCGGCGGCGACCACCGGGATCTTCACCGCCTCCACGGCCTGGGCCACCAGCGGCAGGGTGCCGACAAGACCGGTGTGGCCGCCGCCCTCGCCGCCCTGGCAGATGACCGCGTCGCAGCCGGCCTGCTCGGCCTTGACCGCGTGCTTCACCGCCCCGCAGACGACCATGACCTTGAGACCCGCCGCCTTGAGACGCTCGATGATCGGCAGCGGCACGCCCAGGCCGGCGATGAAGGACGAGGCGCCCTCCTCGATGATGACCTCGACGCTGGCGGTCAGGGCGTCGGGCGTGGCGGCCAGCAGGTCGACCCCGAACGGCTTGTTGGTGAGACTTTTGACCTCGCGCATCTGGGCGCGGATGAAGTCCGGCGAGGTCCCGGCCATGCCCAGCACGCCGTAGCCGCCGGCGTTCGACACCGCGGCCGCCAGCGGGGCGTAGGACACCCCGCCCATGCCGGCGAGCAGGATCGGATGTTCGATATGCAGAAGATCGCAGAGCGGCGTGCGCAGCCCCATGGCCCTTCCTCCCTATGTTTCCAGGAGGATTTCGGCGCGCGGCCCGGTCCGCAAGCGTGCCGCGAGGTCAGTCGGACCTAGTTGTGTTTCGTCAGCTCGGCCTCGACATCCGACTCGCAGGTCCAGAAGCAGCTCGCCATGGCCGTCAGGACCAAAGCGACCAGCATCATGAAGCCACGCGGCGGGGCCAGGCTGACAACGTCTTGGGGCGTCATCTCTCTCGTTTCCTCGTCGGCGCCCGGATCTGATGTCCAGGCTGCCACGAGGAAAGCTTCTCACTGCGGACGATGTTCCGCAAGAGCCTGTTTTCAATGGCTTTTTATTGGACTTCAGAGTCCAAGAAACCCGCCGTTAGAAGATCGAGTATCCGCCGTCGATGACGATGGTCGTACCCGACTGATAGCTGGAGGCGTCGGAGGCCAGGTAGACGGCCATGCCGCCGAAGTCCTCGGGCTCGCCCCAGCGGCGGGCGGGAACGCGGGGGATCACCTTCTCGGCGAAGGTGGCGTTGCCTTGCGCCCCGGCGGTCATGTCGGTGGCGATCCAGCCGGGCAGGATGGCGTTGGCGCGGACGCCGTAGCGCGCGTGCTCGACGGCGACCGACTTGATCATCGAGATCACCGCGCCCTTGGTGGCGGCATAGGCCTCGTTGCGGGCCGCGCCCTCGATGGCGGCCAGCGAGGCGACGCCGACCAGCGAACCGCCCGGATCGCCCGTCTTGGCCCGCTCGACCATGTGGCGGCAGGCTTCGCGCAGGGTGAAGAAGACCCCGTCCAGATTGACCGCCAGGATCTTGCGATAGGTCTCGGTCCGCATGTCGACGAACGAGGGCGAGCCGTAGCCGATGCCGGCGTTGGCGAAGACGCTGTCGACCCGGCCCATGGCGGCCACGGCCTCCTCCATGCCCTCGCGGACCTGGGCTTCGTCGGAGACATCGACCGTCTGGGCCTTCACCCGGACGCCCAGGCCGGTCAGCTGCTGCTCGGCGGCGAGGTTGCGCTCGGGGTTGGAGCCCCAGATCACGACGTCCGCCCCGGCCTGCGCCATCGCCTTGGCCATGCCGAAGCCGATGCCGCGGTTGCCGCCGGTCACCAGCGCGACCTTGCCCGACAGATTGAACGGCGCGTAGGCCATGGCGAGCCCTCCTCATTCTTCTTGAAACAGTTGTTTGAAGAAGAAGCGGTCAGGCGCGAACGGTCAAGGGCCCCAGAAGTGGAAGGTCTCCCAGCCCGCGCCGATCGCGGGTCGCGATACGCCCAGAATGTCGGTGATCGTCAGGGCCGCCATGAAGATCAGCTTGCTGACCCCCGGGACCCAGAAGATCAGGGCGAACAGCAGCAGGAAGCCGACCCGCTCGACCTTGCGCATGGCCACGCGGATACGATCCGGCAGGAACGGCCGGATCACGCCGTAGCCGTCCAGGCCTGGAAACGGCAGCAGGTTCAGGATGAGGGCGCTGGCCTGCAGGAAGGCCAGCATGGCCAACGCGTTGCGCAAGGGCGCCGACGACACGAACGGCAAGGCCATGGCGATGACGATCAGCACGACCAGCGTCCCAAGCGGTCCGGCCAGCGAAGCCAGCGACCGCCAGCCCTTCGAGCGCATCAGGTCCTCGCGCAGATAGACCGCCCCGCCCGGAAAACCGATGCCGCCCAGCGCCAGGGCGATCAGCGGGAAGACGATGGTGGTGACGAGGTCGGTGTATTTCAGCGGGTCGAGGGTCAGGTAGCCCTTCTCGACGATGGTCGTGTCACCGGCCTTGTGAGCGACGAAGGCGTGGCTGAACTCGTGGACGCCGACGCTGAGGATCCAGGTCGCGGCGACGAAGGCGAAGGTGAACAGCCCCAGCGGCTGGATCCCGCCCGCCACGATCCAGCCCAGGACGACACAGGCGGCGATCAGGATCAGGGCGTTGGGGCTGATGGGCGCTCGCGGGGCGCGGGTCTCGATAACGGTCATGGGTGGGATGTTGCGGAGCTTGGGGACAAGCACAAGCGCTTCTCTCTCCAATGCCTCCCTAGGCCTTGTGCCTAGGGCCCAGGGTTCAGCCCGCACCATTTGTCGGAGCTTGGCGAGGCTGAACCGCAGGCGCGAACCGAGACTGTCCGTACTCGCCGACCGCATGGGTCCTGGGCACAAGGCCCAGGAAGGCGGGAATATTGTCATTCAGAGCTCAGAAAGCCGATCGTATGCCTCCGCGATCACCCGCCGCGTCTCGCCCCACTCCACCAGCGCCATGGCCTCATCGCGCGAGACGAACCGCGCCTCGGCCGCATCGTCGCCGGCCACGGGCTCTCCGCCGGTCCAGCGGGCGGCGTAGTCGATCAGGACGTAGTGGCGAGTGATCTCGCCGCCGGGACGAGCTGGAAAGACGCCGTCCACCACGTCGATCAGCCCGAGGAGCTCGGCGTCGACGCCGGTTTCTTCCTTGAGTTCGCGCAGGGCGGCGACTTCCAGCGTCTCGCCCCATTCCAGCCGGCCGCCGGGCAAACTCCACTGGTTCAGCCTCGGCGGCGTGCCGCGCCGGATCAGCAGCACCTCCGCGCCCCGCAGGCAGACGACGCCGACCGTGGGCACCGGATGGTTCATGCCAAGCCTCCTAGGGAAACCCAACCTTCAGATCGACGCTGGACTTGACCCCGATACACGTTCCGCACTCGGCCAGCCACTGCTCCGCCGCCGTCCGGCCGCGTTCCTTAAGGTCGGTCAGGAAGCTCCATTCGGTGTTGAACTTGGTCGACAGCGACAGGTCCGCCAGGGGCCTGTCGGCGGTGATGGCGTGGACCAGCATCCGGCGATAGCGCCCCCGGGCGGTGTCCTTCAGCAGGCCCTCGTCCAGCAGCTTCTGCACGAAGCCGATGGCCCGCAGCTCCGAGGCCAGGGAGGCGTTGAAGGTGATCTCGTTCAGCCGGTCCATGATCTCGCCCGGTGACTTGGGTGTCTCTTCGCGGACGAAGGGATTGAGGGTGACGATCAGGATGTCGTCCGGCGTGTCGTCGTAGAAGAGGGGCCAGAGCGGCGGATTGGCGAGAAAGCCGCCGTCCCAGTAAGGCTCGCCGTCGATCTCCACGGCCTGGAACAGCTGCGGCAGACAGGCGCTGGCCATGATGTGGCGGGCGGTCAGTTCGGTCTCGCGGAAGACCTTGGCCTTGCTGGTCCGCACCGCCGTGGCGGCGATGTAGAGCTTCAGCGGGCTCTTCTCGCGGATCTGGCTGAAGGTGATCTCGGCTTCCAGCGTGTCGTGCAGCGGGTTCAGGTTGAACGGATTGAACTCGTAGGGGCTAAACGAGAGGGCCAGGGTTTCGGCCATGCGCCAGCCAGGTGTGTTCTTCAGCCAGTCCGTTCCGCCGCCGAAGGCGTTCGTCCAGATCGAGGTGTCGCCGAAGACGTTGCGGCCGCCCTGCCGGTTCACCTGCCGCCAGAACGACTCCAGCCGTTTGCGGGCCCCTTCGCGGCCGCCCTCGATCAGGCCTTGGGCCAGGGCGACGGCGTTCATCGCGCCGGCCGAGGCGGCGGTCACCGCCCGGATTTCCAGGGCCTCGTCCTCGAGCAGGCGGTCGAGGACGCCCCACTCGAACGCCCCATGGGCGCCGCCGCCCTGCAGGGCCAGGCTCAGTCCCTTGGGACCGGACTTCTTCTTGAACGGCGGAATCGGCATGCGAACTCCCGAAGGACCAGCCCTCGATCAGTAGCGCTTCCGTCCCTTAAGTCTCGCGCTTATTGCGCGACCCAGCCGCCGTCGATCTGGAACGCCGCGCCGTTGGCCGAGGCCCCCGCGTCGGACACCAGATACAGCAGCATGCCCGACAGCTGGTCGAAGGTGACGAACTGCTTGGTCGGCTGGCTGGCCAGGATGACATCCTTCATCACGGCCTCTTCCGAGATGCCGCGCGCCTTGGCCTGGTCGGCGATCTGGGCTTCGACCAGCGGCGTCTTCACGAAGCCCGGGCAGATGGCGTTGCAGGTGACGCCGTGCTGGGCGACCTCGAGGGCGACGGTCTTGGTCAGGCCCAGAATGCCATGCTTGGCGGCGACATAGGCCGACTTGAACGGCGAAGCGACCAGACCGTGGGCCGAGGCGATGTTGACGATCCGCCCGCGCCCCTGCTCCTTCATGATCGGCGCCGCCGCCTTGATGGCGTGGAAGGCCGAGGACAGGTTGACCGCGATGATCAGGTCCCACTTGTCGTCCGGAAAATCCTCGATCGGGGCCACATGCTGGACGCCGGCGTTGTTGACCAGGATGTCCAGCTCGCCGAACTCGGCCTTGGCGGCTCGCACCATGTCGGCGATCTCGACCGGCTTGGTCATGTCGGCGCCGTGATACAGCACCTCGACGCCATGGGTTTCGGCCATTTCGGCGCGGGCGCGCTCGATGGCGTTCATCTCGCCCAGGCCGTTCATGACGATGTTGCAGCCCTGGGCGGCGAGCGCGTCGGCCAAGGCGTGACCGATGCCGCTGGTCGAGCCGGTGACGATGGCGACCTGCCCCTGCAAACCGAAATCGACGGCCATGCGGCGCGCTCCTAGATTGCTACCCTAATGTGCTGCATTGCAGCATATAGCTCGCCGTTGCGAGATGCGAGTGCTTATAAATTCATCACTAGATGAATTTAGGGCTGCGGGCGAGCGAAAACCCAGTCGGCCTCGGTCGAAAGCGACGGTTGGAAGCGATAGCCGTCGAGATTGAACCCCTTCAGCGCCTCGGCGCGGTCGACGCGGTTGTCGATGGCGTAACGCGCCATGCGGCCTCGCGCCTTCTTGGCGAAGAAGCCCAGCACGCGCAGTTCGCCGGCCTTCTCCTCCTTGAAGTGGCAGGTGACGACCGGCAGCTTCAGGGCCTTGGCGTCGACGGCGCCGAAATATTCCTGGCTGGCCAGGTTCACCAGGGTCGGGTCCGCGTGGCCCTCGGCGGCGGCGTTGAGGGTCTTGGAGATCGTCTCGCCCCAGAAATCGTAGAGGTTATGGCCGCGCTTGGTCTTCAGGCGCGTGCCCATCTCCAGGCGATAGGGCTGCAGGGCGTCGAACGGGCGCAGCACGCCGTACAGGCCCGACAGGATGCGGAGGTGCTCCTGCGTCCACTCCAGCGCCGGCCGGTCCAGCTCGCGCGCGGCGAGGCCAGCATAGACGTCGCCGTTGAAGGCGATGACGGCCTGAAGGCCGTCTTCCAGTTCTGAATCGAAAGCCTGGAACCGCTCCCGGTTCAGCTTGGCCAGGGCGTCGGAGATGTGCATCAGGCGCTTCAGGTCGGGCGCGGTCAGCTTGCGCGTCACCTTGGCCAGCTCGACGATCTGGGCCTTGAGCTCAGGCGTCGTGAGCGGCAGCACATCCTTGGGGGCGGTGAAGTCCAGCGACTTGGCGGGCGAGATGACCATCAGCATGGCCGGGGAGATAAAGGGTTAGACGAGCCTCCGCTAGCGGGCCGATGAATCCAATCCTCCCCCAAGCGGGGGAGGTGTCGGCCCGGAGGGACGACGGAGGGGGAAGTCCTGCCAGCCTGGCCCTTCCCCCTCCGGCGCCTCGCGCCACCTCCCCCGCTTGGGGAGGATCGGATGACGCGCCATCGCTTTCCATTTCGGAAAGTTTTCACTTGCCAATATGGAAAGCGATGATCTATGACTTTCCACAACGGAAAGTAAGAGTTCGACATGACCCGAGATGAAGACGCTTTGCGGATGCTGGCCGAAGTCCAGGCCGCCAATAGCGAGATGGCCGAGCGCGCCAAGGCGCCGGTCTGGTACCACCCGGCTCTGGGCCTGCTGATGGGCGGGCTGGCCGCCGTGCAAGCCGCGCCAGTCGGCTGGCAGTACGGCTACTTCGTCGTGGTCGGGCTGGGCCTGTGGCTGCTGGTCAAGGCCTATACCCGCAAGACCGGCATGTGGGTCTACGGCTATCGCGCCGGCCGGACACGGATCGTGGCGGTCGCCTTGGCGATAGTCACCGCCGGGACGATGCTGACCTCGGGCTGGCTGTTCCACTTCAAGCACGTGACGTTCGCGCCGTTCGTGGCCGGCGCCATCGTGGCGGTGGCCGCCACCGTCGCCGGCTTCCTCTGGGAAGCGGCCTTCCGGCGCGACATGCGCGAGGGCGGCTCGCTGTGAGCGGCGAACTGGACGCGGTGATCCACGCCCCCAATCGCCTGCAGATGTGCTGCATGCTGGCGGCCGTCGACACCATCGACTTCGCCACCGTCCGCGAGGCGCTGGACGTCTCGGAGTCGGTGCTCAGCAAGCACGTGAAGACCCTGGAAGAGGCCGGCTACGTCAAGGTCAGGAAGGTCGCCTCGGACGGGCGTCAGCGCACATGGCTGTCGCTGAGCACCGCCGGCCGCAAAGCGCTCAAAGGCCACCTCGCCGCCCTGAAGGCGATGATGGCCGGTGTTCCCGAGGCGTAACAACGCCTCGACCTCGGGGAGCGGCGAGGCTATCCAGCCGGGATGACTCAAGCCCTTGGCCTCGCCGCAGCCCTCCTCTGGCCGATTCCGATGATCGCCGCCCTGTTCTTCGTCCTGCGCGACGGGACGCTGAAGTACCGCATCGTGTGGGCGGTCATGTGCTTCGTCGGGGTCGGAGCGTTCTGGATGGAGCGCTCGACCGGCAAGTGGGGCTTCATCCCCATGGCGATCAATCTGCTGCCCAGCATGCAGCCCGGTTTCTATCGCGCCACGGTTCCAGCGGGCGCTTTCGCCGTCCTGGCCGTGATGTTCCTGCGCGCCCGCAAGCGCGCCGCCGCCAAGGCCAAGGCCGCCTAGAAGAGAACCCGCGGGTTCATGATCCGCTTGGGGTCCAGCGCCCCGCGGATCGCGCGCAGGGCCGCGACCTCGATCGGGTCCTTGTAGGTCAGGGCCTCGGCGGTCTTCATCGTCCCCAGGCCGTGCTCGGCGCTGATCGAGCCGGCGAAGGTGGCGGTGATGTCGTGGACGATCTTGGCCCCCGCCTCGCGCAGAGCGTCGTGGGCGTCGTCGTCGCCACCGACGGGCCTCAGCACATCGTAGTGGACGTTGCCGTCTCCGACGTGGCCGAAGGCGACGATGCGGGTTCCGGGGAAAGCCTTCTCGATGGCCGCATTGGCCTGGCCGATGAAGTCGGGGATCTTCGAGACCGGCACCGAGACGTCATGCTTCCAGACCGCGCCCTCGGGCTTCTGGCCGGCCGAGTGGCCCTCGCGGATGTGCCAGAACGCCTTCATCTGGGTTTCGGTCTGGGCGACGGCGGCGTCGGTGATCAGGCCGCGCTCCAGGGCGCCGGCCAGCAGGCGTTCCAGCGCCGCTTCAGCCGCGCCCGGTTCGCCGCTGGCGACCTCGATCAGCACGTACCAGGGATGGACCTCGGGCAGCGGGTCGCGCAGGCCGGGGACGTTGCGCACGGTCAGCTCGAAGCCTAGCCGGCCCATCAGTTCGAAGGCCTCGACCGCGCCGCCCGTCTCGTCCTTGGCGCGGGCCAGCAGCTGGATGGCGTCAGCCGGCGACGTCAGGCCGACGATCGCCACGGCCCGCGAGGCCAATAGCGCGTGCAGTTTCAGGCTGGCGGCCGTGACGACGCCCAGCGTGCCCTCGGCCCCAATCAAAAGCTGCTTGAGGTCGTAGCCGGTGTTGTCCTTGCGCAGACGCTTGAGGCCGTTCCAGATCTCGCCATTGGGCAGGACGGCCTCGATCCCGAGCACCTGCTCGCGCATCATGCCGTAGCGCAGGACGGCGGTGCCGCCGGCATTGGTCGAGATCAGCCCGCCGATGGTGCAGGAGCCTTCCGAGGCCACGCCAACGGTGAAGCGGCGACCGACCTTGGCCGCCTGCTGGTGCGCCTCCCACAGGGTGACGCCCGCTTCCAGAACCATGGCGTCATCGATCGGGTCGACGTCGCGGATCGCGGTCAGCTTCTGGGTCGACAGCAGGATCTCGCCGTGCGGGATCTGGCCGGCGACCAGGCCGGTATTGCCGCCCTGGGGCGTGATCGCCACGCCCTCGGCGGCGCAGATGCCGACCACGGCGGCGACCTCGGCGGTCGTGCGCGGGGTCACAAGCAGCGGCGTCTCGCCTTTCCACCGCCCACGCCATTCCACAAGCTTGGGCGCGATCACGTCCGGATCCTGGCTCCAGCCGCCCTCGCCGAGCAGGGCCTTAAGGCGGGAGACGACCCCCATGAGATTTGGGGCGGGTACAGGCTTGGTCATGGCGAGGGAGGATACGCTTCTGGTGGGGGCGATGTCAGTACCGTGCGCGCGGCGCCGAACTAGTCCAGGGCCGGGTCGGGAAGGCCCCGGATGTCGCGCCAATATTCCTCGCGCACGTCCTCGTCGATCACGGCCGGCTCGCCAGCGCCCTTGAAGAGCCGATCCGCCCCGTCCTTGCGCGCCCTGGCGATCCAGTACGGCTTGCCCGTGACGCTGTCCTCGAAATTGGCCTTCAGGCCCGAGTGGCGCAGCGTCTTGAACGACTGGCCGGCATAATGGAGCGTCTCGCCGCTCTTGGACGACGCGACCCGGCCGATCCGCGCCGGCCCGTTCACGCCCTTGGACTTGTCCTCGACATACATGATCCGGGATTTGGTCTTCATCGGCCTATCCTACGAAGCCGGCGGCGCGACGCAGCCGGTCATTGATCGCTTCGCCCAAACCCTCTTCGGGAATGACCGCCACGGCGATCGCCGTGGGCTGCGCCCGATCGGCGGCGCGCAGGAACGAGAAAAGGTTCGCCGCGGCCTCGCTCAAGGAGCCCGTCGGACTGAGATTGAACACGCCCTGCCCCTCCGGCCATGCACCAAAGGCCAGGAACGCCTCGCCAGCCTCCGGAGCCTTGGCGTTGATCCGAACGGGGGCGTCGGGGGCGTAGTGCAGGGCGAGACGCCCGGGCGAGCGCTTGGCGTCGTCCTCGGCCTCGGCCAGCGGGCCGACGATCTGCTGCAGCTGGACGCGGGTGACGGCCCCGGGACGCAGCAGGCGCACTTGCCCTTCGAGGACCGACACGACCGTGGACTCCAGGCCGACCGCGCAAGGACCGCCATCCAAGGCGGCGGCGGCCTTGTCGCCGGTCTCGGAGACTGCGTCGGCGAAGGTCGTGGGGCTGGGCCGGCCCGAGCGGTTGGCGGAGGGCGCGACGACCGCGCCGCCGAAGGCTTCCAGCACCGCGTGCGAGACGGGATGGCCCGGCACGCGGATGGCCACGGTGTCGAGACCGGCGCGGGCCAGGTCGCACACCGCCGATGTGTCCCTGATCGGTGCGACGATGGTCAGAGGGCCCGGCCAGAACGCCCGAGCGAGCGCATAGGCCCGATCGTCGAGATGGGCGATCCGCGCGGCGGTCTCCAGGTCGGCGACATGGGCGATCAGCGGGTTGAAGCGCGGCCGGCCCTTGGCCTCGAAGATCGCCGCCACCGCCGCCGGGTTCGAGGCGTCGGCCCCGAGCCCATAGACCGTCTCCGTCGGCAGCAGAACGAGCCCGCCGGCGCGCAGGGCTTCGGCGCCCGCCGCTACTTCCGCTTGGCGGTCAGCGAGAAGCTGACCTTCACCTTCGCCGCGATTTCGTCCGTCGACGCCCATTCACCCTGTCCAATGCCGAACGTCGTCCGGTCGAGGGTGGTTACACCGTGGGCGGTCGCCGTGTCGCCGTCGATCTTCAGGGTGAACGGCAGGCTGACCGGCTTTTTCACCCCGCGCAGGTCCAGGGTCCCATCGGCGACGTACTTGCCCTCGCCCGTCCGGCGGAAGCCGTTGGCGGTGAAGGTCGCCTTCGGATGCTCGGCGGTGTCGAAGAAGTCGCCGCTGGGCAGGCTCTGGTCGCGCTGGTCGTCGCCGGTCGTCGCCGAGGCCATGTCGATGGCGACGCTGACCTTCGAGCGATCCAGGGCGTCGGGCGAGAACAGGATGTCGGCCGTCCAGGTCCTGAACTGGCCTTCGATCGTGCTGTCCGTCCAGGTGGCGGCGAAGGTCAGGGTCGAACCCTTCTGGACGGTCCAGGCGACGGGGTCCTTGAGGGCGGGCTCGGGCGCGGGGGCCGCGGCGACCGGCGGGGCGGCTCCGGCCAGGTCGGGCGTGGACGCGGGGGTCGGGGCGGGCGCGGCCACCGGGGTCGGCGGCGCGGCGGGGCCACCTTTCAACGCGGGCATGTAGAGGAAGCCCGCGGCGATCACCGCCGCGAGGCCGGCGGCGGCCAGCCAGGCGCGCGGCTCCTTCCAGCCGGGGCGGGCGCCGGGGGCCATGTGGCTCAGCACCTCGTCGCGGTCGAGGATCTGGTGCTTGGCCACCGCGCCCAGATGGAGGACGAGGAGCACATAGGTCAGCTTGACCAGCAGGCCGTGGGCCACCTCGCCGGCCTCATGCCAGAGGTGCTTGGGGCCGGCCGCCAGCTCGGGCAGCAACGGGATGTGCGGCCACGGGAAGGTTCCGTACAGCAGGGTCGGGATGTTCACCCGGCTGGCCGACACGGCGATCCAACCGGTCAGCGGCAGGCCGATCATGATGGCGTAGAAGCCCCAGTGCACGATGTGCGAAGCCGCCCGCTCCCAGGCTGGCTGGCCTTCCGGCGGCGGCGGCGAGCGGTGGGTCAGCTTCCAGGCCAGCCGCAGCAGGCTGAGCAGCAGGATCGTGATGCCGATCGACTTGTGCAGCTGGAACAGGGCGTAGCTCGTCGGTCCCTTGGGGCCATCGTCCATCCGCCAGCCCAGGATGATCTGGAAGATGATGGCCGCGGCGATCAGCCAGTGGATGACGATCGCCACCGTCGTGTAGCGCGTACGGTTCGCGGCCATGGACATCTCCCAGACTTCCCAGTTGGACTCGGCTTACTTCTTTTCGAACTCGACTTCGATGTTCAGCGTGACCTCGTCGCCGATCAGCGGAACGTACTTGCCGACGCCGAACTCCGAACGCTTGAACGTCGTGCTGGCCGAGAAGCCCGTGCGCGTTTGTAGCGGGATCATGCCCGAACCGACGCCATTGAAAATGACGGCGAGGGTCACGGGTTTCGTCACACCGTGGATGGTGAGGTCGCCGGTCACCGCGCCATGCTGGCCATCGCCGATATCGATCGCGGTCGAGACGAAGGTGATGGTCGGATACTTGCCCGCCTCCAGCCAGCCGTCGCCGGTCAGCTCCTTGTTGAACTTCGCCCCGAATGCGTCCGCGCCCGTGGCGGTGTCCAGCGACGCCGGATCGACGGTGACGCTGAGCTTCGAAGCTTCCGGCGCCTTGGGGTCGTAGCGGAAATCGGCGTCCAGCCGGGTGAAGCGCAGGGTGTAGTTCGAATAGCCCATGTGCTTGAGCTTGGCGGTCAGCGAGGCGTGCTGCTTGTCGAGGACGTAGTGGCCGGCGGGCAGGTCGGCCGGCTTGACCGACGAGACGCCCGGCGCGGCCAGGGCGGCGGGAGCGGTCAGGAGGGCCGCGGCCAAAGCGACGTAAGCGAAGGGACGAGACATCGGGGAGAATGCTCCGGGCAAACTAAAACAGCACTAGTTACTGTTTCTCCGAATTGGGAACTCCGCCGCGCGATGAAAGGGCCTTGCGATCACGAGCCCGTGATCTCGACCGGAAAGCGGCGACCGGCTTGGCGACGTAACGTCAGCCCGCCTAAACAGGTCGCCGATAACCTGGAGTTTCCGGCCATGACCTATCGCGCGCCCGTCCGCGACCTCGCCTTCTCGCTGCGCCACGCGGCCGGGTTCGAGCGGTTGGCCGACGCGTTCCCGGAGGCTGACGCCGACACGGTGACGGCGGTGCTGGAAGCGGCCGGCGCCTTCGCGGCCGACGTGCTGGCCCCGCTGAACCGCCAGGGAGACCTGGTCGGCGCCAAACTGGAGAACGGTGTGGTCCGTTGCGCGCCGGGCTTCGCCGACGCCTACAAGCAGTTCGCCGAGGGCGGATGGGCCAGCCTCGCCGCCCCGCCCGAGCACGGCGGCCAGGGCCTGCCCAAGACCCTCGAGGTCTGCGTGCTGGAGATGGTCCAGGCGGCCAACATGGCGTTCGGCCTGTGCCCGATGCTGAGCCTGGGGGCGATCGAGGCGCTGGAGCTTTGTGGCTCCGACAGCCAGAAGCACACCTATCTGTCCAAGCTGGTTTCGGGCGAGTGGACCGGCACCATGAACCTGACCGAGCCCCAGGCGGGCTCTGACCTGGCGGCGCTGACCACGGTGGCGACCCCCGATGGGGACGGTGGCTGGTCCATCACCGGCCAGAAGATCTTCATCACCTGGGGTGACCACGACGCGGCCGACAACATCATCCATCTGGTCCTGGCCCGCACGCCCGACGCGCCTCCGGGGGTGAAGGGGATCTCGCTGTTCCTGGCCCCCAAGGTCCTGGTCAATGAGGACGGGTCGTTGGGCGAGGCCAACGGCGTCCGGGTCGGCGGGCTTGAGCACAAGCTGGGCATCCACGGCTCGCCCACCTGCGTGATGCTGTTCGAAGGCGCCAAGGCCGAACTCGTCGGGGGCCTGGGCCAAGGCTTGCCCAACATGTTCGTGATGATGAACGCCGCCCGCCTGCAGGTCGGGACACAAGGCGTGGCCATCGCCGAGCGCGCCTACCAGCAGGCCCTGAACTTCAGCCAGGAACGCACCCAAGGCCGCTCGATCTGGACCGGCGCCTATCCCTCGCGCCTATTTGACCATCCGGACATCCGCCGCGCGCTGGTCCTGATGAAGGCCCATATCGAGGCCGCCCGGGGAATCTGCCTGTCGACCGCCGTCGCCGCTGACCTGGCCCGCGCCGCGGCCGACGAGGCGACCCGCACGGCCGCCAAGCTGCGCGAGGAACTGCTGACCCCGATCGCCAAGGCCTGGTCGACCGATGTCGGCGTCTGGGTGGCTTCGCAGGGCGTACAGATCCATGGCGGCATGGGCTTCATCGAGGAGACCGGCGCGGCCCAGCACTATCGCGACGCTCGCATCGCCCCGATCTACGAAGGCACCAACGGCATCCAGGCCATCGACCTGGTCGGCCGCAAGCTGATGCTGGGCGAGGGCCAGGCGGTCGGCGACCTGATGGACGACATCCGCGACACCATCGACGTCCTGCTGGCCTCGGACCTCAAGGGCGTCGGCCTGCGCCTGGAGGCGGCGCTGAACGCCGCCGCCTCGGCCACGGCCTGGCTGATCGAGCGCCGCACGAAGTCGATGCCGGACGCCCTGTCCGGCGCCACCGCCTATCAGAAGCTCTTGGGCGACGTGGTCGGCGGCTGGATGCTCGCCAAGGGCGCCTTGGCGGCCTCGGGCGAGGCGGACGCGGCCTGGGGCGAGAGCAAGCGGGCCCTGGCCCGGGTGTTCGCGGAAGCCGTCCTGGCCCAGGTCCCCGGCGCGGCGGCGGGGGTGATGCTGGGTTCGGCGGACCTGGAGGCGATGACGCCGGAAGTGCTGGGAGCCTGATACGAAAAGGGCGACGGGAGGACCCGTCGCCCTTCGAAACCGTAGCCGGCAGCCTTACAGCTGTTCCAGCAGGTACTCGGCCGACGAGACCTTGAACTGGCCGGCGTCTTCGACGTTCAGCTGGGTCACGACGCCGTCCTTGGCGATCAGCGAATAGCGCTGCGAGCGGGCGCCCATGCCGAACTTGCTGCCGTCGAAGTCCAGGCCGATCGTGCGGGTGAACTCGCCGTTGCCGTCGGCCAGCAGCAGGACCTCGCCGTCGATGCCTTGGTCCTTGCCCCAGGCCTTCATCACGAAGACGTCGTTGACCGAGACGCAGGCGATGGTGTCGACGCCCTTGGCCTTCAGCTCGTCGGCCTTCTCCTTGAAGCCCGGCAGGTGCTTGGCCGAGCAGGTCGGGGTAAACGCGCCCGGAACGGCGAACAGGGCGACGGTCTTGCCCTTGAAGATGTCGTCGGTGCTGATCGGCGCCGGCCCTTCGGCCGTGCTGGTCATGAAAGTCGCCGCGGGCAGCGTGTCGCCAACCTTGATCGCCATGGGCCTGTTTCCTCGTGTGGGGGATGTATAGCGACGCCTCGAATATCCTTAGGCGAGGCGGCCGCCAAGCACGCTTTCATAACGCGCACGACTTGAAACCGTCACACCGAAGGCCAATGCTCTCCTGATGGCGAGTATGATCAAAGACGACGGCCCAACTGGGGACGATGGGGGCGAGTTCCTGACCGGACGGCTCCTGGTGGCCATGCCCGGCATCGACGATCCGCGCTTCGAGCGCACGGTGCTCTACCTGTGCGCCCACGACGAGGACCAGGCGATGGGCCTGGCCGTGAACCGCCCGGTCGACGGCCTGACCGTGTTCGAACTTCTGGAGCGCCTCGGCGTGAAGTCCGACATCCAGGCGCCGAGCGATCTGGTGCTGCTGGGCGGACCGATCGAGCGCGAGCGGGGCTTCGTCCTGCACACCGACGACTTCAACTCGCCGGACTCGACCGTGCCGGTGGCCGACGGCCTCGGCCTGACCGCCACACGTGACGTGCTGGACGCCATGGCCAGCCGCATGCGCCGTCCGCGCAGGGCGGTGCTGGCCCTGGGCTACGCCGGCTGGGGCCCTGGCCAGCTGGAGCAGGAGCTGCGCGACAACATCTGGCTGATCTGCGACGCCGACGAGGGCCTGCTGTTCGACGAGGACCACGAGCACAAGTGGACCCGGGCGCTGGCCAAGCTGGGTGTCACGGCCGACCACCTGTCGGCGACGGCGGGACGGGCTTAGGGATCAGCCCCGCGCCTTCACCGGCGCGGCGCCGTCCACATAGGCCTCGTTCAAATAGACCTCGGCCTCCTGCGGCGACAGGGCCGGCGCGTAGCCGAAGCCCTGGCCGTAGTCGCAGCCCAGAGACTGCAGGGCGCGGGCCATCTCGGCATTCTCAACGCCCTCGGCCACCACCTCGAGATCGAGATCCTGGCCCAGCTTGACGACCGAGCGGACGATCTTGGCCGAGCCGGCGTTCCCGCCCATGGTGCGGACGAAGTAGCGGTCGATCTTCAGCGTGTCGAACGGCAGGCGCGTCAGATAGGACAGCGACGAGAAGCCGGTGCCGAAGTCGTCCAGCGCCAGGCCGGCGCCCGCTTCGCGCAGGGTGCGCAGGATCACGGCGGCCCGCTCGGGGTCGCGCATGATGTCGCTCTCGGTGACTTCCAGCTTCAGGGCGCCGCGCGGCAGACGGTTGACGCGCAGGGTCTCGGCTACGTCGGCCACCAGGCCCGGACGATCGATCTCGCCGGTCGAGAGGTTGACGCTGACGGTCAGGGCGCCCATCGCCGGATGGGCGTCGCGCCAGGCGGCCAGCTGCTTGGCGGCGGTGTGCATCATGTGCGCACCGAGCTCGCTCATCAGCCCCATCTCTTCGATCAGCGGCAGGAATTCGTCGGGCGGCAGCATGCCCCGGCGCGGATGGATCCAGCGGGCCAGGGCCTCGAAGCCCGACAGGGCGCCCGTCGACAGGCGCACGACGGGCTGGAAGTACGGAATGATCTCGCCGCGGCCGATGGCGCCGCGCAGGTCGGCCTCCAGGGCGAGGCGCGAGAGGCCGTCGGTCTCCATCGAGCGGCCATAGGCGGCGGCGCCGCCACGACCGACGGCGGCGGCGGCCTCGACGGCCAACTCGGCGCGGCGCAGCAGCTCGGCGGCGTCGGGCGCATCGAGCCCGCCTTCGGCCGAGACGCCGCCGACCGACAGGGTCGGGTGAATATCGAAGCCGGCGATGCGCAGCGGCTGTTCCAGCGCGGTGCGCAGCATCTCGGCCGGTTCGTAGCCCTTGGGTTCGCACAGCACGGCGAACTCGTCCTCGCCGATCCGGCCCAGCAGGGCGTCAGACGGGAAGGCGGCGGCCAGGCGCGACCCCAGGGCGGCCAGCACCAGGTCGGCGCGTTCGTGGCCCAGGGCCTCGTTCAGGCGGCGCAGGCGATCCAGGTCGGCGACGACCAGTTCGTGCATGCCGTCCCGGCCCAGGCGCTCACGAGCGCGGGCGATGAAGCTGCGGCGATCCAGGAGGCCGGTGAGCTCGCAGCGCTCGGAGGCGGTGAATTTCGTTTCGGGGGCGACGACGCCGGCGGCGCGGACACCCTCTTCCAGCCAGACGCCCCGCCAGAGGCAGGTCTCGCCACCGCGCACGCGGAAGCGGGCGACGACTTCGGAGCCGGGTTCACGGGCCTTGAGCACTTCCTCGGCCTGGGCGCGGTCCTGCGGCAGGGCCAGGGCGCGGAAGGCGGCGGACGAACACTCGGGGGCCAACGGCCCCAGGCCCAGCGCGCGAGCCGCGCCGTTCAGGCGAAGACGGTCGGCTTCCGGTTCCCAAATCCACAGCGCGACGTCGGCGGCGCCCAACGCTTCCAGCGTGGCCGTCGCGTCCCAGATCCGTCGCTCACCGGTGCGAAAAGGCATGCCCGTCCTAAACTCTTCGGTTCTGGTCCTCGGCGCTACTCGGGCGCCACCAAGCCGAACAGACGATGATCTCTCCAACCGCCGTTAATTTTCAAATAAGCGGGCGCGTATCCTTCCTCTGAAAACCCGCATTTCTGTAATAATGCGGCCGATGCGTGGTTTTCCGGCATGCATGCGGCTTCTAGTCTATGGAGCTCAAGACCCTTGAAGGCGAAGCGGATCAAGGTCTCGACCGCGTCGGCCATGTGGCCTTGCCGGATGTGGGGCTGGCCGATCCAGTAGCCGATCGAGCCGGTCTGAGCGACGCCACGTCGCACGTGAAAAAGTCGGATGGCGCCGACCAGGGCGTGGTCCGCGCGGCGAAAGACGAAGAACGGATAGGCCTCGCCCAGCTCCAGTTCGCGGGCATAGGCGCCGAGACGGGCGCGAAAGGCCGCGCGCGTCAGGTCATGCTCGGGCCAGGTCGGCTCCCACGGCTCGAGAAAAGGCCGCGACTTGGCGCGCAGGGCGGCCCAGGCGCGATGGTCGTGCGGACGCGGCGGCCGGAGGTAGACGGCGCGGCCTTCCAGCTGAAGCCGGGGCCGGGTTTTCAGGAACGGCAGCAAGGCGGACACGAACGAAGCTCTGAGTCAGTCAACGCCGTCATCTTCCAATGTCAGGCCGCGGAGAACAACGCCTTGTCGAACGCCTCGCCGGCCTTCAGGGCCGACTTGGCTCCGAGCACCGCCGTGGCGGCCCTGCCGCCGGCCAGCAGGCGGCGGCCCAGGCGCGCGACATCTTCCGGCGTCACCGCGTCGACCTCGAACGCCAACTCGGCGGTGGGATAGAGGCGGTCGAAGAGCAGCACCTGCCCCGCCCCCTGCTCGGCGCGCGACAACGGCTGCTCGCGGGCCATGAACATGTGGGCCTTCAGTTGGGCCTTGGCGCGGGCCAGTTCGGCGGGCTCGATCCGCTCGGCCAGCTTGGCGATCTCGTCGGCGCAGACCTTGGCGGTCTCGACCGCGTCGCCCGCCGCGCAACCGGCATAGACCCCCAGCGCGCCATGGTCGGCATAGGTGTCGGCATAGGCGTCGATATTGTAGGCGAGGCCGCGCTTCTCGCGGGCTTCCTGGAACAGCCGCGAAGACATGCCGCCGCCCAGGCACTCGGCGAAGATCCGCAGGGCGAAATAGTCGTCCTCGCGCGAGCCGCAGGCGGGCAGCATGAAGACCAGATGCGCCTGCTCCAGCTTGCGCGCCTCGGCCTGGGCGCCGCCGACGAAGGCCGCCGGTTGCGGAACGACCGCGCCGGGCGCGGCGGGCAGGTCGCCGAAGGCGCGCTCGGCGGCGGCCATCAGCTCGGCCTCGTCGACCGCGCCCGTGGCGCTGACCACCAGACGGTCGGCGGCGTAGAGGGCCGCGCGCCAATCCGTGAGGGCCTCGATCGTGGCGGCCTCGACGGTCGCGTCGCTGCCCAGGATCGGACGGCCCACCGGGTGGTCGCCCCAGCTGGCGCGCTGGACCAGGTCGAAGACATAGTCATCGGGCGCGTCGGCGGCCTCGGCGATCTCTTGCGCGACCACCTGTTTCTCGCGGGCCAGGTCGCCGGCGTCGAGGGTCGGGCGGCGCACCAGGTCGGCGATGACGTCCATGCCCAGATCCAGCCCGCCCTTCAGCGCGCGGACCTGGAAGCTGGTGCGTTCATAGCCGGTCGCGGCGTTGATCGAGCCGCCCTCGCTCTCGATGACCTCGACGATGTCGCGGGCCGAGCGGCTGCCAGCGCCCTTGAACACCATGTGTTCCAAGAGGTGCGACCAGCCCGAGCGCGCCGGGTCCTCGTAGGCCGCTCCCCGTCCCGCCACCACGGTCAGAGCCAGGGTTTCAAGGCCTGGCATCGGGTCGCAGACGACACGGACGCCATTGGGGAGGGTGCGCAAGGAAGCTGTCATGAGCCGCGGTATCTAGGCCCTAGCGGCCCTAAACGCCAGCTTTGGCTCAAGTATTGGCCGCGAAGGTCCGCACGAAGGCCTTGATCGCCGAACCGTCGGCGGGCAGGCGCTCGAACTTTTCCGGCTTCTTGGAAAGGTCGGGCGTGGCGCGCGGGGTCGAGGGGGCGAGGCCCGTGGCCGCCAGGACAGCCTCCGGGAACTTGGCCGGATGGGCGGTCGAAAGGACCACCACCGGGATCGACGGATCGACCCGCACGCCTTGGGCGGCGGCCAGGCCGACGGCCGTGTGCGGGTCGATGACTTCGCCGGTCTCGTTCAACGTCGCCAGCATGGTCTTGGCGGTGTCGGCCTCGCTGACCGAGGCGCCGCGGAAGAGCTCGCGCATCCACGCATAGGCGCCCGGCGGAATGTCCAGCAGGCCCGTGTCGGCGAAGGCGCGGAAGGCGCGGCCGGTCTCGGTGCCGTCACGACGGACGGCCTCGAAGTAGAGGCGCTCGAAGTTGGAGGCGACCTGGATGTCCATGGCCGGGCTCTGGGTGGCGGCCACGGCGCCGCGCGCATAGCGGCCGTCCTCGAAGGCCCGGGCCAGGATGTCGTTGGAGTTGGTGGCGGCGGTCACCGAATGGATCGGCAGCCCCAGCTTCTTGGCCACGAAGGCGGCGTAGGCGTCGCCGAAATTGCCGGTCGGGACCACGAAGGCCACTTCGCGGTTCGGCGCGCCCAGGGCCACGGCGGCGGTGAAGTAGTAGACGCTCTGGGCCGCGATCCGGGCCCAGTTGATCGAGTTGACGCCCGACAGATCGACCGCATGGCGGAACTGGTCGTCCTGGAAGGCCTGCTTGACGATGGCCTGGCAGTCGTCGAACGAGCCCAGCACCGAGATGCAGGCCACGTTGCCGTCGACGGCCGTGGTCATGAACCGGCGCTGCACCTCGCTGATGCGGCCTTCCGGGAAGAGGGCGACGATACGGGCGTTCTTGCGGCCCCGGAACGCCTCGACGGCCGCGCCGCCCGTGTCGCCCGAGGTGGCGCAGATGATGGTCATCTTCCGCGACTGGCGCTCGAGCACGTAGTCGTAGAGGCGGCCCAGCAGCTGCATCGCCACGTCCTTGAACGCCAGCGTCGGGCCGTGGAACAGCTCCAGCAGGTAGCGGTTCGGACCCAGTTGCTTCAGCGGCACGACGGCCGTGTGGGCGAAGGTGGCGTAGGCCTCCTCGCACATGTGCAGCAGGTCGTCCTTGGGGATGTCGTCGCCGACGAACTTGCCGACCACGGCCGCCGCCACCTGGGCGTAAGGCTTGCCCGCGAAGCCCGCGATCTCGGCCGGCGAGAAGCTGGGCCACTCGTTGGGCACGTACAGGCCGCCGTCGGGGGCCAGGCCGGCCAGCACCGCATCCAGGAAGCCGATGGGCGCGGACTGGCCGCGGGTCGACACATAGCGCATCAGGGTCTCAATCTCCGCCAGAGCATGGCGGCATAGATAAACAGCAGGGTTACGGCAAGACCGAACCACGTCAGAGCGTATTCCAGGTGCCGATTGGAAATTTCTGCCGGCAACGGCGCGGGCGTGATTCCGGCCGGCGCCGGGCTCTCGCTTTCGGCCATCAGCACCAGCGGCGCGGCCTGGCGCTCGGGAAAACGGGTCAGCACCTTGGCGCGATCGCCGCCCAGCTGGGCGATCGGCGTCAGGACGCCGACGACATGGCGCGGCGCCTCGAAAGCCTTGGCCGGCGCGGTGACCTGGCCGGTCAGGCCGTTGACGACGCCCCGATCGACCAGGATCAAGTCGTAGGGCCCGTCCTCGATCCCGCACGGCGCCTGAGCCCGCCAGACCATGTCGCCGTCGCGGACGCCATAGACCAGCGGCAGGGGCGCGGCCTCGACCGGCGCGCAGTCGACCACGACCCGGGTCCAGGCCACGTCGTCGCCCTTTGCCTGGGCGGTGAGGACCTGCCCCAGCGGCGAGGCCGGCGCGGTCTTCAGTTTGTCGATCCGGACGAGCAGACCCTGCTTCCAGTGCAGGCGCTGCATCTGCCAGCCGCCGAGGCCGCAGAGGATGGCGAAGGAAATCCCCGTGGCGACCGTCAGGCCGATCGGAAAGCCGGGCTTCTTGGCCGGTTGCGGCGTGGGAGCGTCAGACATGGTCGCGCCCCGCCTCCGAGGCTTTCTGGGCGATCTGGGCCGCGACCATCAGACCCTTGGCCGGTCGCATCAGTCCCAGGGTGATGACCAGCACCGCCGGCAGCCAGACCACCAGCAGCAGCCAGATCGGCCAGTTCCAGGCGAACATCGAAAACAGCGCCCCAAAGGCGCAGACCGCCCCGGCGATCAGGATCACGAAGGTCGCCGCGCCGTCGCCCGTCTCGAACCTGCCCAGCTCGAAGCCGCAGGCCTCGCACGCCGGCGCCACCTTGAGGAAGCCCTCGAACAGATGGCCCTCGCCGCAGTGGGGGCACAGGCCGCGCGCGCCGGCGGCGTAGGGGTTGGTCTTCGTCATCGCAGACTAAGCCTTGAAACGAAAAAGGCCCGGAACGCTGGTCTGCGTTCCGGGCCCCTTGGATCTTTCGACCTTAGTGAGCCGAGGCCCCGAAGATCACGTAGATGAACGCGAACAGGAACAGCCAGACCACGTCGACGAAGTGCCAGTACCAGGCGGCCGCTTCGAAGCCGAAGTGCTGCTTGGGCGTGAAGGCGCCCTTCATCAGGCGGATCAGGCAGACGATCAGGAACAGGGTGCCGACGAACACGTGGAAACCGTGGAAGCCGGTGGCCAGGAAGAAGGTCGAACCGTACAGGCCCGAGTTCACGGCGGCTTCCGAGTAGAACAGCTGCTCGTGGTTGATGTGGCTGTACTCGTAGATCTGGATCGCGGTGAACAGCGCGCCCAGCGCGATGGTCAGGATCAGGCCCCACTTGGCGCCCTTGCGGTCGCCGACCTGCAGAGCATGGTGAGCCCAGGTGACGGTCGTGCCCGAGAGCAGCAGGGTCAGGGTGTTGACCAGCGGCAGGTGCCAGGCCGAGACGGTCTCGACGCCGGCGGGCGGCCAGGTGGCCCAGGCGGTGCGGACTTCCTCGATCGCCGACAGCGTGCGGTGCTCGTGGAAGAGCGCCATCTCGAAGAACATCCAGAACCACGCCACGAAGAACATGACTTCCGAGGCGATGAACAGGATCATGCCGTAGCGCAGGCCGATCGAGACGACCGGCGTGTGGTCGCCGGCCTTGGCTTCCTTGGCCACGTCCGACCACCAGCCGAACATGGTGTAGAGCACGCCCGCGAAGCCGGCGGCGAAGATCGCCCAGTTGCCCTTCTCGATCCAGAACACGCCGCCCTTGATCCAGCCGATCAGGCCGATGGCCATGACCGTCGCGGCGAGCGAGCCCACGAAGGGCCACGGGCTGGGCGGAAGGATGTGGTAGTCGTGTTTGACGGCGCCGGCCATGTTGCTGCTAACCCTTATATCCCTCTGAGCACGGCGCTGGTCCCCCGCGCCGTGGTCGTTGTGAACGCTATAGCCCTCTCGACGGTGCGCCGCCAAGGGGTTCGACGATACGAGGCGTCGTCGACGCGGTGACTTTTCCAGCTTTGCCGTCGTCGACGGCCGGGAAGAACGTGTAGCTGAGCGTGATCTCGTTCTTACCCTTGGTTTCGGGATCGTCCACGAACTGGGGATCCACGAAATAGACGACCGGGAACTCCACCGTCTGGTGGGGCTGGATCGTCTGGCTGGTGAAGCAGAAGCACTCGAGCTTCTGGAAATACGGGCCGGCTGATTCGGGCACCACGTTGTAGAGCGCGCGGCCGGTCTGCGGCTTGTCGGTCGGGTTGGTGACCTTGAAGAAGGCCAGGCCCGTGTCGCCGATGCGGATGTCCTGGCTGGCCTGCAGGGTCTGGAACTGCCAGGGCAGCTCTCGGATATTGGCGTCGAAGCGGATCTTGACCTTGCGATCCAGGATCCGGGTCGGCTTGGCCTCGGCCTTGCGCACCGTGCCGTCGAAGCCGGTGACCTGGCAGAACAGCTTGTACAGCGGCACGGCGGCATAGGCCGCCCCGACCATGCCGAAGAACGCGGCCACGCAGATCAACGCCACCCGTCCATTGCGACGGGCCATGGCCTGCTGTTCCGGGGTTCCCTTAGGCGTGGTGCGCGACACTGCCGCCAAGCCTCACGAGGGTGACCACGAACACCAGGATGACGAAGACCACCAGGCCCAGGCCGAGCGCGATATTGCGCCCGTCACGGGCCTTCTTGGCGGCCTGCTTGTCGATAGGTTGGTTCACTTCAGCAGCTCCAGGGCATGCACGCCCACCACGGCCTCGCCGAGCAAGGCGGCGAACAGGGCGAACAGATAGAGGATCGAAAAGGCGAACAGGTTGCGCGCGGCCTTGGCGCCCTGCGCCCCCTTGGCGGCTTTCTCGTCCTCGGTGACATCGTAGAGGGCGCGGTCGGCCACGCGCGGGTCGGCCGCGTCGCCAGCCTTGCTGGCGAAGACCCTCCAGGCCAGCAACAGGAACACCGCCCCGCCCAGGGCCGCCACCGCCAGATAGACCGGGCCGCCCAGGCCGGTCAGCACCGGCGTCAGGCAAATCGGCACCAGCAGCAGGCTGTAGATCAGGATCTGCTTGCGGGTTTCCTTGGCGCCCTTGACCACCGGCAGCATCGGCACGCCGGCCTTGGCGTAGTCGGTGGTGACGTACAGCGACAGGGCCCAGAAGTGCGGCGGGGTCCAGAAGAAGATGATCGCCACCATCAGCCAGGCGTTCAGCGGGGCCGAGCCCGTGGCCGCGGCCCAGCCGATGGCGGGGGGCAGGGCGCCGGCCAGGCCGCCGATGACGATGTTCTGCGCCGTCCAGCGCTTGAGCCACATCGTGTAGACGACGGCGTAGAAGATGATGGTGAAGGCCAGCAGGGCAGCCGCGAACCAGTTGATCGCGAAGCCCAGGAACATCACCGAGAGCAAGCTGAGGACCACGCCCAGCGAGGCGGCCTCCTCGCCCTTGACCTTGCCGGCCGGGACCGGACGGCCGCGCGTGCGGCGCATCTGCTGGTCGATGTCGGCGTCGTACCACATGTTCAGAGCGCCCGAGGCCCCTGCCCCGACGGCGATGCACAGCACCGCGATCGCGCCCAGCACCGGATGGATCGGCGCGCGGGCGGCCAGCAGGCCGGTCAGGCCCGTGAACACCACCAGCGACATGACGCGCGGCTTCATCAGCTGGAAATAGTCCTGCCAACGCGCGGCCTGAGACAGGTCTGGCGGCGACGTGTCGGGCGCGGTCTCCGGGGTCATGGCGAGGGTCTTCGACATCGAGAGGAATATATCGGTCTTGAATGGGCGAAGGGCGCGGCCCGGACCCTTAAGGTCCCGACCGCGCCCCCGCGTCTTGGTCCGGTTTCGGACGACAGCCTAGTGGTGGCTGTCTTCCTTGATCACCGGCGGTTCGCTGAACTGGTGGAACGGCGGCGGCGAGGACAGGGTCCATTCCAGCGTGGTGGCGCCTTCGCCCCACGGGTTGGCCTCGGCCTTGCGGCGACGGATCGCGGCTTCCAGCAGGATGATGAGGAACACGCCCACGCCGACGGCGGTGATCATGTAGCCCACCGACGAGACGTAGTTCCACTTCGCGAAGGCTTCCGGATAGTCGACGTAGCGACGCGGCATGCCCTGCAGGCCCAGGAAGTGCTGCGGGAAGAACACCAGGTTCACGCCCACGAACATGATCCAGAACTGAGCGCAGCCCAGAGCTTCGTTGTACTTCACGCCCCACATCTTCTCGAACCAGTAGAAGAAGCCGGCGAAGATCGCGAACACCGCGCCGAGCGACAGCACGTAGTGGAAGTGGGCGACGACGTAATAGGTGTCGTGCAGGCTGTAGTCGATGCCGGCGTTCGACAGGACGACGCCGGTGACGCCGCCGACCGTGAACAGGAAGATGAAGCCCATCGCCCACAGCATCGGCGTCTTGAAGTCCAGCGAGCCGCCCCACATCGTGGCGATCCAGCTGAAGATCTTCACGCCCGTCGGGACGGCGATGATCATCGTCGCGGCCACGAAGTAGGCGCGCAGGTTGATGCTCATGCCGACCGTGTACATGTGGTGCGCCCACACGACGAAGCCGACGAACCCGATGGCGACCATCGCGTAGGCCATCGCCAGATAGCCGAACACGGGCTTCTTGGAGAAGGTCGAGACGATGTGGCTGACGATGCCGAAGCCCGGCAGGATCAGGATGTACACTTCCGGGTGGCCGAAGAACCAGAACAGGTGCTGGAACATGACGGGGTCGCCGCCGGCGGCCGGGTCGAAGAAGTGCGTGCCGAAGTTGCGGTCGGTCAGCAGCATGGTGATGGCGCCGGCCAGGACGGGCAGCGACAGCAGCAGCAGGAAGGCGGTGATCAGCACCGACCAGGCGAACAGCGGCATGCGGTGCAGGGTCATGCCCGGCGCGCGCATGTTGAAGATCGTGGTGATGAAGTTGATCGCGCCCAGGATCGACGAAGCGCCGGCCAGGTGGAGCGACAGGATCGCCAGGTCCATGGCCGGACCCTTGTGGCCGATCGTCGAGAGCGGCGGATAGATCGTCCAGCCGCCGCCGAAGCCGTGGCCCGGGCCGCCGTCGACGAACATCGAGCTGACCAGCAGGACCCACGCGGCGACCAGCAGCCAGAACGAGATGTTGTTCATCCGCGGGAAGGCCATGTCCGGCGCGCCGATCATGATCGGAACGAACCAGTTGCCGAAGCCGCCGATCATGGCGGGCATGACCATGAAGAAGATCATGATCAGGGCGTGGGCGGTGACCACGGCGTTGAAGCCGTGCTTGCCCTTGAAGACGCCGAGCTGCGCCAGCAGGCCATCGTCGGTGAACACCTGGATGCCCGGATGCATCAGCTCCCAGCGGATCAGGCCCGAGAGGGCGCCGCCGACCAAGCCCGCCATGATGGCGAACAGGATGTAGAGCGTGCCGATGTCCTTGTGGTTCGTGGACCAGAACCAACGCTTGAAGAAGGGCGGCAGGTGGTCGGCGTCGTCGTGACCGCCGTGGGCATCGTGAGTGTCTGCGGCGTGAGCCATCGGACTTCTATCCTACGATCGTATTCTTAGGCCGCCGGCGCGGCGGGAGCCGCGGCCGGTGCGGAAGCGGGAGCGGCCGGAGCCGAAGCGGGGGTCGCGGCCGCGGCGGCCGGAGCCGGAGCAGCGGCGGGAGCCGGCGGAGCCGTCTTCTCCTTAACCCAGGCGTCGAACTGAGCCTGCGTCACGACCTGGATCTCGATGGGCATGTTCGAGTGATCGACGCCGCAGAGTTCCGAGCACTGGCCGTAGTAGACGCCGGTCTTCTCGGCCTTGAACCAGGTTTCGTTCAGGCGGCCCGGGATGGCGTCGGTCTTCAGACCGAAGGCCGGGAGGGCGAAGGCGTGGATCACGTCGGCGCCGGTGACCTGGACGCGGACGACCTGGTTCACGGGAACGACCATCGCCTTGTCGGCGGCCAGCAGGTACGGGACCTTCTTGGCTTCGGCCTGTTCCTTGGTGAGCGGCAGCGAGACGATTTCGCTGATCTTCTGGTCCGGATACTCGTAGCCCCAGTACCACTGATAGCCCGTGGCCTTCACGGTCATGTAGGGCTTGGGCATGTCGTTGTAGCCGAACAGCAGCCGGAACGAGAAGATGGCGATGACCATCAGGATCAGCACCGGCACGACCGTCCAGATGATCTCGACGGTGGTGTTGTGGCTGAACTTGGCCGGGATCGGGTTCGCTTTTTTATTGTAGCGCACCACGATCCAGATCAGCAGGCCCAGCACCAGAAGGGTGATGGCCGTGATGATCGGCATCAGGATGATATTGTGGAACCAGATGGCGTCATGCTTCAGCGAAGAAGCGGCCGGCTGGAGGTCGATGGCCCCCGGCGTGGGCTGGCCCATCAGATCCTCGGCGAGGGCGTTCCCCGCGAACATCATCGTA
Source organism: Caulobacter sp. GW821-FHT11E10 (assembly GCF_058808375.1). Taxonomy (NCBI): domain Bacteria; kingdom Pseudomonadati; phylum Pseudomonadota; class Alphaproteobacteria; order Caulobacterales; family Caulobacteraceae; genus Caulobacter; species Caulobacter sp. GW821-FHT11E10. The sequence goes on from NZ_JBXARP010000011.1 coordinate 161,348, forward strand.
GCGGCGAGGGCGGACGCGCCCGTCATGATCCGCCGAAACCCCGAAAATTGCGCCTTCATATCCCTCACGGCCCGTTTCGGCGGCGACTTGACCCTGAAGGGCCGCACCGCGCCGACTTGCACATTCGATCCCTGATCCGCGCTCTGCGATCGACTTCGCTGACGGTGAGTCGCGCGTCGACGCCTAGCCCGCCCCAAGGACCGGTCCGGAGGCTGCATACGCGCATCGCCAGCGGTTGCCAAGCACCAGAGACCACGCCCACGACATGGGATTGCCCCCTTATCCCCAGCGGGAGGCGATCCAGCTGAGAATCCGTTTCATCAAGGGCTTGATAGCCTCTCCGCATCATTACGTATCGTTCATCAGTAGGTACCTTGCACCACTCAGTACCGTGCAGTAGAAGGGAGCATCAACGGAGGCAAGGAAGCCGTGCCGGAAACGATTGAAATCCAACTGAAGAAAGGCGTGCTGGCGCTGTGCGTACTGGCCCTGCTCTCGCACGCCGACAGCTACGCCTACGAGATCGCCAGCAGGCTCACGAGGGACATCGATATGGGGGAAGGGACGATCTATCCGCTGATGCGCCGCATGCAGTCGGATGGGCTGGTCGAGACCTATCTGGTGGAAAGCCAGAGCGGTCCGCCGCGCAAATACTACCGCCTGACCACGGTCGGGCGCCAAAGCCTCGAGCAACAGAAAGCCGAGTGGACCGCCTTCGCCAACGCGGTCAACGACATCGTGGGAGCCGCCGCATGACCCGCGCCGAGTTCATCGTTCGTCTTCGTCGAGGCCTGGCCGGCCTGCCGGTGACCACCATCGCCGACATCGTCGCCGACCACGAGGCTCACTTCGCCGACGCCCAGGCGGCCGGCCGAAGCGAAGCCGAAACGGCCGCCGCCCTGGGCGACCCCGGTCGCCTGGCCCGCGAGATGCGCGCCGAGGCCGGCCTGAAGCAGTGGGAGGAGAAGAAAAATCCTTCCAACGCCCTGGCCGCCATCATCGCCCTTCTGGGCCTGGGCGCCCTGGACATCATGTTCCTGCTGCCCCTGCTGATGGGCGTGCTGGCCGCGCTGTTCGGGTTCCTGGTCGCCGTCGTGACCATGTTCGTGGTCGGCGGCTTCATCTTCGCGGCCGGCCCGCTGACGGCGCCGCCCGGAGGCCCGTTCACCGCCTTCCTGACGGGCGTGGGCTTCATGGGCCTGGCCACCTGCCTCGGCGCGTTGCTGACGCTGGTCACCGTCGGGGTCTTCAACGCGGTCGTCTGGTACGCCCGCCTCCACTACCGGCTGTTGAAGCCGGCCATTGATCAAGTCTGAGCGGAGAGGAGGGGACCATGTTGATCCGCAATACGCTCATCGTCGCCGGCGCCAGTTTCGTGCTCTCGGTCGGCTGTTTCGCCGCCGTGGCCGCCATCGCCGGCCCGGAGATCATGAAGAACGGCTGGACCTTGCCGTTCGAACACGACGGCGACACCGTCGTCATCCGCGACGACGGCCGGGTCATCCGGACGGGCAAGCACGTCCGCGTCCACGGCGAGCGCGTCTCGCCTAGCGTCGACCGCACCTTCGCCTGGACGGGCAAGGACGAGCTGATCATCGACCTGCCGGTCGACGTCGTGTTCGTCCAGGGCGACCAGGCCAAGATCGTCGCGTCGGGGCCCAAGGACTATATCGACCGCCTGCGCGTCGACGGTGGCCGCATCGCCATCGAGGACAGCGACGGCCTCGACCACGATCGCCTGACCATCGACTCGCACGGCCTCCGGGTCGAAAGCGACTCCGACCGGGTGAGGATCACGGTCATCGCCCCGGACGTCACCAAGTTCGACATCCGCGGTTCGGGCGATCTCGACATCCGCAAGTACGACCACCCGACCTTCGCGGTGAGCGTCAGCGGCAGCGGCGATGTCGACGCCAAAGGCCGGGTGCAGACCATCGCGGTCGACAACTCCGGCTCGGGCTACGTCAACCTGACCGACCTGAAGGCCAAGGACGCCGTCGTCGGCGTGTCCGGCAGCGGCGGCGGCGCGGTGTTCGCCACCGAGAAGGTCAAGCTCGACATCTCCGGCAGCGGCGACGTCGAACTGCGCACCGAGCCCAAGTCGATCAGCAGCGAGATCAGCGGCTCCGGCGAAGTTCGCCGCGAGTACTGATCAGGCGCGAATTGACCGCCTTGCGACAATAGGGGCGGGGTGACGGACGCGTTCGGAAGGCCTACCTGTAGGTCCATGAACGCTCCTCTCCCCGCCTCTTCCCATTTGGGCCCTTCGCTTCTGGACGCCGCCGGCGTCGATCCTGAACGCGCCCGGTCAATCCTGGGCGAGGCCCTGACCGGCGCCGACGACGGCGAACTTTTCCTCGAACGCTCCGAGAGCGAAGCCTTCGTCTTCGACGACGGCCGCCTCAAGAGCGCCTCCTACGATTCCGGCGAGGGCTTCGGCCTGCGCGTCGTGGCCGGCGAGACGGCGGGCTACGCCCACGCCGCCGAGATCAGCGAAGCCGCCATCCATCGCGCCGCCGACAGCGCCAGCCTGGCCAAGCGCGGCCACGCCGGCGTCTCGGCCGAAGCGCCGCGTTCGACCAACGAAAAGCTCTACGGCGAGGACAATCCGGTCAATTCGCCCGACTTCTCCGACAAGGTCAGCCTGCTCCAGCAGATCGACGCCTTCGCCCGCGGCCGCGACCCGCGCGTCGTACAGGTGATGGCTTCGATGGCCGGCGAACGCCGCGTGGTCGAGATCCTGCGCGCCGACGGCAAGCTGATCCGCGACATCCGCCCGCTGGTGCGGGTCAACGTCCAGGTCACCGTCGAGAAGGACGGCCGCCGCGAGACGGGCAGCTCGGGCGCCGGCGGCCGCGCCGGTTTCGCCGCCTGGATCAGCCCCGACCGGTGGCAGGACCAGGTCGACGAAGCCCTGCGCATGGCCCTGGTCAATCTCGACGCCGTCGCCTGTCCGGCCGGTGAGATGGACGTGGTGCTCGGTCCCGGCTGGAACGGCGTGCTGCTGCACGAGGCCGTCGGCCACGGCCTGGAAGGCGACTTCAACCGCAAGGGCATCAGCGCCTTCTCGGGCCGCATCGGCGAGCGCGTGGCCGCCAAGGGCGTCACCGTCTTCGACGACGGCTCGCTTCCCGGCCGGCGCGGCTCCCTGACCGTCGACGACGAGGGCACCCCGACCGAGCGCACCATCCTGATCGAGGACGGCATCCTCGTCGGCTACATGCACGACCGGATGAGCGCGCGGCTGATGGGCATGAAGGCGACCGGCAACGGCCGCCGCCAGTCCTACGCCCACATGCCCATGCCGCGCATGACCAACACCGGCATGCTGGCGGGTCATGACGATCCCAAGGAGATGATCGCCTCGATGAAGCGCGGCCTCTACTGCGCCAATTTCGGCGGCGGCCAGGTCGACATCACCAACGGCAAGTTCGTCTTCCAGTGCACCGAGGCCTACCTCGTCGAGGACGGCAAGATCACCGCCCCGGTCAAGGGCGCGACCCTGATCGGCGACGGGCCCAGCGCCCTGACCAAGGTGACGATGATCGGCAACGACTTCGACTTCGATCCAGGCATCGGCGTCTGCGGCAAGTCTGGCCAAGGCGTGCCGGTCGGCGTCGGCCAGCCGTCGCTGAAGATCACCGGCCTGACGGTGGGCGGGACGGCGGTTTAGGCCCTGCGTCCTTCGAGGCTCGGCTTCGCCTCACACCTCAGGATGAGGAATTCAGAGCAATGAGTCCCTCATCCTGAGGTGCGCGCTCCTGAGCGCGCCTCGAAGGACGCGATGCGCCTACAGCGCCCGCTCCAGATAGGTCACCGTCTTCTTCCCGCCGTGGATCTCGGCCGTCCCCACGGGGACGAAGCCCAGCGCGGCGTGGAACCTGTCCGAAGCCGGGTTGGGCGGGTCGGAATTGACCTCGCAGACGATCCGTTCGTGGCCGGCCGCCTTGGCCGCCGCGAACAGGTCGTCATAGAGCCGCCGCGCTAGGCCCCTGCCCCGCGCGCCGTCGGCGACCACCACCCGGTCGACATAGACGAAGGCCGGGTAGCGCTCGCGAAACCACAGGAAGTTCGGGCTGTCGTAGTCGGCCGCCTGGTCGAAGGTCAGCAGCAGGGCGTCGGCCACGTCGACCCGGCGCGCGACGAAGGCTTCGGCCACCAGATGGGCCAGCCGTTCGGGCTCCAGCCAGGACAGCTCCACGGCATGAGCGTTGTTCAGCGCCAGCAGCGCCTCGCCGTCGGGGCCGGTCAGGTCGGCCACGGCCAGCGGCGTCACGGTGTCGGTCATGGGCTCTCCAGTCCGCCCGGACCTATGGGTCAGCAAGCCCCTCCGCAAGGCGGCTCGCTGGGTGATCAGCGGCAACCTTTCAAAGGTTTAATGCACATTTCACGCTTGTAACTTTCTTCCCGCGTCGCCCACCTCCACCGTGCGCCCATATTACAGCGGGCCCTGGGGAGGGTCCTTCGGGGGATGAACGCCAATGCTCGCGACCGCTTTGTTGATCGCCTTGGCGGGCGTGGCGCCCCTCGATGAAGACCAGGCCATCGCCACCGCCGACACGCCCGCGCCGGCCGCCGCCGCCGCGACCACCCCGGCGGCGCAGGAAGCCGACCCGGCCCAGCGCGGCGTCATCCCCTACGCGCCCGAGTTCTTCGCCGCCGCCCAGCCCAGCACCGCCCTGGACATGATCACCCGCCTGCCCGGCTTTTCGCTGGAGCAGGGCGACAACGCGCGCGGCTTCGCCGGCACGTCCGGCAACTTTCTGATCAACGGCGAGCGTCCGACGACCAAGAACGAGTCCCTCGAGGACATGCTGCGGCGGATCTCGGCCTCGACGGTCGAGCGCATCGACCTGATCCGAGGCGGCGCGCCCGGTATCGACATGCAGGGTCGCACGGTGATGGCCAACATCATCCTGAAGCGCTCCGTGCAGGTCGAGAAGGTCATGAACGTCCAGACCTATCTCTATCCGGACGGCTTCTTCGGCCCGATCCTGGAGCTGCAGGGCTCGCGTCGCGAAGGCGACAACGCCCTGGAAGGCTCCCTGAAGGCCACCCGCGACCGGACCGACAACACCTTCGACGGCGGCGTGCGCCTGCGGACCAACGGCGCGGGCGTGCCGACCTCGAAGGACGCCCTGAAGGGCTACGACATCATCCAGAACTATCTGGTGCGCGGCGCGATCCAGCGGCCCATGCTCGGCGGCAAGACGCGGGTCAACGCCAAGATCGAGTACTTCGGCTTCGATCGCGACGTGACCGCCACCCGTGTGTTCCCCGCCCTGGGCCGCGAAGTGAACGGCGAGACGCTGGAGAACTACACCGGCGAGTTCGGCGCCCGCTACGACCGCAAGCTTTCGGCGGCCACCGACCTGCAACTGGTCCTGCTTCAGAACCTCCAGCGGGAGAACTACGGCTCGACCTTCGAGGTCCCCAGCCAGGTCGTCGACTACAGCGCCAAGACCGACACCGGCGAGACCATCCTGCGCTCGGAGCTGAAGCACCGCCGCTCGGACAGCCTGTCGTTCGAGGCGGGGGTCGAGGGGGCCTACAACTTCCTGGACGGCGACACGCGCTATCTCGAGAACCACGTCCTGATCCCGCTGCCGGCGGCCCAGGTGAAGGTCGAGGAGCTTCGCGGCGAACTGTCGGGCAAGGCGATCTGGCGGGCCAGCCCCAAGCTGAACATCGAGGCCGGGGCCCGCCTGGAGGTCTCCCGGATCAGCCAGAGCGGCGACACCGAGCTGTCGAAGTCGTTCTTCTATCCCAAGCCCCGGGTCCTCGCGACCTGGTCGCCGACCAAGAACGACCAGCTGCGCGTCCGCGTCGAGCGCGAGGTCGGCCAGCTGGACTTCGGCGACTTCGTCTCGTCGGCGGGGACCGAGACCGGTACGGTCGACGCCGGCAATCCCGACCTCGAACCCGAACGCAAGTGGGTGATCGAGACGGCCTGGGAGAAGCGTTTCTGGGGTGGCGGCGCGCTGGTGCTGAGCTGGCGGCACGCCGAGCTTCAGGACGTCGTCGACGTCATTCCGATCAACAAGACCTTCGAGGCCCCGGGCAACATCGGCGACGGCGTGAGCGACTTCTACCAGGTCAACCTGACGCTGCCGACCGACAAGCTGGGCGTCAGCGGCGGCCAGCTGAAGACGCGGCTCTCGTGGGCCGAAAGCGAGGTCACCGACCCGGTCACCCACGCCAAGCGGCGGATCTCGGGCCAGACACCCTTCACCTGCGACGTGCGCTTCACCCGCGACATGCCCGGCGGCAAATGGAGCTGGGGCGTCATCACCTTCTGCCCGAACGAGCAGCGCCAGTACCGCATCGGCGAGGTGCGCACGTTCACCTTCGAGCAGTGGGTGGAAGGTTTCGCCGAATGGCGGCCGCGCAAGGACCTGACGATCCGCGCCGAACTGGCCAACTGGGCCAGCCGTCACAAGAGCCGCACCCGGGTGATCTACCAGGGCAGCCGCGCTTCGGGAGTCGTCACCCAGACGGAACGGCGCGAGGTTCCGTTCGAACCGTACCTGTTCCTCAAGGTGCGCAAGAGCTTCGGGTAGGGAGCGGAAACGGCCCTCGCGGTATTGAGCCACCGCGAGGGCCGTCCCACCCGAGATGAGGCGTGGCCCCTCCACGCCTCCGCGAAGGGCCCCGGATCGTCGCCGGGGCCCTTCCTAGCTTTAGGCCTGGCCCGAGACGCTCGGGTCGGCGACCAGCGCCTCCCCGGTGTCGTCCGCGCCGTGCGACCACTTCTTGAGGATCGGCGACAGGGCCAGGAACAGGACCCCGATCCCGATCGCCACCAGGCCGATGATCTTGAAGACCAGCAACGACTGAGCCATGGCGGCGGCGGGGTTCAGGACCTGGCCGCCGATGGTTTCGGTCGAGGCGATGGCCGCGATCCAGCTGCCGAACAGGTTGGCCATGGCCAGGGCCATGTACCAGACGGCCATCACGAACGAGACCATCTGCAGCGGCGACAGCTTGGTCATCTGCGACAGGCCGACCGGCGACATGCACATCTCGCCGGTGGTGTGCAGCATGTACATCAGCACCAGGAAGATCAGCGGCATCTTGAACGCGCCGTCGGCGAAGGTCGCGCCGATCAGCAGGATCAGGAAGCCCGCGCCGACCTGGATCAGCGACAGGCCGAACTTGATCATCGGGTTGGGGTTGATCCCCCGCGCGGTCAGCAGCGTCCACAGGGCGGCGAAGACCGGGGCGAAGATCAGGATCCAGCCGGCGTTGATGGCCTGGGTCTGGGCGGCGTTGAAGGCCGTGTTGACCCACAGCTTGCCGCTCGTGGAGATCCCCGCGGCGGTCAATTGCTCGGGCGAGCCCAGCACCACCGCCCCGCCGAACCATTCGACCGGCTTGGCCAGGAGCTTCAGGTTGACGTTGGAGGCCGCGAACAGGTTCAGCGACGAGCCGGCCTGTTCGAACAGGGTCCAGAACACCACCGCGCCCAGCACCAGCATGGTGGCCAGCAGCAGGCGCTCGCGCTCGACCTTCTCGCACTTGGCGAAGGCGAACCACAGGATGTAGCCCAGCGAACCGAACATGCCGGCCAGCAGGGTCACATTGACCACCGGCGTGCGCTGGACGACCAGGAACACCGCCACGACGGCCAGCATCGAGACGCCGTAGATCACCAGCTCACGGGTGATCGGCCCCGCGACCTTCTCCTTCAGCTTGGCGTCGGCCGGCGGCTCGCCCTTGCCCAACAGCCAGGGCTTGCCCAGCACGAAGATGATGAAGCCGACCAGCATGCCGAGGCCCGCGGCGCCGAAGCCGGCCCACCAGCCGACATTGACGCCCAGCACGCCGCAGAGAATGGCGGCCCAGAACGAGCCGAGGTTGATGCCGTAGTAGTAGAGGGTGAAGCCCGGATCCCGGCGCGCGTCGCCCTGCGGATAGAGCTGCCCGACCAGGGCGGCGACATTGGACTTCATGAAGCCCACGCCGACGATGATCAGGGAAAGCGCCAGCCAGAAGATGTTGAGGTACAGCGGGTCGCGGTCCTTCACGTCCAGCTTGTACTGGCCCTTGGGCAGAACGGCCGGGAGGCCGGCGTCCGCGGGCAGGCCCTTGACCGAGAAGTCGCCCGCCTCGGTCGCCGAGATCTCGTAGGGCTTTCCGGCCACGATCAGCTTGGCCACGCGCTCGTCGCCGCGACCCGCGGCCTGGAACTCGTAGGTCTGGGCGGCATAGGTCAGGGTCTGGACCGCCGGTTTGCCCTCGACCGCCATGGCCAGGTGGCCGGCGACCAGCAGGATCGCGCCGAAGGCCACGGCCTTGCGGGTGCCCAGATAGCGGTCGGCCAGGAAGCCGCCCAGCAGGGGCACGATATAGACGAGCGAGGTGTAGGAGCCGTAGTGGCCGCTGGCGACCTTGGGGTCGAACAGGAAGTGCTGGGTCAGATAGAAGATCAGCAGGCCCCGCATGCCGTAGTAGGAGAAGCGCTCCCACATCTCGGCCAGGAAGCAGATAATCAGGCCGCGCGGATGGCCTTTCAGTAGCTGGATGACGACAGGAATGCCGGTCACCAGCGTGACCAGAATGCCCGCGGCGATAACGATGTTCATACGCTAGCCTTGAACGTAACGAGAGACAGGGATCGACCCCCCATTGGTCAAATCATCCCCGTCGGCCCCAATTTGGCGGGGAGAAGATCACGCGGCTGGCGGTTTCACAAGCAACGCCTTGCCGGCGGCGCCTGGGCCTCCAATCTTTGACGTGAAGCCTAGCGGGCGGTCCGTGCGTTTGCATGGCGAACCCCAATCACGGACGGGAGCCCGACCATGAAGATCCCCGACGAAACCCACCCGATCACCATCACCCGCGCGCCCAACACGGTGCGGGTCCTGTTCGAGGGCCACGAGATCGCCGACAGCGACGACGTGCTGGTACTGAAGGAAGCAAGCTATCCGCCGGTCTACTATTTCCCGCGCGGCGACGTGCGGATGGCGTTCCTGCGCCGGACCGACAAGGTGACCCACTGCCCCTACAAGGGCGACGCGGCGTACTTCACCATCTATCGCGACGCCAAGGTCATCGAAAACGCCGTCTGGTCCTACGAGGACCCTTTCCAGGCCGCCGGCCGGATCGGCAATCGCGTCGCCTTCTATCCCGAGCACGTCGAGTTCCAGCTGGGCGACCTCAACGCCGCCGAGACCGAGGCGTTGAACGTCGACGAGGTGATCCGCCACACCGACAGCGGCTCAGGGGCCAGCCAGGCCGAACGCTGGCCGCCCAATGTCGACATGCCCGATCCGGAACGGATCGAGCGCGATGTCGACCAGCCCTACAAGGGCGTGGGGTCGCTCTAGCGGCGTATTCGCGCGCGGCGCCCAAGCGCCGCGCGACTTTCTAATAGGCGCAGTCGGTGAAGACGCGGCTGATGTCGCCCTTCCACTCGCCCTCGTAGAGCGACAGAAGGCGTTCGGCCGGCGTAATGCCGCTGTCGGCGATCTGCTCGAGCTCGCCCAGATAGATGGTCTCGTCGAGGAAGCCGCCGTTCATATGGGCGCGGTTCTTCAGGCCCGAGCGGGCGATGGCCACGAAGTCCTTGGCCACGTCCTGAGCGGTGCGGCCGGCGACCTTGGCCTTCAGGCCCAGCTTCGGCACGTCGCGGCGCAGACCCTCGCGGTCCTCCAGCGTCCAGTCCTTGCAGAGGTCCCAGGCCGCGGCCAGGGCCGCGTCGTCGTAGAAGACGCCGGTCCACAAGGCCGGCAGGGCGCAGAGGCGGCTCCACGGGCCGGCGTCGGCGCCGCGCATTTCCAAATAGGTCTTCAGGCGCACTTCCGGGAAGGCCGTGGTCGTGTGGTCGGCCCAGTCCTTCATCGTGGCGATCTCGCCCGACAGCTCGGGCAGCTTGCCCTCGATGAAGTCGCGGAAGCTGCGGCCGGCCACGTCGATATACTTGTCGCCGCGCTTGACGAAGTACATCGGCACATCCAGCGCGTAACGGGCGTAGCGCTCGAAATCGAAACCGTCCTCGAACACGAAGTCGAGCAGGCCGGTGCGGTTGGGGTCGGTGTCGGTCCAGACGTTGGCGCGCGACGACAGGAAGCCGTTCGGCTTGCCCTCCGTGAACGGAGAATTGGCGAACAGGGCCGTGGCGATCGGCTGTAGGGCCAGGCTCATGCGGAACTTGGCGACCATGTCGGCTTCGCTGGAGAAGTCGAGATTGGCCTGCACCGTGCAGGTGCGCAGCATCATGTCGAGGCCGAGATTGCCGACCTTGGGCATGTAGTTGCGCATGATCACATACCGGCCCTTGGGCATGACCGGCACGTCCTCGCGCTTCCACAGCGGCGAGAAGCCCAGGCCCAGGAAGCCGAGACCCAGCTCGTCGGCGACGGTCTTGACCTCGTCCAGGTGCTGGCCGGTCTCGTCGCAGATGTCGTGCATGGTCGCCAGCGGCGCGCCGGAGAGCTCGAACTGGCCGCCCGGCTCGAGGCTGACATTCGCCCCGTTGCGTTCCAGGCCGATGATGGTCGGGCCTTCCATGACGGGCTTCCAGCCGAAGCGCTGCAGGCCGGTCAGGAGGGCGTGAACGCCCTTGTCGCCCTCGTACGGAACAGGCGTGTGGGAGCCCAGATAGAAGCCGAACTTCTCGTGCTCGGCCCCCACGCGGAAGCGCTCCTTGGGCTTGGAGCCCTGGGCGAAATACTCGGTCAGATCGGCGAGCGTCAGCTGACGCTCGTGAACGCTAGTGGTGTCGGCCATGCAAGCCGTCCCTCCCCAGGGTGTAGTGCTGCGGGAGGAGAGGGCCCATTCTCTCCGCCGACGGCGAACTCGGTCACGCCCAGTTGGGCGTTTTCTTTGCGAACCTCAAGAGGTGACCGTCAGCATATATTTTTAGCGCCAGTCTCCGGCGGCGGCTTGCCACAAGGTCATGGCGGCGATCGCGGCCGTGTCCGCGCGCAGGATGCGGGGGCCCAGCGACACCGGCGTGACGAACGAAAGTCCCCGCAGGCGCTCGCGTTCCTCGGGGGCGAAGCCACCTTCAGGACCGATCAGGATGGCGGCCGGATCGCCGCTTCCGGCCAGGGCCTCGATGGCGGGTCTGGCGTCACCGCCCTCGTCGCAGAACACCAGGCGTCGGCCTGGGTCCCAGCCGTCGAGGATCTTGTCCAGCTTCTCGGGGTCGGCGACCTCGGGCACGTCCAGGCGGCCGGTCTGCTCGGCGGCCTCCATGGCGATGGCGTCGAGGCGACCCAGCTTGACGAAGTCGACATTCGTCCGTCGGGTGACGGTCAGGCGCACCCGGCGCGCGCCCAGCTCGGCGGCCTTCTCGACGATGGTCTCGACCCGGCCGCGCTTGACCATGGCGACGATCAGGTCGAGGTCCGGGCCCAACGCCATCGGTCGGGTCTGCTCCTCGGCCTTCAGCAGGCAGCCGCGCTTGGTCGACTCGATGATGGTCGCGCGCCACTCGCCGTGCTGACCGTTGAACAACAGCACCTCGGCCCCGACGCCCAGGCGCATCACCGAGGTCAGGTAGCGCGTCTGGTCAACGGTGGGGACGACGCCGGCGCCGGCGGAGAGATCGTTGGGAACGAAAAGGCGGATCATTTCGTCCTTCTAGCTCAACAACCGTTTCCGGGGGTAGGGTCGCCGAATGAGCAAGTCCGACGACTATGACAACGAACTGGTTCAGCTGCAGCTCGCGCTGATCGAGATGCAGAAGAAGGCGATCAAGAACGGCGACAAGCTGCTGATCGTGTTCGAGGGCCGCGACGCCGCCGGCAAGGACGGCACGATCGCCCGGGTCACCGAGCACCTGTCCAAGCGCGCCACCACCGTCGTGGCCCTGCCAAAGCCGACCGAGCGCGAGCGCGGCGAGTGGTACTTCCAGCGCTATGTCGACTACCTCCCGGCCAACGGCGAGGCGGTGATCTTCAATCGCTCCTGGTACAACCGGGCCGGGGTCGAGCGGGTCATGGACTTCTCGACGGCCGAACAGCAGGAGCAGTTCCTGCGTGACGTGCCCGCCTTCGAGCGGCTGCTGGTCGAGAACGGCCTGCGCTACGTGAAGTTCTGGCTGGATATAAGCCGCGACGTCCAGGCCGAGCGCCTGAAGGCCCGCCGCGAGGACCCGCTGAAGGCCTTCAAGACCAGCGACCTGGACAAGGTCGCCCAGGACAAGTGGGACGACTACAGCAAGGCGCGCGACGAGATGCTGATGCGCACCTCCAGCGATGTCGCGCCGTGGGTCTGCGTCCGCGCCGACCACAAGAAGGCCGCGCGGCTCAACGTCATCCGCTGGCTGCTGCATTCGGCCGGCGACAAGAAGCTGGTCAAGGGCGTGGCCAAGCCCGATCCCGACGTCGTCTTCTCGTTCGAGCCGGCGGCGCTGGAGGACGGGCGGCTGGCGCGCTAGCCCTTCCGGCGCTTCGCCCGCCCGGCCGCGATCTCGCGATTCCGCGCCACGCAGTGCTCGACGATGTCGCGGACCAGGGCGGGCGGCAGGGGCGCGTCCGGCTGGAACCGGATCGTGCCCTTGCTGGTCTCGAAGCCGGCCAGTTGCTCGGCGAATTGGTCGATCACCGCGCCCGGATAGAAGGCGCAGTGTTTCGCGGCCGCGCCGAAATGCACGAGATTGCCGTCCAGCTTGAAGGTCGGCAGGCCATAGCTGATCGCCTCGGTCGCCTCGGGGGCGACGGCGCGGATCTGGCCGCGCAGGGTCTCCAGGGCCAAGCGCTGCTCGGCGGGCAGCTTGGACAGATAGTCGTCGATGGACGCGGCGGGAGCCTTCACGGGTCGATCCTCAAGCTGACGGCCGATCTAGCCGCCAAACCAGGACGTCCGGGAAGGCCCCACGCCGACACCGGGCCCGACTATTTCGCCCCGTAGAGGGCCATGACATCCTTGCGGAACGCCGCGCCGCTGTCCGGACGGCTGTAGAACATGTGGCCGCCCGGATAGTTGGACAGGGTCACGCGGCCGCCGGCCGTGGCCGGCATGGCGTCGACCACCAGGCGCGAGGCGAAGAACGGACACGACAGGTCGTTGTAGCCGTGGACGATCAGCACCTTCAGCTTCGGGTCGACCGAAACGACCTTGCGCAGGTCGGTGACCGACTCGGTGTCCGGACCACGACCGCGATCCCACAGGCGGTTCACCGAGCCCGACAGCGCCTCGTAGCGAGCGTCCGGCTTCCAGCCGACGATGCGGGTGGTGAAGTCGACGATGGCGCTGGTGGTCGGGGCGATGATCGCGTCCAGGATCGGGTCGTTGACCTCCTGGGTCGGGGCGTTCGGGAAGGGATCCAGCGAGGTGACGTTGCTGTCGTAGCGGCTGCCCAACCGCCCCTTGTCGCGGAACACCTCGCGCAGGAACGACTGGGTCTCCAGCTTGCCGCCGGCGCGGCGGACATAGGCGGGATCCAGGCCGGTCATGGCCGAGACCTTGGTGGTCAACCGGTCCAGGGCGGCGGGGTCGGAGCCCTTCATCAGGTCGACCATGTATTCGCCGCGCGTATAGTCCTCGACGGCCTTGATGCTGTCGGTAGACAGCTTGCCGTCGCGCTCCAGCTTGGCGGCGGCGATCGAGGGCAGGGTCCACATGGCCGGCAGGGGCGAGATCTCGCCCGCCGTGCGGCCGGCGCTGGACAGCAGCGGCGAGACCAGCACCACGCCCTTCACCGCGACGCCGAGGTCGGTCTGCAGGGTGTAGGCCAGGCGCGGCCCACGGAAGCCGCCATAGCTCTCGCCGACCAGGTACTTCGGCGAGGCCAGGCGCTCGGTCTTGACCAGGTAGTCGAAGACGATCCGCGACAGGTAGTCGATGTCCTGCTTGACGCCGAAGAAGCGCTTCTTGCTCTCCTCCTCATTGACCAGAGAGCGCGAGAAGCCGGTGCCGACCGGGTCGATGAACACCATGTCGGTGAAATCCAGCCAGCTGGCGGGATTGTCCTCCAGCTTGGTGAAGGCCGAGGGGCTGTCGCCTTCCGCGCCGAACTGCACGCGCTTGGGGCCGATCGCGAAGTTCAGATAGACCGAGGCCGCGCCGGGGCCGCCGTTGAAGGCGACGGTGATCGGCCGAGCCGGATCGCGAGGACCGTCCAGAACGTACGAGGTGTAGACCACCTCGCCGATCTTCTTGCCCTTCTCGTCGCGCACCGGCAGCACGCCCACCGTGGCGGTGTAGGCGACGGTCTTGCCGCCGATCACGGCCGTCTGCTTGACCGACTTGTCGGCCGGCAGCGGCGGCAGGTCGATGCCCGACTTCTCGGCGGCGGGCTTGTCGCCCGACTTGTCCTGCGCGAATGCGGTCGGACCACCCATCGCGGCAATGATGCAGAGCGCCGCAACGCCGGCCTTGAAAGACTGTTTCATGATGACCCCTCGACTGAGGTCGAAATTGCTAAGCGAACCGGCGCAGCTTCACAACCACGTGCGGGCGTGATGCTGTGACGGCTTGCAAGGAGACACTCGTGACGGACGCCAAGACGGTTCGGACCACCGCCCTGACCCGCCTGGCCATTGGCCTGCTCCAGGGGATCGTTCTCTTCCTGCTGCAGAAGGCCGATGAGTCCAAGGCCTGGCCGGCGACCCAGCCGATGCTCTATGCGCCGCTGCTGGTCTGCGCCCTGATGGTCCCGCTGCTGCCGCTGGCGGCGCTGTCGGCGATGCGGCGGAACGCGCTGATCGGCTGGACCGCCATCGCGGCGGTCGTGGCGGCCATCCTGGCGACCCACGCGGCCTGGGCGGGGGCGCAGCCCGACCGCCTGGGCTCGGGACCGCTGTCGCCGCCGCTGTTCATCGCCGTGGCCGCCCTGCTGTTCATCGCCCACCATCTGGTCCAGCCGGCCGAGGCGGTCCGCCGCCCGGTCGCGCCCTATGCGGACTATTTCGAGCTGGCCTCGACCAACCTGGTGCGCCTGGCCCTGTCCCTGGCCTTCACCGGCGCGTTCTGGCTGCTGCTGTTCCTGGCCGGAGCGCTGTTCAAGCTGATCGGCGTCAACGCCATCGAGAAACTGACCCAGGAGACGGCCTTCGCCTTTCCAGCCACGGGCCTGATGTTCGCCGCCGCCGTCCACATGGCCGTGCAGTTGACCGAGGCCCGGGCCGGCCTGGTGCGCGGCGTGCGGAGCGTGGGGCTGACCCTGCTGGCCTGGCTGTCGCCCCTGATGGTGGTGATCGCCGCCGGCTTCCTGGCCACCCTGCCCTTCACCGGCCTCGCCCCGCTGTGGGGCACCAAGGCCGCCACCGCCCTGCTGCTGGCCGCGGCCGCCGCCCTGATCATCCTGATCAACGCCGCCTACCAGGACGGGGTCGAGCCGCCGCACGTCATCCCCCGCTGGGCGGCGCGGATCGCCAGCCTGCTGCTGATCCCGATCGTGGTGCTGGCCGCCTACGCCCTGTGGCTGCGCGTGAACCAGTACGGCCTGACGCCGGACCGGGTGTTCGCGAGCGCCTATCTCGTGGTCGCGATGGGCTTCACGATCGGCTACGCCATCGCCGCCCTGCGCAAGGGCCCGTGGATGAAGCCCGTGGAGCCGACCAACCTGATCATGGCCGCCGTCTCGGTCCTGCTGCTGATCGCGCTGTTCACCCCCATCGCCGACCCGGCGCGGCTGTCGGTGGGGAGCCAGGTGAAGCGATTGGAGGCCGGCAAGGTCACGGCGGCGAAATTCGACTTCCAGTTCCTGCGCTTCGATAGCGGGCGGTACGGGCGCGAGGCGCTAGACCGGATGAAGGTCAGCGCCGACAAAGGCTTGGCGCGCCGGGCGCACGAGGCGAGCGTGGCAAAGGAGAAGGCCCCGGTCTTCGCTAGGTCAGGCCCGGACCTTTCGAAGACGCCGGTCTATCCGGCTGGCAAAGCCTTGCCTGCGAGCTTCCTTAGCCAGGATCCCGCGGCCCATGACACCGCCTCGGTCTGCGCGTTTGCGGAAACCAACTGCTCGATCCTTCTGCTCGACGTCGACGGGGACGGCCAGGACGAAGTGCTGATGACCACGGGCGCGACGTTCGACGTTATGAAGTTGAAGGACGGCCGCTGGCGCAGGGTCGCAATGGCGACCCCTTCCTGCGGAAATGTCGATATCGTCGCCGCGCTGAAGTCTGGGTCAGTGCGGCTGGACGCGCCGATTCCACGCCAGGACCTGATGGTCGGCGATCAGCGCTTACTGATGCGCCCCTCATCCGACGACTGCCTCGCGTCCGCGTCGCCGTTGACGGCCGGGCTCGTCACCCTCGACAAGAAGTAATCTAAATCACGCCCGCGCTGATCGCGTTCAGCCGCGCATAGACCCCGCCCTTGGCCGTCAGTTCGGCATGACGCCCCTCCTCCACGACGCGGCCGCCCTGGAACACCAGGATCCGGTCGGCGCCGCGCACCGTCGACAGGCGGTGGGCGATGACGATCGTGGTCCGGCCTTCCATCAGCGCCTCGGCGGCGGCCTGGACATGGCCCTCGGTCTCGACGTCCAGCGACGAGGTCGCCTCATCCAGCACCAGGATCGGGGCGTCGGCTAGGAACGCCCGGGCGATGGCCACACGCTGGCGCTCGCCGCCCGACAGCTTGACGCCGCGCTCGCCGACCAGGGTGTCGTAGCCCTTGGGCAGGCGCAGGATGAAGTCATGGGCGCGGGCCTTGATCGCGGCGTCCTCCACCTCTTCGCGGGTCGCGTCCGGCTTGCCGTAGGCGATGTTCTCAAGGAGCGTGCGGTGGAACAGGGCCGGGTCCTGGGGCACCACCGCGATGGCGCGGCGCAGGGACGCCTGGGCCACCTTCGAAACGTCCTGGCCGTCGATGAAGATCGTCCCGTCCTGCAGGTCGTGCAGGCGCTGGACCAGCTTGACGAAGGTCGACTTGCCCGAGCCCGTCGGCCCGACCAGGGCCACGCGCTCGCCGGGGGCGATCTCCAGGCTGAAGTGGTCGTATAGCGGCGCGCCAGCGGCCTTGTAGCGGAAGGTGACGTTCTCGAACGCGATGGCGCCAGGCCCGGGCTTGAAGTCGGGAGCGTCCGGCGCGTCGGCGATCTGCGGCGACAGGCGCGTCCAGGCGGCGACGTCCTCGGTGTCGTCGATGCCCTTCTGCAGCATGCGGATATTCTCGCCCAGGTTCCGCAGATAGCCGCTCATCAGCATGAAGGCGGTGATCGCGAAGGCGACGTCGCCGGGCGTGGCCGTGCCGTGCGCCCAGCCCCAGACCATCGATCCGGTCAGGCCGGCCTGCAGCACGACCAGCAGCAGGTTCTGGCCCAGCCAGACATCGGTGAAGCGGCTCCAGGTGACCATCACCGCATCACGCCATTGCGCCGTCACCTCGGCCAGGCGCTCGGCCTCGCGGGTCTCGGCGCCGAAGCTCTTGACGGTCGGGTTCGAGGTCACGGCGTCGGCCAGGGCGCCGCCGATCTTGGAGTCGAGCGCGTTGGACTTCAGGTTGCTGGGCCGCACATAGCGCTCGGTGATTGCCAGGTTCACCGACAGGTAGGCGACGACCACGACCAACGAGACGCCGCCGGCCAGCGGCTGGCGGATCAGCATGGCGATCGACAGACCGACCAGCACGATGACCCCCGGGCCCAGCCAGATGGTCACCGCGTCGGTGACGCTGTCATAGCCCCACATCGCCCGGGTCAGCTTGCGCACGGTCGCCCCGGCGAAGCTGTCGGCGTGCCAGTCCGACGAGAAGGCCTGGACCTTGGCGAAGCTCTCGTTGGTCATCTCCTCCATGTTCCGGGCCGCCAAGGGGATCCAGAACCGGTGGGCGATGTTGCGCACCACCGCGAAGGCGAAATAGACGCCGATGAACACGGCCAGGGCCGACCACGCCCCGGCGTCGCCGCGCGGCTTGCTAGCGACGGTGTCGACCAGGTGTCCCGAGGCGTAGGGCAGGGCCAGGTCGAAGGCCACCGCCACCAGGGTCAGGCCGACGCCGAAGCCGAACAGCACCGGCCGCCGCTTCCAGAACCGGGCCACGAAGCCCAGCACCTGGCGGTTCGACAGCGCGCGCTTGCGGGCGCCGATCTCGTCTTCGTCCTCGTCGATCATGGCGGGGAGATAGTGCTTTCCCGCCCCCGCGTCAGCCCCGCCGCTTCTTCCGCCCGCCGCCAAACGGGCGCCAGCGCAGGAACCAGACGATCGCGGGCCCGACCACCGGCACGCGCAGCATCGGCCGGACGGCGTGCGGGCGGGTCTTCAGGAAGCACAGCACCGCGCCAATCCAGAACACCGTGGTCGGCAGGCCGGGCGTGACGATCCCCACCGCCCCGGTCGCCAGCAGGGCGCCGCCAATGCCGTCCAACGCCCAGCGCTCGACGCGGGTCAGGCGGCGGCGCGGTTTGCGACGGGGCGGCAGGCTCATGGGCGAACGCTAGCGCGCGCGGGCGACGGCCGAAAGCCTCGAGTCTTTCCCGCTCCGTGCTCGCGGGTTAAGCCTCGCCCCATGAGCACGATCCTGCCCGACGCCGTCGCCACCAACTGGGTCGACCGCCACGCGCCCGAGCGCCTGCGGCCCTGGCTGAAGCTGGGCCGGTTCGACCGGCCGGCCGGGATCTGGCTGCTGATGCTGCCCGGCTGGCAAGGCATCGCCCTGGCCAGCGCCGAACAGGGCCGCTGGCCCAACCCGCTGCTGCTGCTGGCCGTGTTCCTGGGCGCGGCCCTGATGCGCGCCGCGGGCTGCGCCTTCAACGACATCGTCGACCGCGACTTCGACGCGCAAGTCGCTCGAACCGCGATGCGCCCGATCCCGGCGGGGCTGATCACGGTCAAGCAGGCCTGGATGTTCCTGACCGGCTGCAGCCTGGTCAGCCTGCTGATCCTGCTGTGCCTGAACCCGCTATGCCTGCTTCTCGGCGCGCTCTCCCTCGGGCTTGTGGCCGCCTACCCCTTTATGAAGCGCATCACTTGGTGGCCGCAGGCGTGGCTGGGCCTGACCTTCAACTGGGGAGCCTTGCTCGGTTATGCTGCCGCAAGCGGAGGAGCGCCGACGGTCTATCACCTTGTGGCAGGTCTTATGACTGCCGCATCCCCCGGCAGCATGGCTGTACTGGCGCCGACACCGCACCTGTCGTGGTCGGCTGTCGCACTCTACGCCTCCGGCATCTTCTGGACCCTCGGCTACGACACGATCTACGCGATCCAGGATATCGAGGACGACGCCCTGGCCGGCATCAAGTCCTCGACGCGACGCCTGGGCGACCACGTCCAGGTCGGCGTGGCGGGGTTCTATCTGGCGTCGTTCGTGATGCTGATCGTCGCCGGCTGGGTCGGCGACATCGGTCCGCTGTTCCTGCCGCTGGCGGCCCTGTTCGTCCTGCACCTGTCGCGCCAGGCCGCCGCCGTGCGGATCGACGATGGGCCGGCGGCGCTGAAGCTGTTCAAGTCCAACGCCATGGCTGGGCTGATCGTCTTCGCGGGCCTGGTGGCGGGGCTGTGGAAGCCGGGCGTGCGGTTCTAGGCCTCCGCCAAATGTGACGTCGCGTCATGCTGTCAGGCGCGGGCGGATATGCGATGATCGCTTCATGGCCGTCGCATCGCGCGTCAAACCGCAGGACCTGTTCACGCCCGACGAATGGACGCGGATTTCCGCGCGCTCGTCCTGGCGCGGGATCGCCATGGTGGCCCACGCCTGGGGCGTGATTATCGCCGCCGGCGCGCTGTTCGTCCTGTTCCCCAACCCGCTGACCTATCTCCTGGCCGTCATGCTGATCGGCGCCCGGCAGCTGGGCCTGGCCATCCTGATGCACGAGGCCGCGCACGGCGGGCTGCACCCCAATCTCAAGGTCAATGACGGGCTGGGCGAGTGGCTGTGCGCCGCGCCCACCGGCGCCTCCCTGGCCAAGTACCGGCCCTATCACCTGACCCACCACAAGTTCGCCCAGCAGGCCGAGGACCCGGATCTGATCCTGTCCGCGCCCTTCCCGACCACCCGCGCCAGCCTGCGCCGCAAGATCATCCGCGACCTGACGGGCCAGACCTTCTTCAAGCAGCGGTTCGGCCCCTTGCTGGGCAAGATGAAGGGCTCGTCGTCCACCGGGCAACCGAAGGGCGCGATCTTCGCCGGCGAGATGACGCGGCAAAGGCCGTTCCTGCTGTGGAACCTCGGCATCCTGGTGGTGCTGTCGGCCATGGGCCTGTGGTGGGCTTGGCTGGCGCTGTGGATCGTGCCGATGGCCACCTGGTTCCCGCTGGTCACCCGCCTGCGCAACATCGCCGAGCACGCCCTGGTGGCCAAGGACGAGCCCGACCCGTTCCGGCACGCCCGCACCACCCAGGCCAACTGGATCGAGCGCGCCCTGATCGCGCCCTACCACGTCAACTTCCACGCCGAGCACCACATGTTCATGCACACCCCGTGCTGGAACCTGCCGAGGGCGCATCGGCTGCTGGCCAAGAAGGGCCTCACCGGCGGCATGCTGACCGCGCCGGGCTATCTGGACGTGCTGAAGGCCGCTTCGAGCAAACCGGTCGCCGCCTAGCCTCGCCCGTGCTCTAAGCGCCGCATGATCGTCCAGACCCTGGAAGGCCGTCGCGCTTTCATCCGTGACAACACGCGCTTCCGGCCGACGCCGCACGCGCCGGAGATCTCGCTGCATCTGGCCGACGAGATCACCCCGATCTGGAAGCTGACCGAGGAAGCGCTGGAGGAGATCGGCCTGCCGCCGCCATTCTGGGCCTTCGCCTGGGCGGGCGGTCAGGCCCTGGCCCGCTACATCCTCGACCACCCCGAGATCGTCGCCGGCAAGCGGGTGATCGACTTCGCCACCGGCTCGGGCGTCGTCGCCATCGCCGCGATGAAGGCGGGCGCGACGAGCGTGCTGGCGGCCGACATCGATGTCTTCTGCGAGGCGGCCGTGGGCGTGAACGCCGAGGCCAACGGCGTCGACATCGGCTTCACCGAGGTGAACCTGCTCGACGCCCCGCCGCCGGAAGCCGACGTCCTGCTGGCCGGCGACATCTGCTACGAGAAACCCATGGCCGAGGCGGTCATGGACTGGCTGAGGCAGGGCCGGGCGAACGGCGCCACCGTGCTGATCGGCGATCCCGGGCGCACCTACTTCCGCAAGGATGACCTGGTGAAGCTGGCCGAGTACCAGGTCGAGACCACCCGCGAGCTGGAAGATTTCGCCGTGAAGCGGACCAGCGTCTGGACTCTGCCGTGACGTCGAATTAGAACAATTAGAGAACATAGCTTCAAGGGTGCGCCATGCGTGAAGACGGCAAGATCGACTATATCGAGTGGCCCGGCGGCGACCTCCCGGCCACCAAGAGCTTCTATTCGGCGGCGTTCGGCTGGAGCTTTGTCGACTACGGGCCCGACTATGTGGCCTTCGAGGGCCAGGGCGCGGACGGCGGTTTCACCAAGCCGCAGGAAGGCGCCACGGACCGGCCGCTAGTCATCCTCTACGCCCACGACCTGGAAGCCATGCTGGACAAGGTGATGAAGGCCGGCGGCGTGATCACCGCCCCGATCTTCAGCTTCCCGGGCGGGCGGCGGTTCCACTTCACCGATCCGTCGGGGAATGAGCTGGGCGTGTGGAGCGCGACGGGGGTCGAGTAGCCCCGAGCCAAGACACCCTGCCTTCCTCGCCCTCGTGGCGAGGACCCATGGCGCGGCCTGGCGCTGAGCTTTCGGAGCGCGCCGCCAGCGTTGGCGTGCTCCCAACTGTTCCGAGCCAGTGGAAGCATGGGTCCTGGGCACGAGGCCCAGGAAGGCGGGTGGAAGAGATGGGCGAGCCCCCCATCAAAACCGTCACATACCCTCGCTAATGTCCGCCGCCTGACGATTGGCCCGGTCGGGGCGAGGACGTATGGGCGACAAGAGCTGCGGCGACTGCGGCATGTGCTGCAAGCTGATGGGCGTGGAGGCTTTGCAAAAGCCGCCGCACGCCTGGTGCAGCCATTTCCGCAAGGGCGCGGGCTGCGCGATCTATGCCGACCGCCCGACAGCCTGCGCCGACTTCGCCTGCTATTGGCTGAAGGCCGAGGGCCTGGGCGAGGAATGGCGGCCTGACCGGGCCCGCTTCGTCCTGCACCGCGAGGACCGGGGCCGCCGCATGGTGGTCGAGGTCGATCCGGCCAGTCCGGAAGCTTGGCGCAAGGCGCCGTATCACCAGACCCTGCGCGCCTGGGCCGCGCGCGGCGCCGCCGACGGCCTGACCTTGAACGTCCTGGTCGGCCAGCGCGCCTTCGAAGTCCGCGCCGACCGCGACGTCGATCTGGGCCTGGTGCGGGGCGCCGCCTGATGAGCCAGATCACGCCGCTCGAACGCCCACCCGTCCCCGCCGCCGGCAAGGCCTGCGGTTCGTGCGGCCTGTGCTGCAAGGTCCTGGCGATCGAGGCGCTCGGCAAACCCGACGGCGCCTGGTGTGGCCATTTCAAGAAGGGCGGCGGCTGTGGCTTCTACGACCATCGCCCACCCGCCTGTCGTGCCTTCCACTGCCTGTGGCTGACCTCCGAGAAGCTCGGCGACGAATGGCGGCCCGACAAGGCCGGCTTCGTCATGTATGCCGACCGCGACGGCAAGCGGCTGAACGTCGTCGTCGACCCCGGCAAGCCGGCCGCCTGGCGGCGCGAGCCGTACTATTCGTACATCAAGGCGATGTCGCGCCGGTCCTATGACGGCTACGAGCTGGTGGTCTGCGTCAGCGACCGCCGGATCGTGGTGTTCCCGACCGAGGAGATCGACCTCGGCGTCCTGTCGCCGGACCGCAAGCTGGTCAGCGGCTATGTCGAGCAGGACGGCGCCCTGACGCCCTTCGCCATGGTGCTGGCGGACGCGGACTAGAAGCGGGGCCGAAACGCCCGCGGGCTCCACCCGAAGTCCCGGACCGCCTCGCGCGAGTCGAACGTCAGGTCCTGGCCCATCCGCGTCCCCATGGCCGTGGTCGCGCCCGGATAGAACGGCTTGGCCAGCCGCATGATCAGGGTGAACAGCCACGTCGGCAGCGGCAGGGTGCGCGGCTGCTTGCTCAGTCCCTCGAACACCCTGTCGACCATCACGCGATAGGTCACGGTCTCACCGCCCACCAGGTCGTAGGCTCGGTTCCTGGTCGCGGGAGAATGAGCCGCCGCCAGAGCGCCCTCTGCAAGGTCCTCCGCGTGCACCGGCTGGCGCAGACCCTCGCCGCCGCCCGACAGCGGCATGACATGGAAGCGCTTCACCAGGCGGGCGATGCGGCTGACGTTCTCGTCATGACCTTCGTCGTAGATCAGGGTCGGCCGCAGGATGGTCCAGGCGACGCCATGTTCGGCGCACCACGTCTCGACCACCTGTTCAGCGCCGGCCAGTTCCAGAGCCACGGCCCGCTCGGCCGCGTCCGGGGAGTCGGCCTTCGTGAAGCGGCTGGTCGAGGAAAAGGCGATCAACCGGCTCATGCCCCGCGCCTTCAGTCCCGGCAGCGCGCCGGGCAACAGCCAGATCGGCGACAGCGAGAACACCGTGGCCACGGCCGGCAGATGATCGGCCAGGTGCGGGTCCTTCAGGTCTCCGTCCAGCCAACAGGCGTCATCCGACGGCGGCTGCCGACTGACGGCGACCGGATCGAGGTCCTCGGCCTTCAGTCGCGCCAGCAGGTGACGGCCGATCAGGCTGGTCGCGCCCAGCACCAGGACCGGCGTCTTCAGGGTGTTCTCAGCGTCCATTCCCCTCATATAGTCCCGGTGAGGTGGGGAGCCCATGACCTACGACGACGTCAGAGCGTTCGCGTTCAAACTGCCCGGCGTCGAGGACGGGACCGCCTACGGTCGGCCCTGCCTGAAGGCGCACGGCAAGTTCCTGACCCGCCTGTTCGAGGACGGAGAAAGCCTGGTCTGCGCCAGCGTGCCGTTCGACGAGCGCGAGATGCTGGTCGAGGCCGAGCCCGACACCTTCCACTTCACGGATCACTTCAGGAACTACCCGTACGTCTTGGTCCGCCTAGCCCAGGTCCATCCCGGCACGGTCGAGCGCCTGCTCACCCGCCACTGGCGCGCCACCGCGCCGAAGAAGGTGCTGAAGGCCTGGGACGCGGACCACCCCACGGAGATCCCATGAAGCTCTGGCGCATCCTGATCGCCGTCATCGCCTGCCTGGGTCCCGCCCTGCAGTACGGCCTGATGGTCTATGACGAGACCCTGGTCTCGGCCGCCGTGAAGTCGGTCGAGTTCTTCAGCTACTTCACGATCCTGGCGAACATGCTGGCCGCGATCGCGCTGACCGCCCCCTTGGTCGCGCCCGCCAGTCGCCTGGCGACCTGGGCCGAGCAGAGCGGCCCTCGCGCGGCGATCGCCACCTACCTGGCCATCACCGCCGTGGTCTATCACCTGCTGCTGGCCAGCCAGTGGAACCCGCAGGGCCTGCGTCTCGTGGCCGACACGATCCTGCATTCCATCACCCCGCTGGCCTTCCTCGCCGACCTGGCGCTACGCGGCGGCCAGGGCGAGGCGCGGTGGATCGCGGCGGCCAAGGCCATGGCCTTCCCGGCCCTGTTCGGCGCCTGGACCCTGATCCACGGCGCGCTGTCGGGCTTTTATCCGTACCCGTTCATGAACGTGGCCAAGCGCGGCTATCCCGCCGTGGTGCTGACCATGGTCGAGATGAGCCTGGCCTTCGCGGCCGTCGCCCTGGTCTTCATCGTCCTCTCGCGCGTTCGAGCCAAGGTGGCGCTGGACCGCCCCGCGCCTATATCCGCCTGACCGCTTTTCCGGAGTTCTCCATGTCCAAGCTCGTTCCCGCCGTCCGCTCGGGCGACGTCCTGATGCCCGCCCTGGGCTTCGGCACCTGGCAGCTGGAGAACGGCACGGCCGTGCCCTTGGTCGAGAAGGCCCTGGAGGTCGGCTACCGCCACATCGACACCGCCCAGATCTATCGCAACGAACGCGACGTCGGGGCGGCGATCAAGAACAGCGGGATCAAGCGCGACGACATCTTCCTGACCACCAAGGTCTGGATCGACTTCTTCGCCGAGGGCGACCTGCAGCGCTCGGCCGAGAAGAGCCTGGAAAAGCTGGGCGTCGACCACGTCGACCTCCTGCTGCTGCACTGGCCCAAGCCGGACGTGCCGCTGGCCGAGACGCTGAAGGCCCTGAACGAGGTCCGCTCGCGCGGCCTGACCCGCGCCATCGGCCTGTCGAACTTCCCCTCGGCCCTGCTGGAAGAGGCTTCCAAGCTGTCGGAGGCCCCGATCGCCACCGACCAGGTCGAATATCACCCTTACCTCTCCCTCAAGACCCTGATCGCCAAGGCCCACGCGCTGGGAACCTCGATCACCGCCTGGTCGCCCCTGGCCCAGGGCAAGGTCGCCGAGGATGCGACCCTGATCGAGATCGGCCGCGCCCACGGCAAGACGCCCGGCCAGGTCACCCTGCGCTGGCTGATCCAGCAGGGCGTCATCGCCATCCCCCGCACCAGCAATCCCAAGCGGATCGAGGAGAACTTCGACATCCTCGACTTCGCGCTGTCGGAAAACGAGATGACCCGCATCCACGGCCTGGCGCGGCCGGATGGCCGTCTGGGGGACTGGCTGGACAAGGCTTACGCCTGGGACGTGGAATAGGCGGCCCGGACTCGCGACGTTAGAGCTGTCAAAGGTCCGCCACGGGTGGGGAGCGTACGCATAAGATCCTCCCCCTTTGGGGGAGGTGGCCCAGAGGGCCGGAGGGGGCAGCTCGGCATAGGCCGCATAGCCCCCACA
>NZ_JBXARP010000012.1:0-5625 GCF_058808375.1 Caulobacter sp. GW821-FHT11E10
AAACGATTTGACACGGAAAACGAGGTTGGATAGATAGCCGCCTCCGCCGACATCGGGCGCTAAACGATGGGCTGGCCGGAAGGTTGGTTCGGGTCTTTGACATTGTTGATTTGGAAAGAGAAACGCAGGCGGCGGCTTTCTGGCGATGGACTGAAAGGTTCATCTCGAACGCTGACAAATGCGGTCTCTTGAAGACACCATGAATATCATGGACTGAAACTTCGGTTTCATTTCATCGATGTGATTGGGAACTCGTCAAGATACTATGCAAACCAGAACCGGAGATTGGGTTTTCCCCTAGTCTCTGAAGTCTGTGTTAGCGGTCAACTCAACCTGAGAGTTTGATCCTGGCTCAGAGCGAACGCTGGCGGCAGGCCTAACACATGCAAGTCGAACGGATCCTTCGGGATTAGTGGCGGACGGGTGAGTAACACGTGGGAACGTGCCTTTTGGTTCGGAACAACTCAGGGAAACTTGAGCTAATACCGGATAAGCCCTTCGGGGGAAAGATTTATCGCCATTAGAGCGGCCCGCGTCTGATTAGCTAGTTGGTGAGGTAAAGGCTCACCAAGGCTACGATCAGTAGCTGGTCTGAGAGGATGATCAGCCACATTGGGACTGAGACACGGCCCAAACTCCTACGGGAGGCAGCAGTGGGGAATCTTGCGCAATGGGCGAAAGCCTGACGCAGCCATGCCGCGTGAATGATGAAGGTCTTAGGATTGTAAAATTCTTTCACCGGGGACGATAATGACGGTACCCGGAGAAGAAGCCCCGGCTAACTTCGTGCCAGCAGCCGCGGTAATACGAAGGGGGCTAGCGTTGCTCGGAATTACTGGGCGTAAAGGGAGCGTAGGCGGACTGTTAAGTTAGAGGTGAAAGCCCAGGGCTCAACCTTGGAATTGCCTTTGATACTGGCAGTCTTGAGTACGGAAGAGGTATGTGGAACTCCGAGTGTAGAGGTGAAATTCGTAGATATTCGGAAGAACACCAGTGGCGAAGGCGACATACTGGTCCGTTACTGACGCTGAGGCTCGAAAGCGTGGGGAGCAAACAGGATTAGATACCCTGGTAGTCCACGCCGTAAACGATGAGTGCTAGTTGTCGGCATGCATGCATGTCGGTGACGCAGCTAACGCATTAAGCACTCCGCCTGGGGAGTACGGTCGCAAGATTAAAACTCAAAGGAATTGACGGGGGCCCGCACAAGCGGTGGAGCATGTGGTTTAATTCGAAGCAACGCGCAGAACCTTACCACCTTTTGACATGCCCGGACCGCCACAGAGATGTGGTTTTCCCTTCGGGGACTGGGACACAGGTGCTGCATGGCTGTCGTCAGCTCGTGTCGTGAGATGTTGGGTTAAGTCCCGCAACGAGCGCAACCCTCGCGATTAGTTGCCATCAGGTTTGGCTGGGCACTCTAATCGTACTGCCGGAGTTAATCCGGAGGAAGGCGGGGATGACGTCAAGTCCTCATGGCCCTTACAAGGTGGGCTACACACGTGCTACAATGGCGACTACAGAGGGCTGCAATCCCGCGAGGGGGAGCCAATCCCTAAAAGTCGTCTCAGTTCGGATTGTTCTCTGCAACTCGAGAGCATGAAGTTGGAATCGCTAGTAATCGCGGATCAGCATGCCGCGGTGAATACGTTCCCGGGCCTTGTACACACCGCCCGTCACACCATGGGAGTTGGCTTTACCCGAAGGCGCTGCGCTAACTCGCAAGAGAGGCAGGCGACCACGGTAGGGTCAGCGACTGGGGTGAAGTCGTAACAAGGTAGCCGTAGGGGAACCTGCGGCTGGATCACCTCCTTTCTAAGGATGCTTCTCCAGCTTCTCACGAAGCTATTGAGGCTCCAATTAGTGCGCTAGACGCACACAAATGAGCGGATTGCCGCCGTCTTCGTTTCTCTTTCCACTCCTTGATCGCCGTTAGGTGATCGAGGCGATCGCGAGCCCAGGAGCGGGTCGAGGCCTTAGGCCTTGGATCTGGTCTATGCGGCCTATGGGCCCGTAGCTCAGTTGGTTAGAGCGCACGCTTGATAAGCGTGAGGTCATAAGTTCAAGTCTTATCGGGCCTACCACTCTCTCCTACATGGACGCGCAACCGACCCAGGCTCTCCTGGCTTAGCAACTCACACCGAGTGTGAGGGGCCATAGCTCAGTTGGTAGAGCGCCTGCTTTGCAAGCAGGATGTCGTCGGTTCGAATCCGTCTGGCTCCACCATCTCTTCATTCGGAAGGATGGTAACGCGATCGAGGAATGATCAAGTTTGCATCGACGCCTAGCGTCGATGCGAAATGACATTGTGAAGGCAGGGTTCCTCCGCCAACCGTAGCTCACCCCTGGGATACGGACCTGGTTTAAGGATGGACTTAAGAAGACATCATTGTCTGACTAAAGGTAGAGCTCATGCTCGAACCCTTCCCGCGAGATGCGGCTAGGGTCGATTATGCATGGGTTTTGCTGAGAACGATCAAGCGCATAAGGGCTTCTGACGGATGCCTTGGCATTGAGAGGCGATGAAGGACGTGGCACGCTGCGATAAGAGCCGGGGAGGCGCGAGCACCCTTTGATCCGGCTATCTCCGAATGGGGAAACCCACCTTTATGGTCACCCAACTTTGTTTCGGCTTCGGCCGGGACGAGGATTGGTTGATCAGAAGAGGTATAATGACCTGAATACATAGGGTTCATTAAGCAAACCCGGGGAACTGAAACATCTCAGTACCCGGAGGAAAGGACATCAACCGAGACTCCCGTAGTAGTGGCGAGCGAACCGGGACCAGGCCAGTGCTGTCGTGACATAAAGCTGAATGTGTTGGGAAACACAGCCATAGTGGGTGATAGCCCCGTAAGCGTCAAATAGCGACAGACTCGAGTAGGGCGGGACACGTGAAATCCTGTCTGAACATGGGGGGACCACCCTCCAAGCCTAAGTACTCCTCAATGACCGATAGCGAACAAGTACCGTGAGGGAAAGGTGAAAAGCACCCCGACAAGGGGAGTGAAACAGATCCTGAAATCGGAAGCCTACAAGCAGTCGGAGCCACCGCGCGTGGTGACGGCGTACCTTTTGTATAATGGGTCAGCGACTTCATGTGCCGTGCAAGCTTAAGCCGTTAGGTGTAGGCGCAGCGAAAGCGAGTCTGAATAGGGCGAATAAGTACGTCGCATGACGACCCGAAACCAGGTGATCTATCCATGAGCAGGTTGAAGGTAAGGTAACACTTACTGGAGGACCGAACCGGTGAATGTTGAAAAATTCTCGGATGACTTGTGGATAGGGGTGAAAGGCCAATCAAACCTGGACATAGCTGGTTCTCCGCGAAAACTATTTAGGTAGTGCCTCGGACGTATTCCTTGGGGGGTAGAGCACTGAATGGATGCGGGCGGCGCGAGCTGTACCAATTCTAATCAAACTCCGAATACCCAAGAGAACTATCCGGGAGACACACGGCGGGTGCTAACGTCCGTCGTGAAAAGGGAAACAACCCTAACCATCATCTAAGGCCCCCAAGTACTGGCTAAGTGGGAAACGATGTGGGTTTGCTTTGACAACCAGGATGTTGGCTTAGAAGCAGCCATCATTTAAAGAAAGCGTAACAGCTCACTGGTCAAGCGAACCTGCGCGGAAAATGTAACGGGGCTCAAGCCAGTCGCCGAAGGTATGGGTGTGCACTTTGTGCACGCGGTAGCGGAGCGTTCCGTAAGCCGATGAAGGTGAGGCGTGAGCCTTGCTGGAGGTATCGGAAGTGAGAATGCTGACATGAGTAGCGATAAAGAGGGTGAGAGACCCTCTCGCCGAAAGCCCAAGGGTTCCTGCGTAAAGCTAATCTGCGCAGGGTTAGTCGGCCCCTAAGGCGAGGCCGAAAGGCGTAGTCGATGGGAATCAGGTGAATATTCCTGAACCAGTTGGAAGTGACGGATCTGGTAAATTGTCGGGGCTTATTGGATTGCTCCCGGCAGTGAACAGGTCCCTGGAAATAACTCCAACGGAGACCGTACCCGAAACCGACACAGGTGGGCAGGTAGAGTATACCAAGGCGCTTGAGAGAACTGTGCTGAAGGAACTCGGCAAATTGCACGCGTAACTTCGGGATAAGCGTGACTCTCTTTTGGGCAACCAGATGAGAGTGGCACAAGCCAGGGGGTAGCGACTGTTTATCAAAAACACAGGGCTCTGCGAAGCCGCAAGGCGACGTATAGGGTCTGACGCCTGCCCGGTGCCTGAAGGTTAAAAGGAGGGGTGCAAGCTCTGAATTGAAGCCCAGGTAAACGGCGGCCGTAACTATAACGGTCCTAAGGTAGCGAAATTCCTTGTCGGGTAAGTTCCGACCTGCACGAATGGCGTAACGACTTCCCCACTGTCTCCAGCACAGGCTCAGCGAAATTGAATTCCCCGTGAAGATGCGGGGTTCCCGCGGTCAGACGGAAAGACCCTATGAACCTTTACTGCAGCTTCGCCTTGGCGTTAGCAACAACATGTGTAGGATAGGTGGGAGGCTATGAATCCGGGGCGCCAGTCTCGGGGGAGCCATCCTTGAAATACCACCCTTATTGTTGTTGACGTCTAACCGCGGCCCGTTATCCGGGTCCGGGACATGGCGTGGCGGGCAGTTTGACTGGGGCGGTCGCCTCCCAAAGTGTAACGGAGGCGCGCGATGGTGGGCTCAGACCGGTCGGAAATCGGTCGTCGAGTGCAATGGCATAAGCCCGCCTGACTGCGAGACTGACAAGTCGAGCAGAGACGAAAGTCGGCCATAGTGATCCGGTGGTCCTGCGTGGAAGGGCCATCGCTCAACGAATAAAAGGTACTCTAGGGATAACAGGCTGATTTTGCCCAAGAGTCCATATCGACGGCAAAGTTTGGCACCTCGATGTCGGCTCATCACATCCTGGGGCTGGAGCAGGTCCCAAGGGTTCGGCTGTTCGCCGATTAAAGTGGTACGTGAGCTGGGTTCAGAACGTCGTGAGACAGTTTGGTCCCTATCTGCCGTGGGTGTACGAGACTTGAGAGGATCTGTCCCTAGTACGAGAGGACCGGGATGGACACACCTCTGGTGGACCTGTCATGGCGCCAGCTGTGCAGCAGGGTAGCTAAGTGTGGACTAGATAACCGCTGAAAGCATCTAAGCGGGAAACTAACCTCAAAACAAGGTCTCGCTGAGAGCCGTGGAAGACCACCACGTTGATAGGCCGGGTGTGGAAGTGCGGCGACGCATGGAGCTTACCGGTACTAATAGCTCGATAGGCTTGATCGTTCTTCAGTCAAACCCATGCAACGCATGGCTCTACTTCAGACACTGATGTCTTCTTCTTAAATCTTCGCTCCAGAAATGGAGCGAATGATATCCTTTTCGCTGACCTGGTGGCTTTGCCGGGGGTTCCCCACCCGATCCCATTCCGAACTCGGTCGTTAAGTCCCCCTGGGCCAATGGTACTTCGTCTCAAGGCGCGGGAGAGTAGGTCGCCGCCAGGTCCGCCAAAAGGATATCTTCAGATCTTAAGTCCAAACCCTGCCCACAATCTCAAAAACACCCTGACGCGGGGTGGAGCAGCCCGGTAGCTCGTCAGGCTCATAACCTGAAGGTCACAGGTTCAAATCCTGTCCCCGCACCCAAGG
>NZ_JBXARP010000013.1:0-2804 GCF_058808375.1 Caulobacter sp. GW821-FHT11E10
TCGACCTGGTGGCCCCGGACGCGCCGTCGATCACGGGCGTGGCCGACAATGTCGACCCGGTCAGCGGCGCTGTGGCCAACAACGGCTTCAGCAACGACACCACCCCGACCCTGTCGGGCACGGCCGAGGCCAATGCGATCATCAGCATCTATGATGGCGCGGTCCTGCTGGGCACGGCCACGGCCAACGGCGCCGGCGCCTGGAGCTACACGACCACGGTCCTGCTGCAGGGCGACCACGCCCTGACGGCGACGGCCACGGACGCGGCGGGCAATGTCAGCCTGGCCTCGGGTGTCTACAACGTCAGCATCGACACCACCGCGCCGACCACCCCGGCGATCGCCGGCCTCAACGACGACGTCACCCCGGTGGCGGGCGCGGTGGCCAACGGCGGCTTCACCAACGACGCCACCCCGACCCTGTCGGGCACGGCCGAGGCCAATGCGACGGTGTCGGTCTATGACGGCGCCACCCTGCTGGGCACGACGACGGCCAACGGCGCCGGCGCCTGGACCTACACCACCAGCGCTCTGAGCCAAGCGGCTCACAGCCTGACGGTGACGGCCACGGACGCGGCGGGCAACATCAGCGGCGCTTCGGCGGCCTTCACGGTCACCGTCGACACCACCGCTCCGGTCGCCCCGACCATCGCCACCATCAGCGACGACGTGCTGCCGGTGACCGGTTCGGTGGCCAGCGGCTGGTGGACCAACGACACCACCCCGACCCTGTCGGGCACGGCCGAGGCCAACGCGACGGTGTCGATCTATGACGGCGCCACCCTGCTGGGCACGGCCACGGCCAACGGCGCCGGCGCCTGGTCGTTCACCACCGCCGCCCTGGCGGTGGGGGCCCACGGTCTGACGGCGACGGCCACCGACGCGGCCGGCAACATCAGCGCCGCCTCGACGACCTACACGATCAATGTCGACACCTCGGCCGCGACGCCGACGATCGGCGCGATCGACGACGTGGGTCCGGTGCTGGGCGGCGTGGCCAACGGCGGCGCCACCAACGACACCACCCCGACCCTGTCGGGCACGGCCGAAGCCGGCGCCACCGTGACCATCCGCGAAGGCGCCACGGTGCTGGGCACGGCCACGGCCAATGTCGACGGTGACTGGACGTTCGCGACCTCGGCCCTGAGCGTGGGGGCTCACACCCTCACGGCGACGGCGGTCGATCTGGCGGGCAATGTCAGCGCCGCGGCGAGCTACAGCGTGACGATCGACACCCTGGCTCCGGTGATCACCTCGGGCGACCTGGTGATCTTCGGCGAGAACGGCGGCGGCACGGTCTATACGGCCACCGCCACCGACGCGACCGCCGTGGCCTACAGCCTGAGCGGCGTCGATGCGGGCGTGTTCGACCTGAACCCGACCACGGGGGCTCTGACCTTCAAGTCGCCGCCGAACTTCGAGGCGCCGACCAGCGCCGACGGCAGCAACTTCTACCGGGTGACGCTGACGGCCACCGACGCGGCGGGCAACGCCGTGACCAAGGCCCTGGGCGTGCGGGTCACCGACGCTGACGAAACCGGCGTGGTGATCATCGGCAACGGCGGCATCACCAACGACAGCACCCCGCTGGTCAGCGGTACGGCCACCGCCAGCCAGGCCGGCCAGACCATCACCCTGCTGGAAGGCGGCACGATCCGCGGCACCGGCGTGGTGCAAGCCAACGGCTCGTGGACCGTCCAATCGGGCGACCTGGGCGCTGACGGCCTGCACGTCCTGACGGCCCAGATCGCCGGCGTGTCCAGCAACGTCATCAACCTGACCCTGGACACGGTCGCCCCGACGGTGACCATCACCGGCGCGGTCGGCCCGGGCCTGACGGCCGCCGTCACCGGCACCGCCGGTCTGTCGGAAGTGGGTCGCACGGTGACCATCCGTGAAGGCTCGGTCACCCTGGGCACGGGCGTCGTGGCCGCTGACGGCACCTTCAGCGTCAGCGCCACCATGCCCGCCTCGGGTCCCCACAGCCTGACGGCCTCGGTGACCGACTCGGCCGGCAATGTCGGCACCAGCGGCGCGGCCAGCTACAACGCCTCGCCGACCCCGGCCCAAGGTCAAGCCGACGCGGCCAACCTCCAGACCGCCTATGAGAACATCATGGACGGTCCGGTGACGGCCAAGGACGCGCCGCTGATGCTGAGCCTGCTGGAAAAGCTGGCCACCGGCGAGCTGTCCTACAGCCAGGCCCTGACCCAGGTCGTCGACCTGGCCGACGGCACCACCTCGGTGGCGACGCTGAGCTACCAGTTCTTCACCGGCAAGATCCCCAGCGAAGCGGGTATCGACTACCTGGTGGCGGCTGACGGCCCCAACCCCAACAACCTCAACAGCGCCTACTACCAGTCGTTCAACCTCGAGAACCGCTACATCAACTTCGCGGTCAATCTGGGTCACGACGGCGCCGGCAAGGCCGCGTTCACGGCCAGCTACGGCTCGCTGAGCCTGTTCGACGCCACCAAGAAGGCCTATGCCGAGATCTTCGGTTCGGCCGGCGCCACCGACGAGAAGATCCACCTGATCCTCGACGGCACGGTCGGCGGCGGCACGCGGGCGACCTACTTCGCCAGCTACGGCCACGACGACCTGGGCACCAAGGCCGCCATGGTCGGCTGGCTGCTGGCCGAAGCCGCCAAGGCCGACGTCGGCAAGTACGCCCTGGCCAACGAGGCCTTCCTCACCGACCTGGCCGACGGCGCAACCCACAACGTCGACATCATCGGTGTCTACGCCCCGTCCAGCGCCCCGATCCTCGGCTAAACAAAACCAAATCCAAACCTACCAGGGGGG
>NZ_JBXARP010000014.1:0-1226 GCF_058808375.1 Caulobacter sp. GW821-FHT11E10
TCGCATTGTCAGCCGAAGCTAGATCGTTTCGAGATTACTCGACGATCTTCGCAACCACGCCGGCGCCGACCGTGCGGCCGCCTTCGCGGATGGCGAAGCGCAGGCCTTGGTCCATGGCGATCGGGGTGATCAGCTCGACGTCCAGCTCGGCGTTGTCGCCCGGCATGATCATTTCCACGCCTTCCTTCAGCTTGATGATGCCGGTGACATCGGTCGTGCGGAAGTAGAACTGCGGACGGTAGTTGGTGAAGAACGGCGTGTGACGGCCGCCTTCTTCCTTGCCCAGGATATAGGCTTCGGCCACGAACTTGGTGTGCGGCGTGATCGAACCCGGCTTGCACAGCACTTGGCCGCGCTCGACGTCTTCACGCTTGGTGCCGCGCAGCAGCACGCCCACGTTGTCGCCGGCTTGACCTTGGTCCAGCAGCTTGCGGAACATTTCGACGCCCGTGCAGGTCGTCTTCTGGACCGGACGGATGCCGACGATTTCAACTTCTTCGCCGACCTTGACGATGCCCTTTTCGATACGACCGGTCACAACCGTGCCGCGGCCCGAGATCGAGAACACGTCTTCGACCGGCATCAGGAACGGCAGGTCGATCGGACGTTCCGGCTGCGGGATGTAGGCGTCCACCGTGGCCATCAGCGCCAGGATCGACTCTTCACCGATCTTGGGGTTGCCGCCGTCGATCGCCACCTTGGCCGAGCCCTTGGTGATCGGAATGTCGTCGCCCGGGAACTCGTACGACGAAAGCAGCTCGCGCACTTCCATCTCGACCAGTTCCAGCAGCTCTTCGTCGTCGACCAGGTCGACCTTGTTCATGTAGACGACCAGCGCCGGCACGCCGACCTGACGGGCCAGCAGGATGTGCTCGCGCGTCTGCGGCATCGGACCGTCGGCGGCCGAAACCACCAGGATCGCGCCGTCCATCTGAGCCGCGCCCGTGATCATGTTCTTCACGTAGTCGGCGTGGCCGGGGCAGTCGACGTGAGCATAGTGACGGTTGGCCGTCTCATACTCGACGTGAGCCGTGTTGATCGTGATGCCGCGGGCCTTTTCTTCCGGCGCGGCGTCGATGTCGGCGTAGTTCTTGGCGGTCGCGCCGCCCGTCTTCGCCAGCGTGATCGTGATCGCGGCCGTCAACGTCGTCTTGCCATGGTCAACGTGACCAATCGTGCCGATGTTGCAGTGCGGCTTAGTGCGTTCGAACTTTTCCTTGGCCATC